>JAJPHQ010000033.1 GCA_021325195.1 Gammaproteobacteria bacterium | reverse complement strand
TGACTTGGCTGCACTGAATGTTGGGGTTCGTGAAGCCGCAGTACAGGTCAAGAATGTAATTGATGCTCGAAGTCCATGGATTGTAGGCCCATACGGAGCCACTGTTGACCGAGTGGTAATACAACGTGTATTCCAGTCCCATCTCGCCCGGCAACTTGAACAACGGAAGGCTCAGGACCTTGGCGCCGTTGCTGATCACGACAGGATCAGCGGCGGTGTTCAGACAGTTGCCCTTGTTTTTCGGCTTGACGGTCGATGCAGTGTGGTTGTTGGGGCTGAAACGCTCGCCTGGTCCGCTGGAGACGCCTTGCACCCTGCCATTGCCCAAAGGGATGTTGACCGGAGGCGGCGGCGTGGCTGGAGGAATGGCTTGAGCCGTTACCGTGATGGTCTGGAGTGTCTGGATTTGCGGCGGAACCAAGTCTTGCACTTCTATTGACGGCGGCCCATCGACGAATTTGATGGTTTGCGTTCCGTCACCTGATGCCTGTGCGCGAGCCAGGTTCGGGAGAAGAACAAGCGAGGTCAGCAGCACGCTGAACGCGACGCCGCTCCGACAGCGAACAATCGCCATATCCCACCCCCTTCGAGCAAACGGAACTTCTTCCGACTACTCCGAAGCATGCCCGGCGCCGCTGCTCCCGAACCCATTGCAGGCTCAGACAGCCAGAAGCACCGCCACTTGGACAACTTCATGCGCCAACGTACGCCTGGAATCTTTCTGGATTCTTTCGGCGATACACTCCTTGCATGAGCGCGAAAGATCAATTCGTTCCGCTGACTTCTTCCGCGCTGGCAAAGTCAGACCCTCTCCGTTGAAGCTGTCTGAATCGGATCGAACCCGCGTATGCGCGGAGGAAATGTCACCGCTCCCGGGGAACTGATCGCAACATCCCCCTCCTGACAAACGTTTTCGAATTTCAAATCCCGAGTCCTGACATTCACGGCTCGAACTGCTCGTCCAGGATCCGCTGCGCCAGGCTGAACTCGGGATCGAACAGCAGCGTGATCGCGTGTTCGCGCGCCTCGCGCACACGCACCCGCACGGCGTCGCGCACCTCGTGGAAGTCCGCGGTGGCGCTGACCGGGCGGTGTCCCGGTTCGAGGGTGCGCAGGTCCACCTGCGTGCCCGATGGCAGCAGTGCGCCGCGCCAGCGGCGCGGACGGAACGGGCTGATCGGCGTCAGCGCCAGCACGTTGGCGTCCAGCGGCAGGATCGGACCGTGCGCCGACAGGTTGTAGGCGGTGGAACCGGCAGGCGTGGACACCAGCACGCCGTCGCAGACCAGGTTGTCCAGCTTCACCTCGCCGTTCAGCGACACCTCGATGTGCGCGGCCTGATTGGTCTGGCGCAGCAGCGAGATCTCGTTGAAGGCCAGCGCGCGGATTTCAGCGCCGCCGTTCACCCGCACGTTCATCTCCAGCGGATGCAGCGTCGCGGGATGCGCGGCGGCGATCCGCGCCGGCAGGTCATCGGGCGCGTAACGGTTCATCAGGAAGCCGACCCGGCCCAGTTTCATGCCGTACACCGGCAGACCGCGCCCCAGTTGGGCATGCAGCGTGCGCAGCATGAAGCCGTCGCCGCCCAATGCGACGATCGCCTCGGCCCGTTCGACCGGCACGTCGCCGTAACGCGCAGCCAGCTCGGCCGCCGCCCGCGCGGCTTTCGCGGAGGGCGCGGCGACGAAGGCGATGCGAGGCTTGGCGGCGGCGCGGCGCGGCATGCGCGCAGTGTGCCGGAAAAGCGGGGGAGACGGGAGAAGGGAGACGGGAGAAGGGAGACGGGAGACGCAGCGTGCCTCGTCTTCTCCCTCTTCCCTCTTCCCTCTTCCCTCTTCCCTCTTCCCTCTTCCCTCTTCCCTCTTCCCTCTTCAGGCCGTCTGCACCAACTGCGCCAGCCGCCGCAGCGCGACCGAGGCAATCGGGTAATCGACGTCCACGCTGCGGATCTCGTCCAGCATTCCGCGGGTGAACTGCAGCTGCGGATCGTCCCGTTCCAGCCACGCCTTCACCGCGCCTTCCCCCGAGGCATCGCCGGATCTGGACGCCGCCAGGATCTGTGTCACCAGCGCGCGCTGCTGCACGGCCAGTTCGTCACGCAGCGCGCCGCGCGCCTGCGCGTGCCAGCGGCTCTCGACCGGCAGCCGCTCGATCTGGTTGCGCAGCCATTCCATGTCCAGCGCCTCGCCGAGGTCGAAGAACACGCGCGCGACGCGCTCGATGGATTGGCCCGACTCCAGCGCGATCTCGACCACGTCCAGCGCCACCGCCAGCACCGGCACCGCGGCCAGCTTGCGCGCCAGTTCCTCCGGGAAGCCCAGCCCCAGCCACTTTTCGAGATCCACGTCAAACGACGCGCGGCTGGTCGCGGTCAGCGCGCCGGGCAGCGCCGCACGCAACCTGTCCACGCCCGGGCGGTAGCGATCCACCAGCTCGGCGATGTCCAGCGTGGCACCGGGACGGTTCAGCAGCCAGCGCGTCATGTGACGCAGCAGCGCCCAGATCTTGAGTTGCGCGTCGATCTGCGAGTCGGCGCCGACCTTGCTGTCCAGCGCGTCGATGCCGGCCCACAGTTCGCGCGCGCGCAGGATTTCGCGCGCGGCGTTGTACGCCTTGGCCACTGCCGCCGGCGTCTGGCCGGTGTCTTCCTGCATCCGCAGCACGAAGGTCGCACCCATCCGGTTGACCATCGAGTTGGTCACCGCGGTGGCGATGATCTCGCGCTTCAGCCGGTGGCGCTGCATGTGCGCGGCGTACTTCTCGTGCAGCGCGCGCGGGAAGTAGCGCACCAGTTCGTGCGACAGGAACGGATCCTCCGGCACGTCGGAATCCAGCAGCTGCTGGTACAGCACGATCTTCGAATAAGACAGCAGCACCGCGAGCTCGGGCCGGGTAAGGCCCAGATGGTGCGTGCGGCGCTCGGCCAGTTCCGCATCCGAGGGCAGCGATTCGATCTGGCGGTCGAGCTGCCCGCGCGCCTCCAGCGTGCGGATGAAATGCGCCTTGGAACCGAGCCGCTCCACCGACATGTGCTCCATCAGGCTGATTGCGACGTTCTGCCGGTAGTTGTCGCGCAACACCAGCCGCTCGACCTCGTCGGTCATCGAATGCAGCAGCCTGTTGCGCGCAGCCTCGTCGATCTCGCCGCGCTGCACGGCGTCGTTCAGCAGGATCTTGATGTTGACCTCGTGGTCGGAGGTGTCCACGCCGGCCGAGTTGTCGATGAAATCGGTGTTGAGCCGGACGCCCTTCAGCGCGGCCTCGATCCGGCCCTTCTGGGTGAAACCGAGATTGCCGCCCTCGCCCACCACCTTGCAGCGCAATTCGCCGCCGTTGATGCGCAGCGCGTTGTTGGCGCGGTCGCCCACGTCGGCGTTGGTCTCGCCGGTGGCCTTGACGTAGGTGCCGATGCCGCCGTTCCACAACAGGTCCACCGGCGCCCTCAGGATCGCGCTGATCAGCTCGATCGGCGACAGCGATTCGACGCCCTCGGCGATGCCCAACGCCGCGCGCGCCTCGGGCGACACCGGAATCGCCTTGGCCGTGCGCGGCCACACCCCGCCGCCCCTGGAGATCTTCGACTTGTCGTAGTCGTCCCAGGACGAACGCGGCAGCCTGAACATCCGTTCGCGTTCGACGAACGAGCTTTCCGCATCGGGATCCGGGTCGATGAAGATGTGGCGATGGTCGAAGGCGGCGATCAGCCGCGTGTGCCTGGACAACAGCATGCCGTTGCCGAACACGTCACCGGACATGTCACCGATGCCCACGCAGGTGAAGTCCTCGTTCTGGCAGTCGCGGCCCAGCGCCCGGAAATGCTGCTTGACCGATTCCCACGCGCCCTTGGCGGTGATGCCCATCGCCTTGTGGTCGTAACCGGCGGAACCGCCGGAAGCAAACGCATCGCCCAGCCAGTAGCGGTGCGCAACCGAGATGCCGTTGGCGATGTCCGAGAACGTCGCGGTGCCCTTGTCGGCCGCGACCACCAGATACGGATCGTCGCCGTCGTGACGCACCACGTCGGCCGGATGCAGCACCTTGTTGGCGGCGGTGTCGAGGTTGTCGGTGATGTCCAGCAGGCCGTTGATGAACAGCTTGTAGCAGGCGATGCCCTCGGCCTGGATCGCGTCGCGGTCGCCGCCCGCGGGCGGACGCTTGACGAAGAATCCGCCCTTGGAGCCCACCGGCACGATCACGGTGTACTTCACCATCTGCGCCTTGACCAGGCCCAGCACCTCGGTGCGGAAATCCTCGCGGCGATCCGACCAGCGGATGCCGCCGCGCGCGACCGGACCGAAACGCAGGTGCACGCCTTCCACGCGCGGCGAGTACACCCAGATCTCGCGGTACGGCACCGGCTTGGGCACGTCGGGCACCAGGTGCGAGTCCAGCTTGTAGCTGATGTATTCGGCGGGCTGGCCGTCGTGCGTCTGGAAATAGTTGGTGCGCAGCGTGGCGCGGATCAGGCCCATGAAGCCGCGCAGGATGCGGTCGTCGTCGAGGCTGGAGACATTCCCGAGCAGGGTCTTGATCGCGCCGATCAGCCCCTCGACCTGCTCCTCGCGCGGCCGGGCCAGCAGCGCCGCGATGTTCCCGGCGAAATCCGGGTGGGCATCGGCGACGTCTCCGGGCGTCAGCGCACGCAGTTCCGTTTCGAATTTCTTGCGCGCGGTGACGTCCGCGGATTCGCGCCGGGGATCGAACTTGGCCTCGAACAGCTCCACCAGCAGGCCCGCGATCAGCGGGTAGCGGTTGAGCGTCTCCTCCATGTACGCCTGCGAAAACGTGGTGCCGATCTGCTGCTGGTACTTGCAGTAGCCGCGCAGGATGGCGATCTGCCGCCAGGCAAGGCCCGCGTGCAGCACCAGCGCGTTGAAGCGGTCGTTCTCGGCGCGGCCGTGCCAGATCGCGTCGAATGCTTCCTCGAAGCGCGCGTGCAGGTCTTCCAGCCTGAACTTGAGCGGCGCGGCAGGCTGCACGATGAAATCCTGGATGCAGGCCCTGGCGCCGCGCAGGTCCAGCGTGTGCACCTGCTCGGTATCGACCTTGAGGCCGGCGTTCTCCAGCAGCGGCAGCGCGTCGGACAGCGGAATGTCCTCGCCGTTGCGGAAGATCTTGAAGTGCAGTTCGGAGGGATGGCGCAGCGAGTAATGCAGCGCCAGCCGCATGTCCTCGCCCGCGGCCGTCATGGCGGCCAGGATCTCGACGTCCTCGGCGGCGCGTGCCGGCGTGGCGCTCTCGATGTACGTCGGCGAGAACGCGCGGCCCCAGCGCGTGGCCAGTTGCGCGCCGCGCTCCTCGCCCAGGCGCTTGACCAGCGCGTCGCGCAGGTCGTCGTGCCAGCTGCGCACGATCGGCGCGAGCCTTGCCTCGAGCCTGGCGACATCCAGTTCCGGATGATCGCCCGCGCGCGGACGCACCACCACGTGCAGGCGCGCCATCGGCGAATCGCCGATGGTGACGTTGGTGTCCACGTGCACGCCGCGCAGTTCCTCGCACAGCATCGCCTGCACGCGCTCGCCCACCGTGGCGTTGTAGTGGTCGCGCGGGATGAACACCAGACACGAGAAGAAACGGCCGTAGGCGTCGCGGCGCACGAACAGCCGGGCTCTATTGCGCTCCTTCAGTCCGAAGATCCCGGACGCCAGCGCGAACAGCTCGTCCGAGGTGCATTGCAGCAGTTCCTCGCGCGGCAGCGTTTCCAGGATCGCCCGGAACGCCTTGCCGGAGTGGGAATCGCGGCGCAGGCCCGAACGCGCCAGCGCCGACTCGAACTTCCTGCGCACCAGCGGCACGTCCTGCGGGCGGCGCATGTACGCGGTCGAGGTGTACAGGCCGATGAAGCGCTGCTCGCCGACCGGCTTGCCCTTGTCGTCGAAGCTGAGCACGCCGATGTAGTCCATGTAACCGGGACGGTGCACGCGCGAACGCGCATTGGTCTTGGTCAGGATGATCGCGTCCATCGAGCCGGACTGCGGCAGCCGGCTGGCGACCAGGCTCTTGGTCGAACGCGGCGCGACCGCGAGATCCACGCTGCGCAGCACGCCCAGCCCGGAATCGGGCCGGGCCTTCAGCACTTCGTCGCCGCCCTCGGCCACCACGTCGTATTCGCGGTAGCCAAGGAAGGTGAAATGGTTGTCGGCGGCCCAGCGCAGGAACGCCTGGCCTTCCGCGATCTCCTCGGCGGTGAACGGCGTCCTGCGCGACGGCAGTTCGTCGGCGATCGCCAGCATCCTGTCGTGCATCGCCCTCCAGTCGCCGACCGCGGCGCGCACGTCGCCGAAACCGGTCTCGATCGCGGCCTGCAGCTTGTGCAGCGTGGCCTCGTCCACGCGGTCGATCTCGGCGTGCATCACCGATTCCATCGCGATGCCGTCATCGGCGTTGCCGATCGTCAGCACATTGCCGCGCGCGTCACGCGCCACGTCCAGGATCGGATGGACCAGCCGGTGCAGGCGCAAGCCCGCGTCGGCAATCGCCATTTCCAGCGTATCGACCAGGAACGGCATATCGTCGCTGACGACCTCGATCACCGAATGCGCGCAGGTCCAGCCGTTGCGCTCCCGGTCCGGATTGAAGGCGCGGACATTCGCGCGTCCCGCTTCGCGCTGCCGGAACCAGCCGAACAGGTCGGCGATCAGGCCGGCCCAGGTTTCCGGGCTGCGCTTCGCCAGTTCCTCGGCGCCCAGTTCGTTGCACTCGAGGACGGTGAAGGCTTCGGCGAGCTTCGTTTGATCGGAAGGAACCTTGCTGCGGACCAGCGCCGCGATGGCGGCGGCATCGACACCCCCGGCGGGGGCACGCAGAGCATTCATGGCGGAATGGATCGAGGGGGGAGATAGACCGCGCATGATAGCGCCGGGCCACGCGGGCGTTCCAGCTTGAACGGTGCCGCCGGACGCCGACGGTAGGGACGTATTCACGCAGAGCATGACTTGCGGGACACAAACGCCGGCGCCATTTCGGCGAGAATGGCGCGTTCAGGCAGAACGCCCGGTCCATCCATGCTGCGAACCCTCTTTCGTGCCGCCGCCGTCTGCAGCCTGCTGGCGCTGCTCGCGGGCTGCGGTCGCGGCCGGCCGCCTGCGCCGCCCGCTCCGCCGGAAGTCGGCGTGCTGACGGTGCACGCGACCAGCGTGCCGCTCACGCGCGACTATCCCGGCCGCCTCGCGGCCACGCTGACCGCGCAGGTGCGCGCGCGGGTGACCGGCATCGTGTTGCGGCGCGTCTATACCGAGGGCACCGACGTCAAGGCCGGCGACGTGCTGTTCCGGATCGACCCGGCGCCGCTGGAGGCCAGCCTGCGCACGGCGGAAGGCCAGCTCGCGCAGGCCGAGGCCAACGCCGAAGACGCCGAACTGAAGGCGCGCAGGATGCAGGAACTGGGCAGGCGCGGCGTGGTCGCAAGACAGGACGTGGACGACGCGGTGGCCGCCGCGAAACAGGCGGAGGCTGCGGTCAGGGCCGCGCAGGGAGACGTCCAGAACGCGAGGATCAACCTCGGCTACGCCACCGTCACCGCGCCGATCAGCGGACGCGCCGGGATGGCCAACGTCACGCAGGGCGCGCTGGTGACGCCCACCGACACCAATCCGCTCACCACCGTGCAGGTCATCGACCCGATCTACGCCAACTTCAGCGAACCGATGGCGGAAGTGGAGATGCTGCGCAAGGCGGAAGAATCGGGCGACCTCAAGCTGACCGCGCCCAACAAGGCGCAGGTGCAGATCGTGCTGCCCGACGGCAGCGTGTATCCGCACACCGGCACGCTCGACTTCCGCGACATGGCGGTCGATCCGCAGACCGGCGCGGTGTCGCTGCGCGCGATCGTGCCCAATCCCGATCGCAGCCTCCTGCCCGGCATGTTCGTGACGATCAGGCTGACGCTGGGCATGCGCCACCATGCCTTCCTCGTGCCGCAAGCCGCGGTGCTGCGCGACTCACAAGGCGCCTACGTGTACGTGGTCGATCCCGGTGACGACAAGGTGGTGGTGAAGCGGGTCGCGCTGGACGGCCAGCGCGGTTCCGACTGGGTGATCGAAGGCGGTCTCGCCGACGGCGACCGGGTGATCGTGTCCGGCGTGCAGAAGGTCCAGGCCGGCACGAAGGTCAAGGCCCTGGCATACACGCCGGACGCGGATGCGCCGGCGGCGGCGAGTCCGGCACGGTAACCGACAATGATCCGTTCGTGCCGGGCGCGGCTTGCGCGGCACGCGAAATCGAGACACTGACAACCTGCCCTTCGGCTTCGGCGCTTCGCGCCCGGGACGAACGGGAGTGACCCCAGGCAGCGACCCAAGCCCATGCCGCAATTCTTCATCGACCGTCCGGTATTCGCGTGGGTGATCGCGATCCTGATCACCCTGGGCGGCACCATCGCGATCCTCAACCTGCCGATCGAGGCCTATCCGCCGATCGCGCCGCCCAGCGTGCAGATCCGCGCGAACTATCCCGGCGCCAACGCGCAGGTGATCCAGAGCACGGTCACGCAGGTGATCGAGCAGAACCTGTCCGGCATCGACAACCTGCTGTATTTCACCTCGTCATCCAGCTCCACTGGTTCGGCCAACATCACGCTGTACTTCACCAACGGCACCAACCTCGACACCGCCGCGGTGCAGACCCAGAACGCGGTGGCCGCTGCCGAACCGCGCCTGCCGGCCGAGGTGAACAGCCTCGGCGTCACCGTGCGCAAGTCCAACACCGGCTTCCTCGAGATCATCGCGCTGCAGTCGAAATCCGGCGGCATGGATACCGCGGCGCTCAACAACCTGATCGCCTCGCAACTGATCGACCCGATTTCGCGACTCGATGGTGTCGGTTCGGTCAACCAGTTCGGTTCCGAGTTCGCGATGCGGATCTGGCTGAACCCGCTCAAGCTGGAAGGCTACGGGCTCACCGCCAGCGACGTGGTGAACGCGGTGCGCGCGCAGAACGTGATGTTCGCGGCGGGCACGGTCGGCGCGCAACCGAGCGTGCCGGGCCAGGGCCTCACCGCCACGGTCTCGGCGGAATCCAGTTTCAGCACGCCCGAGCAGTTCCGCAGCATCATCTTGCGCGCCAATCCCGACGGCACCACCGTGCGGCTGGGCGACGTGGCGCGCGTCGAGATGGGCTCCTACAGCTACGGCAATTTCTCGCGCCTGGACGGCAAGCCGGTGGCCGCGTTTGGCATTTCATTGCTGCCGGGCGCGAACGCGCTGACCGTTGCCGACGCCGTCAAGACGAAGATGGAGCAGCTCGCGAAGAACTTCCCGCCGGGCGTGGTCTGGTCGATCCCGGTGGACACCACCGGCTTCGTCAAGGTTTCCATCAGCGAGGTGGTGAAGACGCTGGGCGAGGCGATCGTGCTGGTGTTCATCGTGATGCTGCTGTTCCTGCAGAACCTGCGCGCCACGCTGATCCCGACGCTGGTGGTGCCGGTGGCGCTGACCGGGGCCTTCATCGGCATGTACGCCTTCGGTTTCTCGATCAACGTGCTCAGCCTGTTCGGGCTGGTGCTGGCGATCGGCATCGTGGTCGATGACGCGATCGTGGTGGTGGAGAACGTCGAGCGCATCATGCGCGAGGAAGGCCTGCCGCCCAAGGAAGCCACGCGCAAGGGCATGACCCAGATCACCGGCGCGGTGATCGCGGTGACCACGGTGCTGGCCTCGGTGTTCGTGCCCGCCGCGCTGATGCCGGGCAGCGTGGGCGCGATCTACCGCCAGTTCGCGGTCACCATCGCGGTGTCGATGGTGCTGTCGGCGCTGATGGCGCTGTCGTTCACGCCGGCGCTGTGCGCCAGCATCCTGCGCCCCGAGCACGAGCACACCAACCGCTTCCTGCGCGCCTTCAACAACGGCTACGAGAGCATGACGCGGCATTACCTGGCGCGCCTCAACAAGTCCCTGCGCCATACGCCGCGCTGGATGGCCGGCTACGCCGCCGCGGTGCTGGTGGCGCTGGTTCTCCTGTGGCAGCTGCCCTCCAGCTTCGTGCCGGAAGAGGACCAGGGCGAGGTCTTCGTCACCGTCGAGCTGCCGCCCGGCGCCACGCTGGATCGCACCAGCGCCGTGATACGCCAGGTCGAGAAGATCGTGCTGGCGGATCCCGACACGGGCAATGCGTTCACCGTGGGCGGCTTCAGTTTCCTCGGCAGCGGCGACAACGAGGGCATGGCGTTCGTGCACCTGAAGGACTGGAGCGAACGCCCGCACACCGCCGACGAGATCATCGACAGCCTCAACCGGCAGTTCGCGAACATCCGCGATGCGCAGGTCGTCGCGCTCAACCGTCCGGTGATCCGCGGTCTCGGCCAGTTCGCCGGTTTCGACTTCCGGCTGGAGGACCGTGCCGGCCTCGGCCACGAGGCGCTGGTGGCCGCGCGCGACAGGCTGATCGCCGAAGCGGCGAAGGACAAGCGCCTGCGGGACGTGCGCACCAACGGGCTGGAAGACGCACCCACGCTGGAAATGAAGGTCGATCGCGTGCAGGCGCAGTCGATGGGGCTGTCCGTCAACGACGTGTACAACGCGATCCAGTTGATGCTGTCGCCCGATTACGTCAACGACTTCTACTACCAGGGCCGCGTGCTGCGCGTGATGTTGCAGGCCGATGCACCGTTCCGGATGGACCCGTCCGACATCGGCGACTTCTACACGCTCTCGTCCGCCGGCGCGATGGTGCCGTTGTCCACCGTGGTATCCACCCGCTGGACGCTGGCCCCGCCCGAACTGGACCGCTACAACGGCTTCGGTTCGATCGCGCTCACCGGCACGCCGGGTCCGGGCTACAGCTCCGGCGACGCCATCAAGGCGATGGAAGAACTGGTTGCCAAGTACCTGCCCGGCGGCATCGGCTACGAATGGTCGGGCCAGTCGTACCAGGAAATCCTTTCCGGCGCGCAGGCCCCGATGTTGTTCGGCCTTTCCATCGTGGTGGTGTTCCTGTGCCTGGCCGCGCTGTACGAAAGCTGGTCGATTCCGGTGGCGGTGCTGCTGGTGGTGCCGCTGGGCGTGCTGGGTGCGTCCCTGCTCACCTTCGTGCGCGGGTTGCAGGACGACGTGTATTTCAAGATCGGCCTGATCGCGATCATCGGCCTGTCGGCCAAGAACGCGATCCTGATCGTGGCGTTCGCGGTGGACATGCAGAAGCAGGGCATGGGCCTGATCAAGGCCACGCTGGAAGCCTGCAGGATCCGTTTGCGGCCGATCCTGATGACCTCGATCGCCTTCATCCTGGGCGTGCTGCCCCTGGCCGTCTCGACCGGTGCGGGCGCCAACAGCCGGCACGCGATCGGCACCGGCGTGATCGGCGGCATGCTGGGCGCCACCGCGCTGGGCGTGCTGCTGGTGCCGGTGTTCTACGTGGTGATGCGCAGACTGCTGGGCGACAGGAGCGACGGCACGGAGACCGTGCAGGCAGGCGATCGCATGCCGGTCAGGCCCGACTGATCGAGTGCGTGCGATCGCGCGCCGGTGCGGGGCCGCCGCGCGCCCGCACAGCCCGCGCGGACGCCCCACGCGGTCCGATCCGGCGTGCCGGAATCAGCCGGATTCTGCGTCGTTGCCGCGCGCGGCGACGTCTTCGCGGATGCGGGCCGCCTTGCCTTCCAGGCCGCGCAGGTAGTACAGCTTGGCGCCGCGCACCTTGCCCTTGCGCTTGACCTCGATCGAGTCGATCGCCGGACTGAACGCCTGGAACACGCGCTCGACGCCGGTGCCGTGCGACATCTTGCGGACCGTGAAGGCCGAATGCAGGCCGCGGTTGCGGCGCGCGATCACCACGCCCTCGAACGCCTGTACCCGCTCGCGGTTGCCTTCCTTCACCTTGACGTTGACGACCACGGTGTCGCCGGGCGCGAACTCCGGCAGCTTGCGCTGCATCTGCGCGGCTTCGAATTGTTGGATGATCTTGTTCATGGCGGCTATCTCTCGGTTTTTGCGACCCTCGCCCGATCGCGAGGATCAAAAAGCGGTCATCCGTGACCGCGCCTTTCAATTGGCTTCGTGATCCGTCATCGCGAGCCGTGCTCGCGTTTGAATTCTTCCAGCAGCCTGCGCGACTCGTCGTCCAGCGCCAGATTCTGCAGCAAATCGGGCCTTCTCAGCCACGTCCGGCCCAGTGCCTGCTTGCGGCGCCAGCGGCCGATCGCCGCGTGGTCTCCCGAAAGCAGCACCGCCGGCACGTCGCCCAATTCATGGCTGACCGGCCGCGTGTAGTGCGGGCAATCCAGCAGGCCGTCCGAAAACGAATCCTGCTCGGCGGATTGCGCGTCACCCAGCGCGCCTTCCTGCAACCTGCCGACCGCATCGATCACGACCGCCGCGGCCAGTTCCCCGCCCGACAGCACGTAATCGCCGATCGACAGTTCCTCGTCGACCTCGTGTTCGATCAGGCGCTCGTCGATTCCTTCGTAGCGCCCGCACAGCAGGATCATCCGCGGCAGCCTTGCCAGTTCCCGCACCTTGTCCTGCACGAGCCGCTGTCCCTGCGGACTCAGGTAAATCACCGGCGCCGGTTGCGCCGCCGCCTTGCGCACCGCCGCCAGCGTCTTCCGCAGCGGCTCGAGCATCATCACCATCCCGGGGCCGCCGCCGCAGGCGGTGTCATCGACCCGGCGGTAACCGCCCTCGGCGTGGTCGCGCGGATTCCACGCCTCCACCTGCAGCAGGCCGCGCTCCACCGCGCGTCCGATCACGCCGAATCCGGCGCATTGCCGCACGAATTCAGGGAACAGGGTGACGATGTCGATGCGCATCGCACTCAATCGTCCCTGCTTCAATCGTTTTTGTCCCAGTCGACCGTGATGCGTCCCGCACCCAGATCGACCGCTTTCACGTAAACATCCACCACGTACGGAATCAGGCGTTCGCGTCCGGCTTCGTCGCGGGTCACCAGCACATCGTGCGCGCCGTTGTCGAACAGATGACTGACGCGGCCCAGATCCTCGCCCGCCCCATTCACCACTTGCAGCCCTTCCAGATCCGTCTGGTAAAACTCGCCGGCTTCCAGCTCCGGGAGCGCCGCGCGGGGAATCCAGATGCGTGCGCCGATCAAACCCGCTGCCGCATCGCGATCCGCCACGCCGGGCAGCGTCGCAACGATGCCCTTGCTCTGCGTGTGTCCCTGCGCGCCCGCGATTTGCTCGAAACGCTCCGGATCGCGTTCCAGCAGCCACGGCCTGTAACCGAAGATCGCCTCGCGCGGCTCGGTGAACGATTCGATCTTCAACGCGCCGCGCACGCCGTGCACACCCACGATGCGTCCGAGCAGCACGCGCCGCCCGTTCATCGCGTCAGGCAGCGGCCGTCTGCTTCGCCGCTTCCTTCGCCAGCGCCGCGACCTTGTCCGAACACTGCGCGCCCTTGGCCACCCACGCGTTCAGCTTCTCGACGTCCAGCACCAGGCGCTTGTCATGCGCGCCCGCGGCGCCGGGATTGAAATAACCCAGGCGTTCGATGTTGCGGCCGTCGCGGGCACTGCGCTGGTCGGTCACCACCACGTGGTAGAACGGCCTGCCCTTGGCGCCGGCGCGCGAAAGACGGATACGTACCATGATCTATCGACTCCACAGGATCGGCCACGGGCCGGTCGGAGACGACCGCCGGGCGCGGAAACGGGCGATTGTAGCGGAAAACCGGCAAAAAGCGACAATCCGGACGGCCCGTTCAGAAGCCCGGCCGGCCGCCCATGCCTTTCATGGCCCCCGACATCTGGCGCATCAGCCCCTTCATGCCGCCGCGGGCGAACTTGCCCATCATCTTTTCCATCTGGGTGTACTGCTTCAAGAGGCGATTGACGTCGGCCGGCTGGGTGCCGGAACCGCGCGCCACGCGCGCACGCCGCGAGCCGTTCAACAGGTCGGGGTGGCGGCGTTCCTTCTTGGTCATCGAGCCGATGATCGCGATCATCTTCTTCACTTCCCTGTCGTTGACCTGCGATTTCACCTTGTCGGGCAGCGACGACACGCCCGGCAGCTTCTCCATCAGGCCGGCCAGTCCGCCCATGTTGAGCATCTGGTCGAGCTGGTCCTTCATGTCGTTCAAGTCGAAGCGCTTGCCCTTGGCCACTTTCGCCGCGAGCTTGGCCGCCTTCTCGGCGTCGGTTTTCTGCTGCACGTCCTCGATCAGCGACAGCACGTCGCCCATGCCGAGGATGCGGGTCGCCATGCGGTCGGGATGGAACGGCTCCAGCGCATCGGTTTTTTCACCGGCGCCGAGGAACTTGATCGGCCGGCCGGTGACGTAGCGCACCGACAGCGCCGCACCGCCGCGCGCGTCGCCATCCACTTTCGTCAGGATCACGCCGGTCAGCGGCAGCGCGTCCGCAAAAGCCTTGGCGGTGTTGGCCGCGTCCTGACCGGTCATCGCATCGACCACGAACAGCGTCTCGACCGGATTCAGCGCATCGTGCAGCGCCTTGATCTCGGCCATCATCGCTTGGTCGATCGTGGTGCGGCCCGCGGTATCGACGATCAGCACGTCGGCGACCTCGCGTCTGGCGGTTTCGACCGCGCCCCGGGCGATCGCGACGGGATCCTCGCCCGCCCGCGAGGGCACGAAGCCCGCGCCGACCTGCTCCGCCAGCGTCTGCAACTGCTCGATCGCGGCCGGACGGTACACGTCGGCGCTGACCACCAGCACCTTCTTCCTGCGCTCGATCAGGTGCCGCGCGAGCTTCGCGACCGTGGTGGTCTTGCCCGAGCCCTGCAGGCCCACCATCAGCACCACCGCGGGCGGCGTCGCGGCAAGGTGCAAGGCATCGTTGCGGGTGCCCATCACGGCGGTCAGCTCGTCGCGCACCACCCTGACCAGCGCCTGCCCCGGCGTCAGCGACTTCAGCACCTCCTGCCCGACCGCGCGCACCTTGATCCGCTGGATCAGCGCCTGCACCACCGGCAGCGCCACGTCGGCCTCCAGCAGCGCCACGCTCACCTCGCGCAGCGACTCGCGGATGTTTTCCTCGGTCAGCCGTCCGCGCCCGGTCAGGCGCTGGACGGTGGCGGACAGGCGTTGGGTCAGGTTGTCGAACATGGGATGCGGTGAAGGTGCGAAACGCCGAATTATAGCGGGCACCCGTTACTTCAAGGTCTTCTCGAACCAGTGGTGCGCGTAGGGATTGTCGTTATAGCGGTCGATCTTCCGGTATCCGGCCGATCGATAGAAGTGCAATGCCTCGGTGAGGGACGCGTTGGTATCGAGCCGGATCGCGTGCATCCTGCGCCTTTTCGCGGCCCGCTCCAGCCCGTCCAGCAGCCGATGGCCGATTCCGAGTCCGCGGGCATCCGGCGAGACCCACATGTGCTTGATCTCGCCGACGTCGGCACCCAGCGTCCGCAGCGCGCCGCAGCCGACCGGTTCCCCGAACAGGCGCGCGATCAGCATGCAGCCGCGCGGCGGGACGAAATCCGCGTGTCCGGACAGGCTGCGGCCGCGGTCGAAACCGCCGGGAAAGCGTGCGTCGATTTCGCCGAAGTATTGATCGAGGCAATACCGCGCCTCCCGGCTGGCGGGCTCCGCCGGTGCGATCTCGACGCCCGATGCGCGCAACAGGCTTTCGACTTCCGTCATCGCCGCCACCAGACGTTGCGTCTGCGCCCGGCTCAGCGGCGCCAGCATGGAGCGCGCCAGCCTGTCGGAAAGCGCGTCGATCCGGCGCAACTCGGCAAGCCCCGCGCGCGACAGTCGAACTACCCTGACGCGCCCGTCCCCGGGGGAAGGCCGCACGGTGACCAGCCGCTTCCGTTCGAGCGAGCGCAGCAGCCGGCTCAGGAATCCGGAATCCATCCCCAGCCTCAGGCGCAATGCCCGCGCATCCGCGCCCTTGGTGCCGATCTCGAACAGCAGGCGTGATTCGGCGTAGGGCCGCTCCCGTCCCAGGTATTTCTCGCTCAGCACGCCCAGCCGTCGTGTCACGGTGCGGTTGAACGCGCGGATACGCTGCACGGCCACGGTCATTTGCTGACTTTAGTCAGACAATTCCGGTTTCGCAAATGCCCGCACGCGGAGGCGTGCCGGCCGGACATCCGCGATCGCACCTCCCGTCGCCCCACGGCTTGTGCGACACTCGCGCGATGCAGGCGCATTCCCAGATACCCGAACTGCTGGCGGTGCTCTCGATCGCGCTTTATCTGGCATCCGCCGCGGCGCTGGCGCGGCCGCTGCTGGACGCGGGCTCGGTGCCGCGGCGCGCGGCGCTGGTCACCGGCGCGCTGGCCGTGCTGCTGCACTTCGCCGTGCTGTTCGGCATCCACCGCGGCGCGGTGGACCTGCATTTCTTCGCCGCGCTGTCGCTGGTCGCGGCGGTGATCGCTGCTCTCACGCTGATCGTGAACCTCGCGCGGCCGGTCGCCGCGCTGGGCATCATACTGTTTCCCCTGGCCGCGCTGTTTCTCGCGATCGACGAATTCCTGGCGCCGCCGACCGCGCCGTTCGCGCTCGATTGGCAGATCAAGCTGCACGTCACCATCGCGCTGCTGGCCTACGGCCTGCTCGCGATCGCGGCCGTGCTGGCCATCCTGCTGGCGGCGCAGGAACGCGCCCTGCGCAGCCGCCAGCCGGTCGCGCTGGCGCGCGCGCTGCCGCCGCTGACGCGCACCGAATCGCTGATGTTCCGGCTGATCGGAGCGGGCTTTGCGCTGTTGACCCTCACGCTGCTGTCCGGCGCGCTGTTCGTGCACGACCTGCGTTCGCAGCATCAGGCCCAGGTCGCGGTGCTGTCGGTGATCGCGTGGATCGTGTTCGGCGTGCTGCTGATCGGCCGCTGGCGCTGGGGCTGGCGCGGCCGCAGCGCGGTGAACCTGACCCTGATCGGGATGGCGGTGCTGCTGCTGGCGTTCTTCGGCTCGAAGTTCGTGCTGGAATTGATCCTGCACCGCGGGATGTAAGCGGGCGTCATCCCGCGCTCAACAGCGCTTTCGCTTTCGCGATCACGTTGTCGACGGTGAAGCCGTATTTTTCGAGCACGACCTCGCCGGGCGCGGACGCGCCATAGCGGTCGACGGTCAAGGTTGCACCGGCGTCGCCGACCCAGCGTTCCCAGCCCTGGCGACAGCCGGCTTCCACCGCGAGGCGCGCGTGCACGTTCGGCGGCAGCACGGAATCGCAGTAGGCCTGATCCTGCTGCTCGAACAGTTTCCAGCTCGGCATCGACACCGCGCGGGCCTTGATGCCTTCGGCCTGCAGCTTTTCGACGGCCTGCGCGACCAGCGCGGTTTCGGCGCCGGTGCCGATCAGGATGAGGTCAGGCGAACCGCCCGGCGCATCCAGCAACACGTACGCGCCCTTGCGCAAACCCTCGGCGCTGGCGAACTTGTTGCGGTCCAGCGTCGGCACGTTCTGGCGTGACAGGATGATCGCGGTCGGATTTTTGGCGCTCTCGATCGCGACCTTCCACGCGACGGCGGTTTCATTGGCATCGCCCGGACGGATCACGGTCAAATTCGGCACGGACCGCAGACCGGCGAGCTGTTCGACCGGCTCGTGGGTGGGGCCGTCCTCGCCCACCGCGATGGAGTCATGGGTGAACACGTTGATCACGTGCAGTCCCATGATCGCGGCAAGGCGCATGGGCGGGCGCATGTAATCGGAGAACACCATGAAGGTCGCGGTGTACGGAATGAACCCGCCGTGCGCGGCCATGCCGTTGGCGATCGAACCCATCGCGTGCTCGCGCACGCCGAAATGGAGATTCCGGCCGGCGTAACTCCACACCTCGTCGTCGGCGCCCTGCTCGTCGGGTTCCTTGCCGGGCGAAAACACGCCGAGACCCTTGACCGCCGTATACGTCGAGGGATCGAGATCGGCCGAACCGCCCGTGATGGCCGGCAGCTTCGGCGCGATCGCCGACAGCACCTTGCCGCCGGCGGCACGGGTGGCGATGCCCTTGGCGTCGGCCGGGAATACCGGCACGTCAGCATCCCATCCGGGCGGCAGCTTGCCTTCGAGGGAACCTTGCAATTCCGCCGCAAGCTCCGGAAATGCCTTGGCATATTTGTTCCAGCGGCGCTTCCAGCCGGCCTCGGCGCCCTTGCCTTTTTTCAGCGCTTCGCGGAAATGCGCGAGCGCTCCGTCCGGAACCAGGAACGCCGGCTCGACCGGCCAGCCGAGTTTCTGTTTGGTCTTCGCGACGTTGTCAGCGCCCAGCGGCGAACCGTGCGCCTTGTAGCTGTCCTGCAGCGGCGAGCCGTAGCCGATGTGGGTACGCACCAGGATCAGCGACGGCCGATCCTTCTTGCCCTTGGCACGCTTGATGGCCTTTTCGATGGCATCGAGATCGTTGCCGTCCTCGACCGTCTGCACGTGCCAGCCGTAGGCCTTGAAGCGTGCGGCGCGGTCCTCGGTGAAGGTGATGTCGGTGCCGGCCGCCAGCGTCACGTAATTGTCGTCGTAGAGACAAATCAGCTTGCCGAGTTTCAGATGCCCGGCCAGCGACGCCGCTTCCGACGCGACGCCTTCCATCAGGTCGCCGTCGCTGACGAGCGCCCACGTGTAATGATCGACGACCTTGTGGCCTTCGCGGTTGTAGCGCGCGGCGAGTTGCGCCTCGGCCATCGCCATCCCGACCGCGTTGGCCATGCCCTGCCCCAGCGGCCCGGTGGTGGTTTCCACGCCCGGCGTGTGGCCGCGCTCGGGGTGGCCCGGCGTCCTGCTGCCCCATTGGCGGAACTGCTTGATGTCGTCCAGCGAGAGGTCGTAGCCGGTCAGGTACAGCAGGCTGTAGAGCAGCGCCGAGCCGTGTCCCGCCGACAGCACGAAACGATCGCGATCGACCCAGCGCGGATTGGCCGGATTGTGCTTCAGGAACTTCGTCCACAGCACGTAGGCCATCGGCGCCGCGCCCAGCGGCAGGCCGGGGTGGCCGCTGTTGGCCTTCTGCACCATGTCCACGGACAGGAAACGGATGGTATTGACGCAGGTCTGATCCAGATCGGCGGCCACGGTGGCTTGTCTCCTGAAGGTTGCGAAGCGAATCCGCCAAGCATAACGGGCCCGGGAAGCCGATTCCCGCCGCTTGCGGCAAGTGACTGCCCAAGCTAGACTTTCCTGCTTCGTCCGCGCGTTCGTCCGCGAACGCGAAGATCAGCCAGCAGCCATTCGTGGCTGCACCTTTCTTTGAAGGAGTCCAGCCGTGAAGGTGCTTTCGTCCCTGAAGTCCGCGAAACAGCGGCATCGCGACTGCAAGGTCGTGCGCCGGCGCGGCAAGGTGTTCGTGATCTGCAAGAGCAATCCCCGGTTCAAGGCGCGCCAGCGCTAGGAAACCTTCGATAACCTGCTGCGCTCGGCATATCGGCCGCCGGCGGTGCTCGGATCAGGCCCGGTACATGGATGTACCGTTTTGGGGCCAAGGAATCTTCATGTGCTGACGTGTACACTCCGGTTCCTGCGCTCCGGCGGCGGTCAATCTGCCTTCGCTCGCGACGATTCTCAAAGGTTTCCCTCCCGATTGACGAAAGGGCCGCGCGAGCGGCCTTTTTCTTGCCTGCTCCTGGTTGCCGGCGTGACGGCCGTCCCGATTGCGGGGAGATTCATGGAATGCCCACACGGCTTCTGCTACAACACGCGCAACGGCGCCCTGCGCCCGGGGGAACTCGTGCCATGAAACGCATCGTCACCACCCTGATTTCCGCCACCTTCGCGCTCGCCGTCACGCCGCTGATCGCGCCCGCCGTGCATGCCGATACGCTGCATGTCAAGGAATCGTTGCAGGCCAAGGTCCGGCAGGAGCAGCACATGAACCTGCCCCGCCGCGGGATGACCATGGCACAGGTCGAGCGCGAGTACGGCGCGCCGCTCAGGAAACTGCAGACCCGCGGCGGCGACACGCCCCGGCATCCGCCGATCAACCGCTGGGAGTACGCGAAGTACATCGTGTACTTCGAACGCAACCACGTGATCCACAGCGTGTTGCGTACCCCGGGCCCCGACGCGCTCTGACCGCATGACGAACGCAAATTTGCGGCTGCCTGCGGAATGGGAACCGCAGGCGGCGGTGCTGCTCGCGTGGCCGCATCGGGACACCGACTGGGCAGCGCGGCTGGATACGGTCGAAGACACCTATGCCGTTCTGACGGCGGCGATTGCGCGTTTCGAAAACGCGATCGTCTGCGTGCCGGATGCCGCGGTGCGTGAACGCGCGCAATCGAAATTGCAGGCCTCGCGCGCCGATCCCGCACGGGTACGTTTTGTCGAGATTCCCTACGACGATACCTGGCTGCGTGACAGCGGCCCGATCACGCTGCGCGACGATCGCGGCCGTTTCGTGCTGGCCGATTTCCGCTTCACCGGCTGGGGCGGCAAGTTCGAGGCTTCGCGGGACGACGCGCTGGTTGCCGGGCTGATCGAGCGCGGGCTGTTCCGCCCCGACGCGCAGCACCGGCGCGTGGACTGGGCGCTGGAAGGCGGCGCGATCGAATCGGACGGCCGCGGCACGATCCTGACCAGCTGGCGCTGCCTGCACCAGCGCCATCCCGACCAATCGCGCGAGCAGATCGAGCACATGCTGTGCGCCGTGCTTTCCGCCTCGCGCGTGCTGTGGCTGGACCATGGCTGTCTGCAGGGCGACGACACCGACGCGCACATCGACACCCTCGCCCGTTTCGCACCGGACGATGCGATCGTGTATCAGGCGTGCAGCGATCCCGACGACGCGCACTACGAAGAACTCGCCGCCATGCGTTCGGAGCTGGAAGCCCTGCGCACGGCGGACGGAAAGCCTTACCGCCTGTTCCCGCTGCCGTGGCCCCGGCCCATCCTCGATGAGGGACGCCGCCTCGCAGCGTCGTACGCCAATTACCTGATCGTCAACGGCGCGGTGCTGCTGCCGGCCTACGGCGACAAGGCCGACGATGCCGCCGCGCAGACGGTCGCGATCGCCCACCCGCACCGCGAGGTCGTGCAGATTCCCTGCCGGCCGCTGATCTGGCAGAACGGCAGCCTGCATTGCGTGACCATGCAGCTTCCGGCTGGCGTCCTGGCTTGAACAGGCGCAAGGCGGTCCGCAAATCGACGTGAACGGGTGCCGATGACGCCCGGCGCCACTGGTATCCTGCCCTCGATCGGCATTCGTTCGCGGCGTGACGGCTTTCGGGACATGACGAACAAGACCCTCAAGGTCGCGTTGCTGCAGGAAACCGACCGCGGCAGCGTGGCGGCCAATCTGGACGCCATCGAGGCGGGGCTGCGCGCGGCCGCGCGGGCGGGCGCGCAACTGGTGCTGCTGCAGGAACTGCACAATGGTCCGTACTTCTGCCAGCACGAGTCGGTGGCGGAATTCGACCGCGCCGAACCGATTCCCGGTCCTTCGACGGAACGCATCGGCAGGCTCGCCGAGGAACTCGCACTGGTCGTGGTCGCATCGCTGTTCGAACGCCGCGCGGCCGGGCTGTACCACAACACCGCGGTGGTGTTCGACCGCTCCGCGAAGATCGCCGGCATCTACCGCAAGATGCACATTCCCGACGATCCGGCGTACTACGAGAAGTTCTACTTCACCCCCGGCGATCTCGGTTTTCATCCGATCCCCACCTCGGCCGGCAGGCTGGGCGTACTGGTGTGCTGGGACCAGTGGTATCCCGAGGCCGCGCGGCTGATGGCGCTGGCCGGCGCCGATTTGCTGCTGTATCCCACCGCGATCGGCTGGGATCCCGCCGATTCGCAGGACGAGAAGGACCGCCAGCGCGAGGCGTGGATCACGGTGCAGCGCGGGCACGCCGTCGCCAACGGCCTGCCGGTCCTGACCTGCAACCGCGTCGACTTTGAACCGGCGCCGGACGGCGGACGCGGCGTGCAGTTCTGGGGCTCCAGCTTCGTCGCCGGACCGCAAGGCGAAATCCTGGCGCAGGCGGGCAGCGGGCAACGCGAACTGCTGATCGCCGATGTCGATCTCGCGCGCAGCGAAACCGTGCGCCGGATCTGGCCGTTCCTGCGCGACCGCCGGATCGATGCTTACGGCGATCTCGCCAAGCGTTTCCGCGACTAGGACTGCGCCTTGAACGATTCGACCACGGCGCCGCCGGGCCCCGGCGCAAGTCACGATCCGCTGCACGACCAGCCGACGGCGCGCATCGAACGCGACGGCGTCGAATACGTGCTGCTGGGTACCGCGCACGTGTCGCGCGCCTCGGTGGAGGCCGTCGATGCGCTGATCGAACGCGAGTCGTTCGACGCCATCGCGGTGGAACTGTGCGAAATCCGCGCACGCGGCATCCGCGACCCCGACGCGATCGCGAAGATGGACCTGTTCCAGGTGATCCGCAGCGGCAACGCCGGCATGGTGTTCGCCTCGCTGGCGCTGTCCTCGTTCCAGCAGCGGATCGCCGAGCAGTACGGCATCGAACCCGGTGCGGAAATGAAGGCGGCGATGCGGGCCGCCGAGGTGCGCGGCGTGCCGCTGTGGCTGGTCGATCGCGAGATCGGCGCCACGTTGAATCACGCCTATCGCGGCGTGCGTTTCCGGGACCGGATCGGGATACTGGGCAGCCTTTTCGCGAGCGTGTTCTCGCGCGAGCAGATCGACGAGGCCGAGATCGAGAAACTGAAACAGGGCGACATCCTCGAAGGCGCGTTCGGCGAATTCGCGCGCGGATCGAAACCGCTGTACGACGCGCTGATCGGCGAACGCGACGCCTTCATGGCCGCGCGCCTGCGCGAGGAAGCCGCGCGCAATCCCCTGATCAAGCGCTTGCTGGTGGTGATCGGCGCGGGGCACCTGGCCGGCGTCGGACGGGAACTTCGGACACAATCCGCGCCGCCGGACGCGATCCTCGCGCCGCTGGCGGCGAAACTCCCGGCACCGAAATGGCCCAAATACGTCGCGGTCGGCGTGATGCTGGCGATCTTCGTCGCGATCGCGTTCCTGTTCCACCACAGCACCACGATGGGCTGGGCCGCGCTGCGCGACTGGGCGATCTACACCGGCGTGCTGAGCGCGCTGGGCGCCGCGATCGCGGGTGGCCATCCGCTGTCGATCCTCACCGCCGCGATCATGGGTCCGCTGAAACCGCTGCGGCCGCCCGGGCTGTCGTCGGGCGTGTTCGCCGGCATGGTGGAGGCGTGGCTGCGCAAGCCGCGGGTGGCCGATTTCCAGTCGTTGCGCAAGGATCTGCTGCATGTCTCCGGCTGGTGGCGCAACCGCGTCGCGCGCACGCTGCTGGTGTTCATGCTCACCAACCTCGGCACCATCCTCGGCGAGTACCTCGCCGGCATCCGGATCTTCAGCCGGTTGTTGTGATCCCGTGCCGGCAACGTGCCGATGCGGCGCGCGGCACGCCTTCACCGCGCCGGCTTTGCGGAGCCGATCGGCTGGATGGGCCCGATCTCGACACGCCCGAACTGGCTGGTGACGAAGCTGGCGAATTCCTGCTTGCGGGCGGCCCAGAAGCCCTTCCGGGACGTGACACCGTTCTGCATGTCCAGCTCGTTCAAGTCCGAGATCAAATCGGCTTCGTCACGGATGTTTCCGGCGGGATCGTAGCCGCCGATCCTGAAGGTGTAGGTGTCGGGATCGTCCTCGGTGGTCGCCGATTCCACGCGATCGGAATGATATGCATGCTCGAAAGCCAAGGTCGCGCGGGCAAGGGTGAGCCTGTCGCCGTATTTCGCCTGCAGCGCCTTCCAGATTCCGTCCGCGCGTCGGCGTTCCTCAGGACTCAGGGACTTGTACGCGCCGACCAGCGCCTTGCCGTAATCGGGCTGGTGTGCCTCGGCGGCGATGCCCAGCCACGCGACGCCGCGGGCCGGATCGGCGGGGATGTTTCCCATGCCCTGGAAATAGATTTCCCCGAGATTGTATTGCGCGACCTTGTTGCCCCAGTACGCCGCCCGCGTGTAATCGTCGAGCGCGCTCCGGTAGTCCTGACGGCGCATGGCTTCCAGCGCGGCACGTTCGTAATACTTGCCGGGCAGGTAGCTGCGGGTGGGATCCGTGACCGTCTCGCGGTGCGGCGTGTCGAAACGGCCGGCCACGGCGAGGGTCCACACGCCGCCGCACGCCAGCAGGCATGCCACGAGCACGATCCGGTTTCTCGGCCGATGGATCGACGCAACCATCGCGCATCTCGGTCTGTCCGCACCGCGCACGATCTTACTCCGACGGCGGCGACGCCCGCGGCCACGGATCTTCGGAAACCGGCCGCCCGCCTCTCGTCCGGGCGCGTATGCTGATCGCCCTTTCCGGACACAATCGGACATGGCGAGCGGAACAAAAACGCCACGGGACACGCCCTGGCCCGAGACCCTGTGGACCATCGGCCACTCGACCCGCGGCCTCGACGCCTTCATCGCGCTGCTCAAGGAGAACGGCATCGAGGCGCTGGCCGACGTCCGGCACTTCCCGGGCTCGCGCCGTCATCCGCACTTCAATGCCGAACCGTTGCAGCGCTCGCTGAGCGCGGCGGACATCGAATATCGTGCCTTCACCGAACTGGGCGGAAGACGTCGATCACTACCCGACTCGAAAAACACCGCATGGCGCAACCAGGCGTTCCGCGGCTACGCCGACTACATGCAAACCGATGCGTTCCGGGAAGGCATCGAACGACTGAAGGCGCTCGCCGCTGAGAAGCGCACGGCGATCATGTGCGCGGAGGCGGTGTGGTGGCGCTGCCATCGCGGCCTGATCGCGGATGTCTTCAAACTGCACGGCACGCGCGTGCTGCACATCATGGACGGCGGCAACCTCGCCGAACACCCGTACACCCCGGCAGCGCATGTCGCCGATGGCAGGCTGGATTACTCGTCGCCCCAACGCGGATTCTGACCGAACCGCCTTCACGCCGGCCTCACGCGCCGGCACTTGTCGACTCTTCCGGCCGGGCGTAGCGTGATCATCGACCGGGGCGCCGTTCCCGGGCTGCTTTCTTCCTGCGAGGAGGTGGCTCATGACGCACGTCGCGCTTCATCCCTCGTCCGATTGCACCCTGCATGCCATCCGCAGCATGGCGATGGCGCTGGCGATCGCGCTGAACCTGTTCATCCTGCTGATGGCCTCGCGGCCGATGCCCCTCACCCCGTGGTCCCCGCACCCCGTGTCGCAGGCGCTGGACGCGCTGGTATTGCCGACCGTTCCGCCACGGCCCGTGCCGCCGCCGCCCGTGTTGAAGCCCGTGCCGCGCGCGATACGCAGCCCTTCGTCCAGACCGGCTCCGGAGCCCGTGCCGGCCACGGCGCCCGTTGCTCCCGTGAGCGCCCCCACTTCGGCGACACAAGCCGTGGCGGTACCCGCGATTTCGACCGTCGCATCCGCTTTCCCGCCTGCAACGAGCAATGCGACCATCGCCTACGAAACCGCCACGCCCCCGGCGTACCCGATCGCGGCGCTGCGCGCGGGCGTGCAGGGCACGGTTGTGCTGCGGGTGCTGGTCGATGAAAACGGCAAGCCTGTGCAGGTGCTGGTCGCGCACAGCAGCGGTTCGCACCTGCTCGACCGGGCGGCACTGGAGCACGTGCTGGCGGCGTGGCGGTTCCATCCCGCGACCCGCGACGGCAAACCCGTGCGGGCGTGGGCGATGGTGCCGGTGAAGTTCAGCCTGCAGAATTCCTGAAGGCTTCGAGATGCCGCGGGCGCAATCCGCCCGCCTCGTCACTCTCCGCGCTGCTCAGCGCGGTGCGGGGTCCGTCCGCGTGGCCGCGACCGGCGCGGGGTGCGGGCGCGAGGCATACGCGATCAGCCACACCAGTCCGGCGATGCCCAGTGCGGGCAGCGCCAGCGGCAGCAGCACCAACGCGGCAATGCCCAGTCCGAACACTCCGAGCACACCGCCGAGAATGGCGCCGAGCGCGCCGAACAGCACGCCGAACAAGCCGAACGCCAGCTTGAACAGGCCGCCGATCAGCGCGGCGAACAGCCAGAACGCGCCGAAGGCAATCAGCAACAGCAATCCGAGTTCGACCATTTCGTTCTCCTCGCCCGCGGTCATCGTCGGGCAGGGCTCGTGACCTGATCCGCGATCAGTATGCGCCTTTCCGGCGTGGCCGGAAGCATGACTCCCTACCAATGCCGCCGCACTGCATGACTTCCGGCGCATGCCACTATTGTGAAGTAAAGTATAGTGCAGTCGTGGATACGACGACAGTCTGCCCCCGCCATGCCGGATACCGAAACGCACCTCAAGAAATTCGAGAAGGAACTCGCCGCGGGCACGGTATCGCTGGTGCTGCTGGCGGTGCTGGCGGCCGCGCGCGAACCGCTGTACGGCTACCAGATCGCCAAGCGGCTGGAACGCGACGCGGGCGGCGTATTGGTCGGCAAGCAGAGCGCGCTGTATCCGGTGCTGCGCAACCTGAGCGCCGCGGAATTGCTGGACACGTTCGTGGAACCCTCGGAAACCGGCCCGCCGCGCCGCTATTACCGGATCACGCCGCTGGGCAGAAAGGTGCTGCGCGAATGGATCGACGCCTGGAATTCCACCCGCCGTTTCGTCGATTCGGTATTGAAGGATTGACCTGAAGGATTGAAGCCATGACCACGCCGCAAACCATCAAGGAATACCTGGCGCAGTTGCGCGCGGCGCTGGCCGGCGCCGATCCCGCGATGATCCAGGACGCGCTGTACGATGCCGAGGAACACCTGCGCTCCGAACTCGCCGAGAACCCCGGCATGAGCGAAGCCGAGCTGCTGGCGAAGGTCGCCGCCAGCTACGGCGCGCCGGGAGAAGTCGCGGAGATCTATCGCACCACCGAACAGACCGTGGCACGCGCGCTGCGGCCGCCGCCGCCGCGTCCGCGCCGTTCCGCGTGGGGCCGCTTCTTCGGCGTGATCGCCGACCCGCACACTTACGGCGCGCTGTTCTACATGCTGCTAGCGCTCGCCACCGGCATCTTCTACTTCACCTGGGCGGTCGCCGGCTTGTCGATGTCGGCGGGTTTCGCGATCACGATCATCGGCGCGCCGTTCTTCCTGTTGTTCATGGCTTCGGTGCGCGGGCTGTCGCTGCTGGAAAGCCGGATCGTCGAGGGCATGCTGGGTGTCCGGATGCCGCGCCGGCCGCCCTACGCCGAGCGCGAGCGGCCGCTGCTGCAACGGATCGCGACCATGCTGACCGATCCGCGCACGTGGTTCACGTTGCTGTACATGCTGCTGATGCTGCCGCTGGGCGTCTTCTACTTCGTCGTCGTGGTGGCCGGCATGTGCGTCTCGCTGGCGTTGATGCTCGTGCCGGTCGCGATGGCGTCCGATTATTTCGGTTTCGCGCGCGATTTCACGGGCGGCCGGGTGACCATCGACTGGGGTTTCGGTCCGCATGTGCCGGGCTGGGGCGACGCGGCAGCGATGTTCGTGATCGGGTTCTTCCTGTTGTTCGGCCTGCTGCACCTGGTGCGCGCGATCGGCAGGATGCACGGCATGATCGCCAAGCACCTGCTGGTCAAGTCCGCGCGGATTTGAGCAACGCCGTACGCGGAATCACGACGCCGACTTGTCGCCCGCGGCGGACTTGCGCAGGGCACCGACCAGGGGTTCGAGCAGGTCCAGCGGCAACGGGAACGCGATCGTGGTGGTGCGGTCGCCGGCGACCTCCACCAGCGTCTGCAGGTAGCGCAACTGGATCGACTGCGGCTGCTGCATCAGGGTCTGCGCGGCCTGCATAAGCTTTTCCGAGGCCTGCTGCTCGCCCTCGGCGTTGATGATCTTGGCGCGGCGCTGGCGTTCGGCTTCGGCCTGGCGCGCGATCGCGCGGATCATGCCCTCGTCCAGATCCACCTGCTTGATCTCGACGTTCGACACCTTGATGCCCCAGGCGTCGGTGTGCTGGTCCAGGATCATCTGGATGTCGTGGTTGAGCTTCTCGCGCTCGCTCAGCATCTCGTCCAGCTCGTGCTGGCCCAGCACCGAACGCAGCGTGGTCTGCGCGAGCTGGCTGGTCGCCTCGCGCGCGTCCTCCACCTGGATCACCGCCTTTTCCGGATCGATCACCCGGAACAGGATCACCGCGTTGACCTTGACCGGCACGTTGTCGCGCGAGATCACGTCCTGCGGCGGCACGTCCATCACGATGGTGCGCAGGTCGATCCGCACCATCTGCTGCAACGCCGGCACCAGAATGATGATGCCCGGCCCTTTCACGGCCTGGAAACGTCCGAACAGGAACACCACGCCGCGCTGGTATTCACGCAGCACCTTGATCGAGGAAAACAGGATGATCAGCGCAACGACGACGATGACCACGATGGCGGGATAGATCATGGCTGGACCTCCAGGGAATCGGGTGCGGGTCGAACGTCGAGGATCAGTCCGTGGATGCCGGTGACCACGACACGCTGGCCGCGCTTCAGCGGCAGCGGCGACTGCGCCTGCCAGCGCTCGCCGTGCACGTGCACCACGCCGCGGCCCGCGAAATCGGCGACGGCTTCGCCGATGCTTCCCACGATCTGTTCGCGTCCGCTGACCACCGGACGGCGCCGCGCACGCAGCGCCATCCATGCGATGCCGGTGATGATCAGCGCGGCCGCGATCGCCATGCCGATCACTACCGGCAGGGCAATGCCGTAGCCCGGCACGCCGGTGCGCATCAGGATCACCGAGCCGATCACGAACGAAATCACGCCGCCGGTGCCCAGCGTGCCGTAGGCGGGCACGAAGGTTTCGGACACGATCAGGATCACGCCAAGCAGGATCAGGCCCAGCCCCGCGAAATTCACCGGCAGCATCTGGAACGCGTACAGCGCCAGCAGCAGGCAGATCGCACCGGCCACGCCCGGCAGCACCACGCCGGGATGCAGGCCTTCCATCACCAGGCCACCCAGTCCGATCAGGAGAAGGATGTAGGCGATCGACGGATCGGCGATCACGCCCAGGAACCGGCTGCGCCAGCCCGGTTCGATGGTCTCGATCGCCGCCGCGCGGGTGTGCAGCACGTACGTGCCGTTCACGGTATCCACCTTGCGCCCGTCCACCTCGCTCAGCAGTTGCGGCAGGTCGGGCGCGGTCAGGTCGATCACGTGCAGTTTCAGCGCCTGCTGGTCGGAGATGCTGGCCGCGTTGCGGACCGCCTGTTCCGCCCAGTCGGCATTGCGGCCGCGGCGCTCGGCCAGCGAGCGGATGAACGCGATCGCATCATTGGTGACCTTGCGCATCTCGGTGCTTTCCGCCGCGGACGGCGCCTTGCCGCCGCTGGAGGCCGGCGTGGGGCCGCCGAAGCCCGGCAGGGCCACCGGCGTCGCCGCGCCCAGATTGGTGGCCGGCGCCATCGCCGCGACGTGACACGCGTACAGAATGTACGTGCCCGCGCTGGCCGCGCGCGAACCGGACGGCGCCACGTAGCCGATCACCGGCACCGGCGAAGCGAGGATCGTCTTGATGATCCCGCGCATGGAAGTTTCGAGACCGCCGGGCGTGTCCAGCTCCAGCACGATCGCATCGGCGTGCATGGAATCCGCGCGCTGCATGCCGCGCTCCACGTAATCCGCGCTGGCCGGACTGATCGCGCCGTCCACGCGCAGCAACACCACCAGCGGATGCGTCATCGGCGATGCCGCCGCGGATGCCAGCGCGGGCATCGCCGCAAGCAATGCGAGCAGGCGCCAGGCCCTGGTGCACCACGCGATCATGGCCGCCATCACATCACTGCCGGACGTGCTTGGCAACGTCGCGATGGATCGCGGCAAACACCGCCGGGGTCGTGTCGATCGCATTCGTGCGACGCAGCCAGTGCTTTCCGCCTTGCCCGGGCCCCGGCACGTCCCGTTATACTTCGGGCTTTGTGACCGCGGCCGCGCCGCACACAGGAATCCCACGACGATGATCCGACCGCTGCTGACCGCCGCATTGCTGGCAGGCTTGGCCTGCTTCGCGTCGTCCGCATTCGCCAAGGGCGACCCGGCCAGGGGCCGGCTCGATGTCTATACGTGTCACGGCTGCCATGGCATTCCGGGTTACGAAAACACCTACCCCGAGTATCACGTGCCGCGCATCGCCGGACAGAACGAGCAGTACCTCATCAACGCGCTGCACGAATACAGGAGCGGCGAACGCAAGCACCCGACCATGGACGCGCAGGCCGGCAGCCTGACCGATCAGCAGATCGAGGATATCGCCGCGTACCTTTCCAGCCTTGCACCGCAGGACAAGACGAACTGAGGAATCGATCATGCAGCCAGCCCCGATCATCAGCGCCCTGCTCGCCGCCGGTCTGGTTCTCGCGTCCGGCAGCGCGTCGGCCAAGGGCGACGTCGCCGCCGGCAGGAAGAAGGCGCAGGTCTGCGCCGCCTGCCACGGCGCCGACGGCAACGCGGTCGATCCGCAGTACCCGCGCCTCGCGGGCCAGTACCAGGACTACCTCCGGCAGGCCCTGCACGAATACAAGGACGGCCAGCGCAAGAATCCGATCATGGCGGGTTTCGCGGCCAACCTGTCCGACCAGGACATCGACGACCTGGCGGCGTACTTCTCCAGCCTGCCCGGCAAGCTGAGCGACCTGCACGGCAAGGTCCAGGGCGGGAATTGAAGGCTTGCCGGCGCGATCATCCGGGATCGCCGCCATGGATGGCCCGGGATGAATCGGGCCGCGCCGCTTCGGTCGGCGTCAGAAGCGGTCATCCATCCCCGCATTTACTGAAAGCGCCCGCTTATCGCACTGCGCTGCGGCCATCGCGTCCGCTGTAGTAGGGCGAGTGACCGGCAGCATGATCGGTGGCATCGCGCACCGCGGTGATTTCCGGAAACCGCTCGCGCAGGGTTTTTTCCACGCCCTGTTTCAGCGTCACGTCGGCCATGCCGCAACCCTGGCAGCCGCCGCCGAAGCGCAGCACCACTTCGTTGTCCGCGCCGATCGACTCCAGCCGCACGCGGCCGCCGTGCGCGGCCAGTTGCGGGTTGATTTCGGCATCCAGCAGATAACGGACGCGCTGCGCCAGCGGTGCATCGTCCGCAGGCATGGGGGCGCGCAGATCGGGCGCACGCACCGCCAGTTCGCCGCCGGTGGCGTTTTCGAGAAAGTCGATCCGCGCGCCTTCCAGCCAGCGCGCGCTGGCAGGATCGATGCGGATCGCAAAGTCCGTGCAGGCAAGCACGATGTCGTCGCCGTGGCGTTCGTCGTCGCCGCAGAACGCCAGTTCGCATTCGCCGGAAGGCGTGCCGCCGTTGTGGACCAGCACGCGGATGTCCAGGCCACCGCCCTGCTGTTGGATCAGGCGTTGGAGGTACCGTCGTGCGCCCTCGCCGATGTCGATCATGCCTGCCATCCGCTTCGCCGTGCCGAATCAGCACCATTCTAGTCTTGATTGCACGCGCATCCAAGCGACTGTCGTGCGGCCTCGCCTCATACTGCAAAGCCGTGCGACCATTGCGCACCCGACAACGTTCCAGGAATCGGCCATGGACATCGCATCGCTCGCCTCGCAGCACTGCCGGCCGCGCAAGGGCAGGGAACACGCGCTCGATGCGCCGCGCGTGCGCGAGCTGCTGGCGGCGCTGCCGGGCTGGGAGACCGCAGCGGACGGCAAGTCGATCGTGAAGACGTTCCGCTTCGCGAACTTTTACGAAACCCTGGGTTTCGTCAATGCCATCGGCTGGATGGCGAACCGGCAGGACCACCACCCCGACCTCGAGGTCGGCTACAACCGTTGCGTGGTGCGCTGGTCCACCCACGATGTCGGCAGACTGTCGATGAACGACTTCATCTGCGCGGCCAAGGTCGAGACGATCGCGTCGGGCTGACGCCGGGAACCGGCCGATGCAAGCCGGCGCATCCGCGGAATCCCCCCGGCGTCCCTCGAAGCTCGCGTCACCACACCGTGGCCGGGAAACCCGCCGTCCCCGCGAAGCGCGGCGGCCGTGGTTCCCCGTGAACGGCGGAGCATTCCCGCTGCCCGTCCCCGCAACCGGCTTCCGCAACGGCAGCTGCCGCGAGGCTGCACGGCCGGGCATCCCGATCGGCGCGACGGATGTGGTGGCCGACGCGGTCCGGCGCCGCGGTCGCGCCGCAAACCCGATCGGTGCCGGTTGCGCCGGATCATGGCTGCAACCTGTCCAGCACCGTGCGCAGATCATCCGGCAGCGGCGCGGAGAAACTGCAGGCGCGTCCGCCCAGTTCGAACTCGAAACGCGTGGCGTGCAGGAACAGCCGCTTCAAGCCGAGTTCGCGAAACCGCCTGTTCGCCTCACGGTCACCATATTTCGGATCGCCGGCGACCGGATGACCGGCGTACGCAGCGTGCACCCGGATCTGGTGGGTGCGGCCGCTGCCCAGCGTGGCCTCGACCAGGCTCGCCCCGCGGTAGCGTTCGAGCTCCCGGAAGAAGGTCAGCGCGGGCTTGCCGTCGTCGTCGATCCGCACCATCCGCTCGCCACCCGCGAGCACCGACTTGCGCAGCGGCGCGTTGACGTCGAATTTCGCGCGCTCCAGCCTGCCGGTCATCAGGCACAGGTACTGCTTCCGGACGGCGCCCTCGCGGATCAGCGCCTGCAGGCCGGTCAACCCGCGCCGTGAACGCGCCAGCACCAGCACGCCCGATGTGTCGCGGTCCAGCCGGTGCACCAGTTCCAGATGTTCCTTCGGCCGCGCCGCACGCAGCAGCTCGATCGCACCGAATGCGACCCCGCTGCCGCCGTGGCTGGCGATCCCGGCCGGCTTGTCGATCACCAGGAAATCGCGGTCCTCGGCGATCACCGCCCGGTGCAGACGTTCGACCAGTCCTTCCGGCGGCGCCCCGGTCCGTTCCGGCAGGCCGGTCCGGACCGGCGGAAGGCGCAGCCGGTCGCCCTCGGCCAGCCGGGTATCGGGCTTGGCGCGCCTGCCGTTGACCCGCACCTGCCCGGTGCGCAGAAGCCGGTAGATATGCCCCTTCGGCACGCCCTTCAGCAGGGCGGTCAACGCGTTGTCGAGGCGCTGGCCGTCCCGTTCGGGGCCGATCTCCAGGGTTTGCACCGCTTTGAAGTCCGTGCCCGAAGTTGCCGTTCCCATTGGAAAAAATTCCTTGCGATGATAGGATGGCCGGGCGTTGCGCGAACCCCATCCTTGCAAGCACCGGGCGGGTTCGCACCTGTTCGCTGCGCGGACAAGGCTTTCCGCCTGCCATTCCTGACCGGGAGCAGCCGGCACCTCGCCATCGTAGCGGCCGGGATCGGCGTCTGCCCATCTTCCACGGAGACGATCGGGGGGCGCCGGGGCGCGGCAAATCGAATCCACCGACAACGATCCGGGACCGACCAGTCCCGGTGACAAGCCACCCGACGCGGCGCGTATCCGGCCGGCCGCCTGACACCAGGCGCCGCCACCACGCGCAGCCGCCCGGGTGGCCGAGGAATAACACAATGAAACGCATGTTGATCAACGCGACTCAGCGCGAAGAGTTGCGTGTGGCCATCGTCGATGGCCAGTCGCTCTACGATCTCGACATCGAGATCCCTTCCAAGGAACAGAAGAAGTCCAACATCTACAAGGCCCGGATCACCCGGGTCGAACCTTCGCTCGAAGCCTGCTTCGTCGATTACGGCGCCGACCGCCACGGCTTCCTGCCGCTGAAGGAAATCTCACGTCAGTACTTCACGCCCGGCCTCGATCCCGCCAAGGCGGGCATCCGCGAGCTGCTGAAGGAAGGCCAGCAACTGGTCGTGCAGGTCGAAAAGGAGGAACGCGGCAACAAGGGTGCCGCGCTGACCACCTTCCTCTCGCTGGCCGGCCGTTACATGGTGCTGATGCCCAACAGCCCGAAGGCCGGCGGCGTGTCGCGCCGGATCGAGGGCGAGGACCGCCAGGCGCTCAAGGAAGCGCTGGAACACGTGCAGGTGCCCGACGACATGGGCCTGATCGTGCGCACCGCCGGCGTCGGCCGCGACGCCGAGGAACTGCAGTGGGACCTGGACTACCTGCTGCAACTCTGGAAGGCGATCTCCGAGGCCGCCGAATCGCGCCCGGCGCCGTTCCTGATCTACCAGGAATCCAAACTGATCATCCGCGCGCTGCGCGACTACCTGCGCGCCGACATCGGCGAGATCCTGATCGACGAGCCGGCGCTGTACGAGGACGCGCGCGACTTCATGCAGCAGGTGATGCCCGGCAACCTGCGCAAGCTGAAGCTGTACGACGAAACCGTGCCGCTGTTCACGCGCTTCCAGATCGAGACCCAGATCGAGAACGCCTACGAGCGTACCGTGCGACTGCCGTCGGGCGGTTCGATCGTGATCGACCAGACCGAGGCGCTGACCGCGATCGACATCAATTCCTCGCGCGCCACCAAGGGCGGCGACATCGAGGAGACCGCGTTCAACACCAATTGCGAGGCCGCGGTGGAAATCGCGCGGCAGTTGCGCATCCGCGACGCCGGCGGTCTGATCGTGATCGACTTCATCGACATGGAAAGCCAGCGCCACCAGCGCGAGGTCGAGGAGAAGCTGAAGAACGCGCTGAAGCTGGACCGCGCGCGCGTGCAGGTCGGACGGATCTCGCGCTTCGGCCTGCTGGAACTGTCGCGCCAACGGCTGCGTCCGTCGCTGGGCGAATCGACGCAGATCGTCTGTCCGCGCTGCGACGGCCACGGCCGGATCCGCGGCGTGGAGTCGCTGTCGCTTTCCGCACTGCGGCTGCTGGAAGAACAGGCGATGAAGGACAACACCGGCCAGGTGCTGGTGCAGGCGCCCACGCGGGTGGCCAACTTCCTGCTCAACGAGAAGCGCAGCAGCGTGGTCGAGATCGAGATGCGCCACAAGGTGCATGTGGTGATCGTGGCCGACGAAAACCTGGAAACGCCGCACATCGAAATCACACGCATACGCGAAAGCGAGATGGGCGAGCACGCCAAGCCCAGCTACGAACGCCTGACCGCGGCGCCCGAAACGCCGCTGCCCAAGGTCGGCCAGATCGCACCGCAGGGCGAACAGCCGGCCGTCAGCGGCATCAAGCCCGCGACGCCCATGCCGCAACGTCCCGAACCGGAACCGGTGTCCGAGACCGTGGTGGCCGCGCCCGCGCCGGCGGTTTCACAGCCCGCGGGATTGCTGAGCCGCCTGTTCGGCTGGTTCCGCAGCCCACCGGCAGCCGAACCGATCGCCGTCGTCCAGCCAGCGCAACCGGCGCGCAGCAGCGAACGCCCGGCCGGGCGCCGTCAGGAATCGTCCGCGCGTGCGCAACCGCGTCACAACGGCCGCGACCGCGACGGTCGCGACAACCGCGGCCGCCCGCAGCCGTCACGTCCCGCCGCGACCAGTGCGAACAAGCCGCGCCAGGAATCCGAGGCGCAAAAGCCCGCGCGGTCCCAGCGTCAGACTTCGCCGCAATCCGAAACGCCCAAACCCGCCGGCGCGGAAACGCGCGCGTCCGCGCCGAAAACCGAGCGGCCGGCTCCCAAGCCGAAAGCCGTTCCGTCGCCGGCTGCCGCCGACAAACCCGCAGCGGTCGAAACGCAGCCCGCGGCTTCCATGACTCCCACGGCACCATCGCCAACCGCCAGCGGCGAGCCCGCGTTCAGTACCGAAGCCACGGCCCCCGCGCGCCGCAGACGCGGACGCCGCGGCGGCCGCCGCCGCAAGCATGCCGCCGTCCAGGCCGGTTTGCTGCCCGCCGCACCGGGGCGCGACATCGACGACGAGGAGGCCGAGGCATCCGCGGGTGATGCATCCCAGGCGACGCCGGACACGGCGCCCGTTGCGCGCAGCGAAGTGCCGGCTTCCGCGTCCGACGAGCCGCACCACGTTCGAACACCGGCGCTCCCCGCCCACGCGCCCGCACGGGAAGCCGCAGCATCCGCCGCGAACCTCGCCTTGATGCCTGCCGCGCATCCCGCGGCGAACGAACCGCGGTCCGCGGCGGCAACCTCGCAAGACGCCGCCCGCACGATTCCCGCGGCGGAAGCCGCGACGGCCGTGGCGCCTGTTTCGACAACGCCGCCGGCACCGCCCGCCAGCGCGGCGCCCGCGCCCAGGCCCGAACCCGTGACGCAGTCCTTGTTCGGGGCAGCCGCGCCGCATCCGCATCGCCCCGAGCCGCGTCCGCGCCATCCTTCCATTCCGGCGCCCCGTCCGCTGGCCGGCGCGATCGCACCCATCCTTGCGGCGCCGCATGGATTCACGAGTGTGAACGCGACGCCCAAGCCGCAGGCTTCCGCCGCACCGGCGCAAGCCAACGCACCGGCCACATCCACGCCCGCGGCGGGCACCACGCACGCCGAACCGGAGCAGGCCGAAACCAAGCCCGGCGGCGATTGAGTGGTCCTTCAACCGCCGCCGGCCATCGCCGGCGGCGTTTCGGCCAGCATGCCGTGCGCGGCAAGCACGTGCGCCAGTGCGATGGTGTGCGACACGCCCAACTTCTCGAACACGCGCTGCTTGTAGGTGGACACGGTCTTGGCGCTCAGGTGCAGCCGGCCCGCGATCTCGTTGACCGCGAGCCCACGGGCCAGCATCAATGAAACCTCCAGTTCGCGCGCCGACAGCTTTTCCAGCGGCGAACCGTCGCCGTCCACCGTGGCCAGCGCCATCTGCCGCGCCACCGCGACATCGAGATAACGCTCGCCGCGCGCGACCCTGCGCACCGCATCCAGCAGTTCGCCTGCGGCACAGCCCTTGGTGAGATAACCCAACGCGCCGGACTGCAACAACCGGCGCGGAAATTGTGCGTCTCTGACCACCGTCAGGATCACGATGCGCGTCGGCAGATCGGCGCGATGCACGCGTTCGGTCAACTCGATGCCGCTCATCCCCGGCATGTGCACATCGACCAGCGCGACGTCGGGTTTCTGCGCGCGGATCAGCCGCAGTCCGTCCTCGGCATCGCCGGCCTCGCCGACCACCTCGATGTCGGGCTGACCGGAAAGAATGAGACGAAACCCCGCGCGGACGAGCTCGTGGTCGTCCACCAGCACCGTACGAATCATGGCATTCCTCCCCAGGATTGCCGGGATTGTCCCGTCCACAACCGTAATCTCGCTGGCAATACATTTCAAGCACGGCATACCGAAGGGGTTAGCCATTGCGCACTCGAAGCTGCCGAGTCCGGTAGCCCAGTCCCAGCTTCGCTGGGTGGTGCAGTCGCCGTTGTTGCTGGACACCACGTGTGCAACGCGCTTGCCGGCAACGCGTACAGGTGCGGGGCCGCAAAAACCAGGCGAGTACCGGAAGTCGGTCTCAGCCTGCATGACGGGAGCGTGTGAGCAACGGTTTGAGCGTGCTTTACATCGCCGGAGGACTCGCCTTCGATTCCGGTGGCGTTCTCTTGACTGCGATCGTGACAACGCCGTCGTTGCCGATGTTCAGATATCGATCCGCGATCGCTGCGACGCTCGCCCGGTGCGAGACCACGATCAGGATCGTGTGCGGCAGACGTCGCCTCAGCGTTGCAAGGACCCGCAGTTCGGAGGCGGCGTCGAGCGCGCTGGTTGCCTCGTCCAGCAGCGCCAGGGACGGCTGCCGAAGGAGCACCTGCGCCAGCAGCAGGCGTTGCAGTTCGCCGCCCGAAAGCCGGCTCGAGGAGCCCTGTAAGGCCGAGTCGAGACCATCACGTGCCGCAAACAGTCTCTGGCCGAGGCCGACGTCCGCCAAGGCACGTCGCAATGCCTCGTCGCTGGCGCCGGGCTCGGCCCACAACAGGCATTCCCGGACCGTTCTTTGCCAGGGCCGCACGCTCTGGCTGACGTAGGCGCCTTTTCTCACCAGCCGGCGATAGGCGTCGAACGCGATGCGCCGGCCGTCGATGCGCGCCGTGAACGCATGGGGCGTTGCCATGCCGGCCAGCACATCGACCAGGCTGCTTTTGCCGATGCCGGAGTCACCGGAAATCAGGGTCAGTTCGCCCGGCGCCAGGATCAGGTCATCGATGTCGAGACGGACCGATGGCAACCTCAATTCCACGCGCTCGATCCGCAATTCACGGACGGCAACGGCCGGATCCGGCGGTGCGGCTTCATGACGCACGGAATCCAGATTGGCGTAACGCTGCCAGAGTTCGATGGCCGGAACGGCCAGACGCAGTTGCTGGAGGTTCTGCCGGGTCGAGGTCAGGTAAGGCACGAGGCGGCCCAGCAACAGCCCGACCGCGATCAGCGAGGAGCGATCCAGCCCGTGCCATCGCTCGCCGATCACGAAAATCGCCGCCACCCCCGCTGCGGCCAGCAGCTCGAGGATAAGCCGTCCGGTAGCCACGAGTTCGACATGACGCCGGCTGCTCTCGCCGATCCGCGCGGCGAGCGTGGCGTAGCCGGCCCTCTCGGCATCCTCGCGCTCGAACGAACGCACGTGCCGCAGGCGGCGCGGAAAATCCTCGCTCAGCCAGAACAGCCGCGTCATGTCCTCGATGTGGCGGCGGCTGATCCTTGCGTGTTCGTCGTTGCCGAAATGCGATGCGATCAGCGCGAATCCGGCGAGCACCGGCAGGCTCAGCGTCAGCACGGGCGACACCCACAGCGCGAATCCCAGACTCACCGCGGTCGTGACGCCCACCGCAAGCAACTGCAGCAGGGCGTTGAAGCCCTGGGTGACGATCTCGACGTTGTAGGTGAGGACGTTGGCGATTTCGGCGGACGACGAATCGGCCAGCGATGCCAGCGGCGCGTCGATCAGGCGCGCGTGAACCTCGCGCCGCAACCTCGCCGCGTAGCGGCTGGCGAGGCTCGCGCCCAGCCTCGCCGCGAACCAGCGCAGCACGGCGAACGCGGCCATCGCGGCCACGAAATCCAGCGCCAGCATTTCGGCGCTTCCGTGCGGAACGGGCAGGCCGCGCCCGAAAGCCAGCACGTGGCCGGGTTGAACCAGCGCCGCGAGAACGATGGCCGCGACGCTCCCGGCGAGCGCACCCCCCAGCGACAGCAGGACGTACGCCACGACGCGCACCGCATCGGCGCGCGTGAGCGTGCGTGCCAGCGCGTGCAGGAGATCGCGCCGCCCGTGCCGTGCCGGCGGCGAACCGGGCTTCGTCGCGGACTGGTGTCGGGTGTCGCCGGCGTCAGCCACGGCTTCGTGACGTTCCACGGGGTTTCAAGGCTGCGGCCCCTCCCAAAGCCCGGAATGCCGGCAGAAATGAGTGCAACCGCACGCCGGGAAGGTTGCAAAGGCGCGGTCCGCACCGCCCCGCGGCATCAGCCGAGCAACCGTCGCAGCGCATCGACGGCAGCGCGCGGATGGCGTCCGCGGCGGAGTTCGTGGACACCCAGTTGCGTCAGCCGGTGCCTGAAATGGCGCCAGCCGGGCTGGGTCACGGCATAGGACTGGTCGGCCGACAGCTGTTCGACGGCGCTGTCGGCATCGATCGGATTCAACAGCACCTCGGGATCGTCGGCCGGCTCGCCGGACACGAACACGGCGCCGACCAGTTCCAGCGGACCCGCCGCGGGCCGGCCCGGCCCCAGCCGCAGGTCGGCCTCGAATTTTTCTACACCGCTGCGGCGGCGTATGACCGGCGCTCCGGTGATCCAGCGCCGGGTTTCGGCATCCAGAAAGCGCAGCGCGTCGCGCGTGACGTGCAGGTAGTTGGCCACTCCCGTTGCAAGCATGCTTTCCGGTTGCACGAACACCGCGTCCTCGGCCAGAAGCTCCAGACCTTGCAGCATGCCGTGCAAGGCCAGCGTCGATTTGCCCGAACCGCTCGCGCCCAGCAGCAAAACGCCGCGGCCTGCCCGGCCGACACAGGCAGCGTGCAGCGGAACCAGGCCGATGCAGCGCGCGGCAAGGATGCAGACGGCGAATTCGATCAGCCCGTAGCGCAAATGGTAGGGATGGGCGAGCATGTCTTCCGACGCCACCACCGTCGCCAGACGCTGTTCGGGCGCCACCACCGCGTAATTCGAGGCGTCGATGACGGCGCAGGGCAGGTCGGATTCCGTCTGCGCCTGCACCGGCGGCGGTTCGATGCCGGCCGCAGCACGCTGCCGCGTCAGCAACCGCAGTCCCACGCGGAATTCGGGTGCGGCATTGGGCAGGCCGTGCCGCGGCAATCCGCCGTAGGCGGCTTCGACCAGACGCAACAGCGCTTCACTGGCGCTTTCGAAACGGAAGCGCCCGCCCAGGATCTGCTCGCTCACCAGCAGCGGGGCACCGGACCGTGCATCGAAAGCATGGGCGTCCACGCCGCAGGCATCCTCGCGCGGCAACGGGGCCGCGGTGTCGAGGGGAGGGTTCCATGTCGCGGAGGCGGGAATGGCGCTCGCCGGCGTCATGGCGATGGGTGCGCGGCCGGGCACCAAAGGTTGTATCCGGACGGCTTCCGATTCCGTGCTCGCCGGAGAAATGGGCCCCGCGACAACCGAAACCCTGTGCGGGAGCACTCATGTCCACGCGACACAGGGTGCCGGCATCGCGCCGTGCGCCATCCCGCATCGCCCGGCGCCCATCGAATGCTGCATATCCAGGTCACCCACTCCTACTTCCTGGCCTACGACCAGAAGCAGTGGGAACGCGGCAAACCCTACCCTCCGCTCGCCACCCTCCAGGTGGCGGCATTGTTACGGCAAATGGGGCACCAGATTTCGCTGTTCGACGCCATGCTCTCCGAAGGCGTGGAGGAATATGAAGCCGCCGTGCGATCGGGCCGTCCGGACGTGGTGGTTCTGTACGAAGACAACTTCAACTTCCTGACCAAGATGTGCCTCGGCCGGATGCGCGAGGCGGCCTGCCGGATGATCGCGACCGCGCGCGCGGAGGGAGCCCGGGTGATCGTCGCCGGCTCCGACGCGTCCGATCACCCCGACGCGTTCCTCGCGGCCGGGGCGGACGTCGTGCTGATCGGCGAAGGCGTCGCCGTCCTCGTGCAATTGATAGAGCGGCTGCAGCGGCAGCCGCACATCGAAACCCAGCGCTGGATGGCCGGCCTCGTCGGCGTCGGCACACTCGTCGGCGACCAGTTGCAGACGGCTCGCATCGGCGCGCAGCCTCCTGATGCGCGCCTGACCGGCCATCCGGCCTGGGACCTGATCGACATCGAACGTTACCGGGCGATGTGGCGCGAGCGGCACGGTTACTTCAGCCTCAACATGGCGGCATCGCGGGGCTGCCCGTTCCGCTGCAACTGGTGCGCCAAGCCGATCTGGGGCAATTACTACAAGCAGCGCGGCGCCGCCGAAGTCGCGGCGGAAATGAGCCATCTGAAACAGGCATTCCGGCCCGACCACGTCTGGTTCGCGGACGACATCTTCGGCTTTCGCGCCGAATGGGTGGAGGCGTTCGCCGACCATCTGCACGCCAGCGACGGCCCGGTGCCGTTCACCATCCAGACCCGCGCCGACATTTCGACCGAACGCATGGCCGCCGCACTCGCCCGTGCCGGCTGCGCGGAAGCGTGGCTGGGCGCGGAGAGCGGCAGTCAGCAGGTGCTGGACAGGATGAACAAGGGCACCACGGTCGAGGAGCTGATCGCGGCACGCGAACGGCTGGGCAGGCATGGCATCCGGGTCGGGTTCTTCATCCAGCTCGGCTATCTCGGCGAGCAGTTGTCCGATCTGCTGGCGACCCGCGAACTGATCACGCGGGCGGTTCCCGACGACATCGGCGTGAGCGTCTCGTATCCGCTGCCGGGCACCCGGTTCTACGAACAGGTCAAGACGCAGCTCGGCAGGAAAACCCATTGGCAGGACAGCGGCGACCTGGCCATGATGTTCCGCGGCGCCTACGATTCCTGGTTCTACCGTAGCGTGCGCGACCTGCTGCACCAGCAGGTCACCCTGCACCAATCGAAGGCCGGCACGCCACCGGAACGTTACGCCCGCGCCGCGGCCGAGCTCGACGCACGCTGGGATGCGCTGATCGCCGACGAGCACGCGCACCGCAACCACGACGCGACACCGACGCCTCCCGTCGGAAGCGAAGACCGCGCCGGGCCGTTCCAGCATGCTGCCGCCGCTTCGAACCATTGAAGGCGGCCTGCGTCGCACCACCGAGGCGATCGCCGGGGATCTGGCGCGCACCGGACGCGGCGAGGCGACGCCGGAATGGAACGATCTCGAATGGCGGCTTGCGCAGGCAGCGGCCGCGGTTCACGGCGTGTCGCCGCTGCTGTGCAGACATTCCCCCTGGAACCATCCGGCATGGCGGCAGTTTCTCGAACATCAGCGCGAGCATGTCGAGCATCGCCACCGCCGGATCGAGGCGCTGCTGGAACGCATCGACGCCGCTGCCCGCGCCGTCGATCTGCCGCTCATCCCGCTCAAGGGCGCTGCGCTGCACGCGCTGGGGATCTACGCGCCCGGCGAGCGGCCGATGGCCGACATCGACCTGCTGGTGCGCGAGAGCGATGCCGCTGCCGCGATCGAACTGCTGCGGGGGATCGGTTACGTGCAGTCGTTCGAGCACTGGCGGCATCTCTCGTTCAAACCGGCCGGAGAAGGTGCGCCCCTCGCGGTGCTGGGCGAACATCGCGACACCCCAGTCAACATCGAACTGCACACCCGGATCCGCGAACGGTTGCCAGTCGCCACCATCGACATCACCAGCCGGATCCTTCCCCGAGATCCCCGCCCCGGCCTGAATCCGTATCCATCGCACGGCGCCCTGCTCAGCCACCTGCTGCTGCACGCGGCAGGCAACCACTGCGCGCGCAACCTCCGGTTGATCCATCTGCACGACATCGCGCTGCTGGCGCGCCGCATCGATCCGGACGATTGGGATACGGATGTCCTCTGGAATGCCTCCCCGCCGGGCGCTTGCTGGTGGGCGCTGCCGCCGCTGCGCATGGTCGCCCGCTATTACCCGAATGCGATCCCGGACGCCGTGCCGGCACGGCTCGCTTCCCTTTGCCCGCCCGTGCTCGGGACGGTGTCACGGCGCCAGACCCTGACGCAGGTTTCCTGTTCCGCGCTCTGGCTGCAAACGCTGCCCGGCCTGGAATGGTGCCGGACACCCGGCGAAATCGTCCGCTGCCTCCGGAACCGCATCGCGCCCCCGCCGGAGACGATCAAGGAGCGCATCGATCTGGTGCGGGCACACTTCTGGCTGCAGGGGCAGAGCTGGTCCACTTCCTCGCGCACGCGCCGGCTTCTGACCCGGCTCACCCGGCGCCTGCCGCGGATCGACATGATGTACGTCGTGCACATGGCATTGCAGCCGGCGACTTGCATGCCCGGAGACCTTCGCGCCGCCGGCCACGACGTGCCGCAATCCCTGCCATGCCCGGAAGACGCGGGCAACGGACGCGACCCGGGCATGGCGCTGATGTAACAACGCCGCGGTGGCGCGAGCGGAGTGCCCTATTTCGTCGCCACCGCGATCGTGAGGCTTTGCAGAAAGTGGAAGTCCCGCCGACGCAGTGCATAAGCCTCGTCTTCCGGATCGCATAACCGCGTCAGCGTTTCGAAATCGTCATGGCCCAGATAACCGCGCAGGCGTTCTCCCCACGTGCCGCGGAAGATCGCGTGCAGCAGGTAACGCTCATCGGCGTCCGAGAGCGGCGATGTTCGTTCGATCATCCGCGTCCGCACGCTCACTCGCCGCAATCCCGCCTGCTGCAGCCAGCCGACAAGTGAACGGACCGCGGTGAATTCCCGCTCGCTGCGGCCATAACGCTCGCGGTAATACGCCCGGACCGCCTCGTTGACCTTCTTTTCGAGGCGCGCATCCCACGCGAAATACATGTCCGGCACCAGCGAGCTCTGCCCGACCGCGATGCGTCCGCCCGGACGCAACAGCTTCGCAAGAATCCGTACGCCGGCGACGGGGTTGGGCAGATGATTGAGGGCATTGACCGCCCACACGAGATCGAAAGCGCCGTCCGCGAAGGGCGGCCGCAGCATGTCGCCCTGCACGATCAGCGCCTGCGCCGGCGCGCCGCTGCGGGCGGCGCGGACGTGCGCGGCGGCCAGATCCATGCCGGCCACCGTTCCGCGGCCCTGCATCGACTGGTGGAACCAGCCGAGCGCCTCGCCGGTACCGCAGCCGGCATCGAGCACGCGCGAACCTGCCTGCACCGACAATGCTTCGATCGCTTCGCACAGCTCGGGCCGCGCGAAGGCGTTGAACAGCCGGAGCTTCTCCGCGTAATCGCGTTGCGGGGTGTCGCCGAGCATTCCGGTCATGGCCTGTGTCCTTTGCATCGATGATCCGTCCGCGATTCACCCGTGCCTGCGGGTTGCGGCCGGCATTGCGTGATCAAATCGCATGATCCAATGCCGTCCACTCTCAACCCGCAATGCCTTGCGCGCGTGCAGGCAGCCCGGTGCCTCGCCGCAACCCACTGCGCAGACGAAGGAACGGGCGCTCGATCAGGAACCAGGATGACAGCGCCGCGAGGAAAACGAGCGCCAGGTTCTGCGGAAATGCATTCGTCCACGCGCCGGACCGGTGATCGAGGAAAGGCATTTGCCACAGATACAGCGAGTAGCTCAGCACGCCGAGGGCTACGACGGGCTTCCAGTTCAGGAAGCGTCCGGCCAGCGAATCCGCATGACGGGTGCTCGACTCGATCAGCAACGCGATGCACAGGTTCAACACCGGCGAGCCCAGCAGTATCGTCAGGGTATGGCCGCCCATGCGGTTGATCAGCAACACCAGCGGCACCGCCAGCGCCAGCCAGCGGCTGGCGGTCAGGCGCAGGTACCACGTCCGGGTCAGCAACCATGGCCGCAGCAGAGCCAGGGCACAACCCGCGGCCAGGTAATCGAGCATCGCCGGGAAGCTGGTCATCATGCCGTCGAGCGAATGGGGATCGACACGGAACAGCCACTCGAGGATGCCCACGCGCACCAACGGACCCGTGAAGATCGCCGCGACCGCGACGATCAAGGCGCGGCGTTCACGCAGGACCAGCAGCGCCAGCGGCCACAGCAGGTAAAACTGCTCCTCGACCGACAACGACCAGAGATGTCCCATCTGCAAGGCGCGGTTCGGCTCGAAATTGACCGTGTAGGTGAGGGCGAAAGCGAAATCCCGCCCCGTCACGTGGACCGCCCCCAGCAGCGCCGCGATCGCCATGACCAGAATGAACGCGTAGAACGCGGGAAAGATCCGCAACACCCGGCGCAAGTAGAACCGCTTCAACGAGATCGTCCCCGTCGTCTCGCGCTCGCCCACCAGCAGCGAGGTGATCAGGAACCCCGAGATCACGAAGAACACCAGCACGCCGAGATGGGTGACATCGCCGCACCAGCGGCCGTAGTCCGCGATCGCAACGGGGAAATGCCGCGTGCCGCAGAGGTGTCCGTAGCACACCATCAGGATCGAGATCGCCCTGATCCCGTCCAGTGACGGAATGCGCCGGCCGGTCGGGTTCGACATCCCCGCTCAACCGCGCCACGAAAGCAGGATGCCATGCGAGGCCATCATGGTGATGGCGCCGCGACGGACGCACGCAACCTGCGCCGCTCCCGCTGCCCGGCGAGATACGCGAAAGGGTCCGTGAGCGGACCCTGGCGGAGACCACGAAACGCCGATGGCCATTGCTGCGGCGGCGTATCGTGCAGGGCATCGGACATCAAGGTGTTCATCATGAAATGAAGGCCGCCGTCCGCGGCTGCTCGCGCGCTGCACGGGCTTCCTCAGGCGACAAAGGCAGGCCCGGTGCTTGCGGCAACCACGATCCCCTGCGACCACGGCAGCCTTATGATCGTTGCCGTCCGCGAGCGGAAATACGCGTGGAAGGCCGCTTGCACCGGCGCCGAACTGAAATCGTCTGCGACCAGCAACGCACCGGGGGCGAGCCGCGGGTAGAAGAACTCCAGCGCCGCCAGCGTGCTGCCTTCGAGGTCGAGGTCGAGATGGACGAAGCTGAAACGCGAATCTGCAACTGCCGCGGCGGTTTGCGGGAAAACGCCGGTGTGGAAATGCACGTTCGGATAACCCGCCAGCGTGCTTCGTACGTCTGCTTCCCTGGCATGCAGGCGCTGGAAATGGGAGCGGACGGCGGCAGCCTCGGGACCGCCTGCCGTCGACTCATCCTGGAGCGTTTCGAAGACATCGAAGAGGTGCAGCGCACGGTCACCCTTCGCTTCGCAGATCAACCGAGCCGAGCCTCCGGCAAAGACACCGGCCTCGGCCAGCACCCCGGGAACGTTCCCGGTGGCCCGGACGCATGCGAGCAACTGCAGGGCCGGCACGGCGCCGAGGAGCAGCGGGGTGCGCCCCCGGACACGATTGACCAATTCAAGATCCGCTGCGGCGTCGGAGCCGGCCATGTTGACCACGGCTTTCCCGTGGCGCGACAGCAACGAGCGCAAAAACCTGCCTGGAATAGAAAGTCGCCGGGGTTGCATGGGCGCCGCGGTCCGATGACTGGCAGGTTGCCGAGGAGGTGCCATCCTGCATTTCCTCGACAACCTGTGAGTGTGATGAAACCGCGGAACGGTTCAAACCGGCCGCCTTGTCTGATGCCGCGTCGTTCCGCCCTGCCCGCGCCGGCAGAATGACGGCCCGCGATTCACCGCGATACGTGATGGGCCGGCATTTTCACGGTTGCCGGATTGCCCAGAACGACGGTGCCCGCTGCAACCGATTTGGTTACCACGGCGCCCGCGCCCACCATCGCCCTCCGGCCGATCGTGATGCCCGGCAGTATCGTCGCGCCCGCGCCGATCGACGCACCCGCCTCCACGATGGTCTGCAAGGGTTCTTTACTACGGTCTCCGCTGCGCGGAAACGCATCGTTGCAGAAGGTAACGTTGGGCCCGATGAACACGTCGTCTCCAACCCGCAGCCCGTTCCAGAGTTGAACGCCATTCTTGACGGTCACGCGATCGCCCACGATCACGTCGTCCTCGATGAAGCAATGCGAGCAGATATTGCAATCGGCGCCGATCACGGCGCCCGGAAGGATGACCACGAATTGCCAGATCCTGCTGTGGCTTCCGATATTTCTTGTTTTGACATCGGCGAGCGGATGGATGAATGGCGCGTTCATGCTCATCGCGGTGCCGTTGATGACCTGACAGATGCGGTTGCCGTTGGCACTGACCACCAATGAACGGTTCCAAATCTCGTTCGACTACCCCATGAGAACTCATACTCGACGGAAACGATCCGGCCAGCCGGGTTTTGTCGCCCATACCGGGCAAACGCAGCCAACGGCCGGCTGTATCGTTTCGACCTTTGTTTCCGTGTGTCCCTGGCACACTGGATCTGGTTGCAACCACTCTCTTGAAAATTTTCATGGCGAAATCAACTGCATGTCCTCGCAGCGGCACCGGCACGGCTTTGCCGGGGAAAGGAGTTACACGTAAACCGGCCGGGTTGTGGTGCTGCTGATCACCAAGCACTCCGGCGTCGTGTGCGCGTGATCTTCCGGCGCATTTCAACCGCATGTGGTGGTCAAATGCAGATACAGCGCCTCGAACCGGCGCGCGGTGTAATCGGCGTCTTCCGACAGCGCCCTGCACTGGGCGGCGCGCGCCAGACGGAGTCTGAGTGCTTCATCGCCTAGCACCATGCCGATGGCATCCGCCAGCGCCGCGGGGTCGGCGACGGGCACGGCCAGCGCCGCCACGGGCGCCCATTCCGCGATGTGTCCCACCGCCGTGCCGACCGTGGGCACGCCCGCCACTGCCGCTTCCAGCAGCACCAGCGGCCCAGCTTCGTGCCGTGACGACATCACCAGCAGGTCGGCGGCTTCCATGATCGGGCGCAACTCGCGCTGCGTCTTGAAGCCGAGAAACCGCACACGCTGTTCCAATCCGAGCTTGTTGGCCAGCCGCGCCGTTTCGTCCTGCAGCGTATCGACGCCCACGATGTCCATCCGGAAGTCGACGCCTCGCTCCACCAGCGCCGCCAACGCTTTCAGCAGCGTCGATTGATCCTTGACGCGATTGAGGCTGGCGACATGGAGCAGCCGCGCCGGCTCGCCGCGGCGTTCGCCGGGAGCGCGCGCCGGCCACGCCCGCAGGTCGACGCCGAGCGGCACGCGCCACGCCCTGATGCCGAGCGTCCGCAGCGAATCGCCGATCGACGCGCTCGCCGCGGTGACGGCGTCGGCGCTGCGCAGCACCCACGCTTCGCGCAACCGCCCTCTCCAGGTCTGCCGGCCTCCGAAGCCGATGTCGCGCAGCGCGACCAGTTCGCCTCCGGCCACGTGCACCAGGCTCGGCAGCCGCAGCGATTTCGCGGCCGCCACGGCGATCACGCCGCAGGAGCCAGAAAAAATCGCATGGACCAGATCGAACGGCGCACGCCGGTGCTCGGCGCGGATCATCGCGATGCCGCGCAGATGCGTGCGGCCTTCACCGATGTTGTGGATGGCGGCGCCGGCCAGCTTCCAGCAGCCCGCCGCCTGCTCCTGTCGCAGCGCGAAAACGTGGACTTCGTGCGCACGCGACAAGCGCCGGATCAGGCCGAGCAGCGCGGGGATCACCCGGTATTCCCCGCTGCGGTCCACGCCGCCCGGGACCACCAGCGCGATTTTCACGCCGCCCTCCGCCACCAGCTTTCGAACACCTGCGCGTACGCTTCGGCCCAGCGGTGGCCCACCGCGGCGAACGACAAGGTCCGATCGAAGTGGGCGCGTACCTGCTGCCGCGACAGCGGGGATCGCGCCGCTGAAATCAAGGCTTCGGCAAGCCGTCCGGGGTCGCGGCACGGCCACAGCCTGCCGGCGCGGCCATTGCCGGTGAGCGCGCGAAACGCCGGGATATCCGTGAGCACGGGATAGACGCCGCAGGCCAGGGCTTCCAGCACGGCACAGCCGGAACCCTCGGCGAGACTGCCCGACACGTACAAGTCGGCGGCGCGCAGCAACGACTCGACCCGCGCGTGCGGCACCTTGCCGAGCAGATGTACCCGCCCCGCGAGCCGCGGATCGCGATCGATGCGCGCCCGCACCTCGGCGAGCAACGGCGCCGTGCCGAACGCGCACCACAGGCGCAGCCCCGGCAGTTGCCGCGCGGCGCGCGCGACGCCTTCGAGCACGGTCAGCGGGTCCTTGCCCGGACTCAGGTGTCCCACCCACAGCACGCAGGGGTCGCCGTAAATGCCCGTTTCCGTGCGTGCGTCCGCGCGGCTGCCGGGGCAGAAACGGCTGCTGGTTTCGGGTATCTCGAAAAAATGCGTGGCCGGACCGAACGCGCCGGCCGCAACGAACGGCCGCGCCATCTCGAGCGACGTGAAAGCCACGCCCGCGACCGCCGCATACGGGCGCCGCCAGCTTCCCCACCGCCGCCACCAGGGTAGCAAACGGTCGGCGTGGTCCTGCAGCAGGATCGGCAGCGGTTTCGACAGGCATCGGGAAACCGCGTGCGCTTCTTCGGCGAACGCCAGACTGTGCGCGTGGAGGATGTCGGCGCCGATGCCTTCGAGCACGTCGGCACAACGCTTGCCCACGGCGGCCGGTGTCTGCGCATCGCCCACATCGACGAAGCGGTAATCGACGCCATTGCGCACGACGCGTTCCGAGTGCGACGCCGCCTGCAGCACCGAAACGCGGATTCCCGCGCCCTCCGCCATCTCGGCGATGTCCACGAGGCACCGCCACCGTTCGAGAATCTCGGCGGCCGGAAAGGCCTCCGGCGCGGGCAGGAAATTGATCTGCGCGACGTGCAGGGCGGGCACGGTCTATATCCCCGACACTTGCGGCATGCGCAGGCGCACCAGCCGATCGGCGAGGTTCAGCTCCCACGGCCGGTCGTATTTGCGGTGCCGATAGCGCCATGCGGCCATCGCGCTGAGGCTCCGCTTGGTCCATCCGGGCGAGCGCAGATCCTGCACCGTGGGAAAACGGCAGCGCAATACCGTCACGAAATCGCGGATGCGCAGGCGCAGCCTGTCGGTCAACCATGGCGCATCGGCATGACAGGCGTAGTCGACCCAGCGCGGCAGCGTCCATTCTTCGGGTGTTTCCGGAAACACGACGGGCTCGCCGTGCACGTCGAGCAAGGGCTGCACGGGCCTTCTGCCCCGGTCCTTCTCGTGGCGGCTGCTCTCCGGCAACGGCGTATAGACGTAGACGATGATCTCGGACTCTGGATTGACCCGTTTCAGTTCGCGGATGAACTCGAAGGTGCGCTCGGTTTCCTCTTCGGTGTTCTCGGGCGGCGCAACCATGAACGACAGCTCGGGGATCACCCCGTGCCGCCGGCACAGTTCGGCCACCTCCAGCGTCTGGTCCGGCCGTGTGCCCTTGCGGATCTGCTTGAGCATCCGGGCGCTGGGCGATTCCGCGCCGATGTACGCCATGCACAGCCGGCTCTTGCGCACCAGTTTCCAGGTGCTCTCCGACAGGTTCAGCAGCGCGTCGGCGCGCGCGTAGCACCACCACGGCATCTCGAACCGGGCCATGATCTCCAGCAGGGGAATCATGTCCTGTTCGCGATCGAAGAAATTGTGGTCGAAGAACTGGATCGAATCGGCGCCCAGCTCGTGCTTGAGGTAGCCGAGGTCGCGTTCGAGCCGCGCAGCGGGCGGCAACGCCGTGGCACCCCCGAACATCGCGGCCACGCCGCAGAAGGTGCAGCGGAAACGGCAACCGATCGCGGCCTGATGCACGGCCG
>JAJPHQ010000009.1 GCA_021325195.1 Gammaproteobacteria bacterium | reverse complement strand
CGCTGACCCCGCGAGCAGCATCGCCATCGAAACGAAGGCAGCCATCGCGCCCGGAATTGCCTTGCTGGGTGATGAAAATTTCCCCGTGAACATGACCTTCGATCCCCATCGAAAGGCAGGCAGCCAGACTGCGGGAGGGCACGTGAAAAAATCGTCAAATCAACCCGACGACCGCGTCTGCTCCTTTTCGGAACCATCATTCGCGACTTTCGGCTGAAAGTCACCATCGGGTCGAAAGTGGAAAATCCCGGCTTGGCTTGTCGTGCGCCGCATCGGCGCGGTCGGTCCACCCGCAAGCCCCGGCTAGCGATCTCCGCATTGCCCCCTCGCCAGTCGCGCCATGCGCTCGGCGTCGGCCAGGATGCCGTGCAGGATGCGCAGCTCGCGGGCATCCGGCAGCGCGCGGTGGAACAGGCGGCGCAGGCGCCGTTCGATGGTTTTGGCCGAACGGCCCTTGTGGAAGTCGATCTCGTGCAGCGTTTCGAACAGGTGCGAGAAGAAGCGCTCCATCTCGTCGGCTGAAACGGGCGTGTCGTGCGCTTTTCGGCGCACCACGCCATTGCTCATGGAGTATCCGAAAGTTTTAGCCCAAACCGGCTTTCCAGAATGGCACTCACATTGCGCCGGCTGTCGATGATCGCGGTAACGATCACGCGCCTGCGTTCGCATGCATACATGATGCGCCACGGCGCTTCGATCAACTCGAGGAGAGGTGGCTCGATTGCAAGACGCACTTCCGGCACGGCACGTCCGCGTTCCGGCATCGTTGCCAGCGAATCCACGGATGCGGCGATTCGCTCGAAAATGGCAAGCGCGTTTTCGACGTCACCGCGGGCGGCAATGAACTCGACGATGCCTTCCAGGTCGTCGCGGGCCTCAGGCGACCAGTAGACAGCCCAATCAGCCACGCCCGGCGATGCGCTTCTTCAGCGAGGACCGAAGCTGCTGCTTGACCTTGGCGTGAGGTATCGTGCGGCCGGCTCGATCATCCGCCAGCGCCTGGTTGAGACGCATGACCAACGCAGACTCGAAGCGCGAACGTTCGTATTCCTCGTAGCTCTGCAAGACCGCGACCCCGCGCCCGTTCTGCGTCAGCACCACCTGCGGTTGCTTCTGAAGGCGCTTGACCCAGCCCGCAGCATCGTTCTTGAACTCCGTGAGGCTGATGATTGCTTCGCTGGCCACGTCGAATACTCCGGTCCGAATTCAGTCCGGATTATACGCCAGCTTTACGCACCGCGCTCCTTCGCCAAATCCGCCATGCGTTCCGCGTCGGCCAGGATGCCGTGCAGGATGCGCAGCTCGCGGGCATCCGGCAGCGCGCGGTGGAACAGGCGGCGCAGGCGCCGTTCGATGGTTTTGGCAGAACGGCCCTTGTGGAAGTCGATCTCGTGCAGCGTTTCGAACAGGTGCGCGAAGAAGCGCTCCATCTCCTCCGCCGATGCGGGTTTGTCGTGTGATGCCGGCGGAGCCGGCGGCTCGCCCAGGGTTGCCATCCTGAGTTCCCACGCCATCAGCTGCACCGCCTGCGCGAGGTTGAGTGAAGGAAAATCCTCGACGCTGGGAATGCGCACCATCGCGTGACAGACCGACAGTTCGTCGTTGTCGAGGCCGGACTGCTCGTTGCCGAACAGCAACGCGACCTCGACGTCGTGCGCGAGTAATGGCGCGATCTCGCGAACGGCCGAGCGCGGATCGAGTTCCGGCAGCGCGACGCCACGCCGTCGCGCAGAAAGACCGTACACGCGGGTGCAATCGGCGACGGCTTGCGGCACATCGGATACGACGGCGATCTTTGCCAGCACGTCGTCCGCGCCCGCCGCCATTGCCGTCACCTGCGGATCGGGATAGCGGTGCGGCGCGACCAGCACCATCCGGTCGAAACCCATGGTGCGGATCGCCCGCGCCGCCGCGCCGATGTTGCCGGGGTGCGAGGTTCGCGCAAGCACGAAGCGGATTGATTGCCGGCCGGGCGGCATCGGGACTGCCTGATTCATCGCAACAGGGTAACGCCGCCCTGGCAGGGTGTTGAAAACACCCTGCTAGCATGGATGGCCTGCCGCGGATCAGGCGCTGCAAGCGATTGATCCGTCGGGAGCGAGTCCGGACATGTGCCGGACTCGCGACGTTGAGAAAGTGCAGGAAAGCACTTTCTCAACTACCTGATAGGCGCGCTGTTAAACTGCGCGGCCTGCCGCTTCGCGCGGCGCGTTCGTTTCCAAGTCAGGAACCCGCATGGCCCGCCCCGCCGTCACCGTTGCGATCCGTGCCGCGCGCGCGGCCGGCGCCGTGATCCTGCGTTACATGAACCGCCTCGGCCACGTGGCGGTGATCGAGAAGCACCATCTCGATTTCGCCTCGGAGGTGGATCGGCAGGCCGAGACCGAGATCGTGCGCGAACTGCGTCGCGCCTATCCCGATCACGCGATCCTGGGCGAGGAAACCGGTGCTTCGGGCAAGGCCGGCGCGCGTTTCACCTGGACGGTCGATCCGCTGGACGGCACCCACAACTACCTGCGCGGGATTCCGCATTTCGCGGTGTCGATCGCGCAACTGGATCGCGGCGAGCCCGTGCACGGCGTGATCCTGGATCCCTTGCGCAACGAGATCTATACCGCCAGCAAGGGCGACGGCGCGTTCCTCAACGACCGCCGGATCCGCGTCGGCGGACGCGAGACCCTCGACGGAGCACTGCTGGCCACCGGCTTCCCGTTCCGCGAGCGCGCGCACCTCGACGCCCAGCTCGCGATGACGCGCGCGCTGCTGCAGCGTGCCGAGGATATCCGCCGCACCGGCTCGGCCGCGCTGGATCTGGCCTGGACCGCGAACGGACGTCTGGACGGCTACTACGAAACCGGGCTCAAGATCTGGGACATGGCCGCCGGTTGCCTGCTGGTGCGCGAGGCCGGCGGCCGCTACTGCGGCATGGACGGCAAGGACGGCCTGCCCGCTTCCGGCAACCTGATCGCCGCCAACCACCACATCGCCGCGCAGATGGCCGAGGCGTTCGCGCCGATCCTGCCCGCTGCGTTGAGAGCCTGAATCGGAATCACTCGGCCCCTGCGGCCGCGAGCGTGGACCGCGGAACATCGAGCGCCTTGCGGTAACGGTCGTAGAGGATCCCCACGCGCTTCACGTACACCTGCGTCTCGTCGTAGGGCGGCACGCCGGCGTACTTGCGCACCGCTGCCTCGCCGGCGTTGTACGCCGCCGCCGCAAGCCGCATGTCGCCGTGGAAATCGCGCAGCAGCATGGCCAGATAGCGCGCGCCGCCGTCGATGTTCTGGGCCGCGTCGAACGCATCGCCCACGCCCAGCTCGAACGCGGTGCCCGGCATCAACTGCATCAGTCCCTGCGCGCCCTTGTACGACAGCGCGCGCGGATTGAAACCGGATTCGGCGTGGATCACCGCGCGCAGCAGCGCGACATCGACGCCGGTCCGCGCTGCCGCATGACGGATGTCGCCGGTGTAATCCTCGAGGTGCAGCGGCACCGTGTTCCAGTCGATGTTGGAGTGCACGTTGCACGCGTAACAGGTGATCAGGTAGGTGAACAGCAGCTTCGCGTTGGCGCCGGTCGCGCGCGCGGCGATGTTGGTGTATTCGACGGTGCCGTTCGGGTGCACGATCCGGTACACCGCGCCGTGCCGGGGCGGCTGCGGCTTGTCCGCCGGGGGCCATGCCGCGGCCAGCGGCGAATGCGCCTGCGCGGGCTCGCCGACGGAGCCGGCGGGCGCGGCGGCAGGCGCCGGTGCAGTCGGCGATTCGATCCGGAGCAGACGGGGCAACACCTCGCGGCCCAGCGCGTCCAGCACCGCCAGCGGCAACGGCTGCCACGGCCCGGACGGGGTCAGCGCGCGCACGTCCGGCGCTGCTTCCGTGCCCAGCGGTATCACCTTGATCACTGCAGGATTGGCCTTGACCGGCGTGGGCGGCTTGCCCGCGATCGTGACCGCCCGCGGCGGCTCGCGCGCCTCGGCAAGCCGCTGCCCTTCGGCGTGATGCCGCGTGGCCGGCCACGAGCCGATCTCGACGCAATGCCTGTAGCCCGCCCGGCTGCTGACGTAGGCCACCTCGCCCGCCGCGCCGGTGCAGCGGTACAGCACGCTGGCGGCGGCGGGGCCGGCGAAGCCCGCCATGGCCAACAGCGCGCACGCAGCCACCCCCCGCACAAGGCGGTGGATCGGGAAAGGGGGCCCTGTTCGCCGGCTGCCGCTCGCCCCCGGGCGGTTGGCGGTGTTCATGGCGGTGGCGAGTGTGCGCCGACGCGGGCGCGCTGCCAAGCGTCGCGTTCACATTTCCGGTATCGAATCCCGCCGCGCCACGTCCCGTTACAATGCGGGTTCGAGCCCCGATCGCACTGCCCCGATGGCCGACACGCCCACCCCCGCCGGGTCCGGACCGAAAAAACTGTTCATCCAGACCCACGGCTGCCAGATGAACGAGTACGACTCCCGCAAGATGGAGGAAGTGCTCGGCGCCGAGCGCGGGATGGTGCGCACCAACGACGTATCGCAAGCCGACGTGATCCTGGTAAACACCTGCTCGATCCGCGAGAAGGCGCAGGAGAAGGTGTTCTCGCAACTGGGCCGCTGGAAGGAGCTGAAGCAGGCGCGGCCGGACCTGCTGATCGGCGTGGGCGGGTGCGTGGCCTCGCAGGAAGGCGCGGCGATCGTCGAGCGCGCGCCGTACGTCGATCTGGTGTTCGGCCCGCAGACCCTGCACCGCCTGCCCGACCTGATCGATGCGCGCCGTGCAAGCGG
>JAJPHQ010000091.1 GCA_021325195.1 Gammaproteobacteria bacterium | reverse complement strand
GAACTGGCCGACCGCGCGCTGCGCATCGCCGAGGGCGTGCGCCAGTTGCGCTTCGGCGACGGCGCCGAGGACCTGCGCGTCACCGTCAGCGTGGGCGGCAGCCTGTGCCACGACAACGCCGGCTGGTCGGTGTGGTACAGCGAGGCCGATTGCGCGCTCTACCACGTCAAGGGTTCCGGCGGCGACGGCGCGCACGTGTTGAGTTGATTTTCCTTCTCCCCTGCGGAGAGGGCGATGCAAGAGGAAGCGCACATCGCGGGAATGTGCGCATCCGATTCCTCACCCGGCGCTTGGCGCCGCTCTCTTCCGGTGGAAGAGGGTCACGCAACGAGGCAGCATCATGAACACCATCCCGTTTCCGCCCGTCCCGCAACGCCCGGCCGCGCTCGCCACGCCGCAACTGCGCACACTGGTGGTGTGCGACATCGCCGATTCCACCGCGCTGGTCGAGCGGATGGGCGACCAGAACGCCGCCAACATCATCCGCAAGCACGACCGTCTCGCACGCGCGCTGATCGAACAGCACCGCGGCCGCGAGATCGACAAGACCGACGGGTTCCTTCTGCTGTTCGACCGCCCCATCCAGGCGGCCGCGTTCGCGCTGGATTACCAGCGCGGCCTGAAACACCTGTCCGCCGCCGAGGGCGTGGCGGTGCGCGCGCGGGTCGGCATCCACATGGGCGACGTGGTGATCTGGGAAAACGCGCCGGAAGACGTCGCCCGCGGCGCCAAGCCCATCGAGGTGGAAGGCCTGGTGAAACCCGTCGCCGCGCGTCTGGCGCAACTGGCGCAGCCGCAGCAGATCCTGATGTCGTCCGCCGCAGCGGGCATCGCGCGCCGCGCGCAGGGCGAACTGGGCCGCGACGCCGCCGCGCGCGTGCGCTGGAAGGATCATGGCCGCTACCGCTTCAAGGGCCTGCCCGATCCCGTCGAAGTGGTCGAGGTGGGCGAGGACGAGGTCGCGCCGCTGCACGCGCCGCGCTCGGTGCGCACCGCGAAGAAGATCCTGCCGTGGTGGCGGCGGCCCATGACGCTGGCCGCCGAGGCCGCGATGCTGGCGATCGCCATCGGCGTCGGCACGTGGTTTCTGCTGCAGAGCCCGCCCACGCTGGCGTTCGCCAAGCGCGACTGGGTGGTGGTCGGTGACCTGAACAACCTCACCGGCGACAAGCTGTATGACGGTTCGGTCGATTCCGCGCTGCGCATCAGCCTGGAGCAGTCGCAATACGTCAACGTGCTGCCGGAGCTTTCGGTGCAGCAGACGCTGCAGCGGATGCAGCGCGATCCGGACAAGACCAAGGTGACGCGCGCGATCGGCTCGGAAATCGCGCTGCGTGACGGCGCGCGCGCCCTGATCCTGCCCACCGTCGCCGACGTCGACGGCCGCGTGCGCGTCACCGCGGAGGTGATCGACCCCAATACCCAGGCCACGGTGTACTCGGTGTCCGCCGACGGCGTCGGTGCGCAATCCGTGCTGCCCGCGCTGGACAGCGTCAGCAGGCAGTTGCGCGGCAGGCTGGGCGAAGCGCTGGCGATGGTGTCCAAACAATCGCAACCGCTGGCGCAGGTGGCGACGCCGGACCTGAATGCGTTGAAGGCGTATTCGCTGGGCGAAAGTGCCTACAACCATGTCGACTTGAAAAGTGCCGAGCAATATTTCAGGGAAGCGTTGCGGATAGATCCGCATTTCGCACTGGCGCGTGTTGAGCTCGCAAAAATCCTCAGTGGAAACGATCAGCCCACAAAGGCTCTCGAACAAATTCGAGCGGCACAGGGCGATCGTTCGCGCTTGTCTCCCCGCGATGCGCTCTACGCGGATGCATTTGCGACCAGTTTCGTGGAACCGGGAAAATCACTGAACAAGTGGAAATTGCTGGCCACCGTGTATCCTGATTATTTCTCGGGACCGAGTGATTATGCTTATGCTCTAGATAATTATGCCAATCGTTACGAAGAAGCTATTTCTTACCTTAAGCAATCGCTATCAAACAAAAATCCTCATCGTGCAATGAGCAGCTATCTGCTAGGCGTGGTTTATCTTGAGGCAGGCAAGTACAAGGACTCGGAAGGGGCATTCTCTACGGCGACACATGATGGAACGCATTTTCAGAACACTCTTTACGCGAGTCTCTATGCTGCCCAACGTCGTTTCAACGAAGCGGCAACGTTGTTGGCCAAGGGCAAGGCATCCGGCAACGGCAGCTACGACATCATCAATTGTGCCATTCCGATTGCAATGGCGGTCGACCAAGGCGACTGGACGCTAGCGAACAAACTGCTCGTGGAAACACAAGCACGAGCCGATGCGCTGGATCCTCGGGTCGTGGGCCGCTACGCCGGCATGGCGCTAGGCCTGCACGCGCTGGACGGCACGTCAGTCAAGGCGCAAGTGGCGGCACTCAAGGACTACCTTGCTACGGAAGAAAAAATGCTTGTGAAGGCCGATCCAGTCGATCGGCATGAACTGAGATTCCACGTCGCGCTTGCAGCCTATCTGGCCGCGCACGCGGGTGACGTCGATCTCGCCAAGCGGGCGCTTGCCATCGCCGGCCCCGCGTCCGACGCAGACATGCCGATCTTGGACAACCTGCTCGACGTGGTGCGGGCTGAAATCGAACGAGCTTCCGGCAGGCCCAAAGATGCATTGGCAATCCTGAAGCCGCTGGTCAACGGCAGCGAGTTGTACCTCACCCACGTCGCACTGATGGAAGCCAATGCGGACGCCCACGATTCATCCGCCGCGTTGACCGAAGCCCATTGGCTGTCCAGTCATCGTGGACGTGCTTATGGGGAAGCCAACATGCAGTTGATGCTGGAGCCCTTCAATGTTGCCGAATCCGATCTGGCGCTCCTGCGTGCGTCGGAGCTGTCGAGGGCTCTGGGCAACGAAGCGGAGGCCCAAAACTCCCTGGCGACATTCCTGGATGCGTGGCCTCGAGCAAGGGAGTTAGCTTGGCTGGCGCCCCGTCTGAGCAGGTTGAAATCACTCGGGGGAGTGCATTAATCGCCGGAACCGAAACCCATCTTTACCGACGGCCAATTCATCATCAGGCATTCTTCGGTCGCTGCGGTCGCCCATTCAGTATGCGCAGCCCGGAAAAGTTCTTTTTGAGCCAAGCTGGTCGGGGCAACGCACGACGCCTTGAGATTCACGATGGTTTCCAGCGGCACGCCCAGCTCGGCCAGCGCGGCGGCAGGCTTCTGCTCGTAACGGCTGCGGAAGCCGTCGTCGGTGGCGAGCTTGTGCAACAGGGCGAGCGAGTGCTCGCGCGACAACTTCGAATCGGCCATGGCGGTTCACCTTGTTGAGGGACTGACAGAGCTCATGCAAGCGCCCTGCCAATCCAGCCCGCTTGCGGTACCATAGAACCCTGCCGCGCGGGGCCGTCGAAAGCGCCATGAGCGAGAACGTCGAAAACCTGATCCTGGAAATGCTGAAGAGCCTGCGGAACGAGATGCAGACCGTGCGTTCCGAAATGCACGACGAATTTCGGGATGTGAAGCTTCGCCTTGCCAGTCTTGAGCGTGGCCAAGCCAAGAGCCATGCGGATTATGCCGATCTGTATGGCGATCACGCGCGCCAGCAAGCTGCGATCGACCGCCTTGTCGAGCGCATCGAGCGTGTGGAGAAGCGTCTCGAACTCAGCGGTTCACCCTGAGCGGCCGATTCATGCGCGTCCGCCGCTGCGCGGTGGTGCTGGTCGAGCCGCGCGAATCCATTGACTTCGACCTTGTCGAACTGGCGCTGGGCGAAACCGGCGTGCGCGAACGCCTCGGCTGGCTGGCGCTGGCCGCGCATTGCGATGAAGAGATTCCGTTGGATGCGGCCGCGGTCGCCGCGCTGGGCGCGCTGTCGCCGGGGCACTGGCAATCGCTGGATGAGTTGTCGTCACGGCATCCGCGGGCGGTGCTCGAGGCGCTGCTGGCGAAAGGCCTGCTGATCGTGCAGGCACCGGCCGACGAAATATCACGCCAGTTCGCGCAGGCGGACGAAGCCGTGCGCGCGGTGCACTGGCGAGGCTTGTCCGCCGTCACGCATCGCCATGCCCGCTGGCGCGGCGTGGATTCGGAAGCCGTCGAGCGATTGTTTTCCGAAGCCAGTCCGCAGACGTTCCTGGAGCGGCTGGGGCCGGCGCCGCCCGTGGTCGGCGAGCGCGCGCCGGCGGCCTCGCGCCTGCCGCTGGAAAAGCCGTCGCCGTCGCCGCTGGATGCGTTGATGGATCGGCGCGTCACCTGCCGCAACTACGATCCCGCGCCGTTGTCGTTCGATGCGTTTTCCGCGGTGCTGTACCGCGCGTTCGGTGCGCGCGCGGTCAGCGATTACGCGCCGGGCGTGCAACTCCTGAAGAAGGGCGTGCCGTCGGCGGGCGGCCTGCACGCGGTCGAGGCGTATCTGCTGGTGCAGCGCGTCGAAGGCATCGCGCCGGGGTTGTATCACTACCACCCGGTCGAGCACGCGCTGGAACCGCTGCGCGCGCTCGATGCCGACGAGGCGGCAAAACTTGCGCGCCGTTTCGTCGCGGCACAGGCGTATTACGCCGCCGCGCCGCTGCAGATCGCGCTGGTGGCGCGTTTCGAACGCAATTTCTGGAAATACCGCAACCATGCCAAGGCGTATCGCGCGGTGATCCTGGATGCCGGGCACCTGTCGCAGGCGATCTACCTGGGCGCCACCGAAATGAACCTGGGCGCCTTCATCACCGCCGCCATCAACGAGGTCGAGATCGAGCAGGCGTTCGGGCTGGAACCGATGGCCGAAGGCCCGCTGGCCGTGTGCGGTTTCGGCGTGCGCGCCGTGACCAGAGCGACCGTCGAGTTCGATCCAGCCCACCGGGTGTGGCCGTAAGCCAAAAAATCGTCGGGCGGGATTCGCTTCGCTACTCCTGCCCGACGACGTTTGGCCGCCGGTATTGCAACGCCTCGGCCAGGTGTTCGCGGCCGATGCGTTCGCTGCCGGCGAGATCGGCGATGGAACGCGCGACGCGCAGCACCCGGTGGTAGGCACGCGCGGACAGGCCCAGCTTGTCCATCGCACGCTGCAGCAGCACGCGTTCGCTGATCCCCAGCGCGCAGTCGCGTTCGATCTCGCGGGTGTCGAGCGCGGCATTGGGTTTGCCGGCGCGCTGCAACGCGCGTTGCCGCGCATCGATCACGCGCTTGCGCACCGTCGCGGAATCCTCGTCGCCCGCGTTGCGTCCCGCATCGAGCTCGGCCAGCGACAGCCTCGGCACCTCGACGGTGAGGTCGATGCGATCCAGCAGCGGGCCGGAAATCCTTCCGCGGTAACGCGCGATCTGGTCGGGCGTGCAGCGGCAGCGGCCGTTCGGATCGCCGGCATAACCGCAGGGGCAGGGATTCATCGCCGCGACCAACTGGAACCGCGCCGGGAATTCCGCCTGGCGCGCGGCGCGCGAGATCACGATCCGGCCCGATTCCATCGGTTCACGCAGCACTTCCAGCACGTGGCGGTCGAATTCCGGCAGTTCGTCGAGGAACAGCACACCGCGGTGCGCCAGCGAGATTTCGCCCGGGCGCGGATGCGAGCCGCCGCCGACCAGCGCGACACCCGACGCGGTGTGGTGCGGCGCGCGATAGGGACGGCGGCGCCAGCCGCCCGGCTCGAACGGCATGCCCGCCACCGAACGCACCGCGCAGGCTTCCAGCGCCTCGGTTTCGGTGAGCGGCGGCAGGATGCCCGGCAGGCGCTGCGCCAGCATGGACTTGCCGGTGCCGGGCGGACCGATCATCAGCAGGTGGTGGCCGCCGGTCGCGGCAATTTCCAGCGCGCGCCGCGCATTCAACTGGCCGCGCACGTCGGCGAGATCGGGATAATCGTCGATCGCATCGCCGCCCGCGTCGGCCGCGGGGGCGGACAACGGTTCGGCGCCGCGCAGGTGCGCGCACACCTCCGCCAGCGTGCGCGCCACGCGCACCTCGACATCGCTCAACAATGCCGCTTCGCGCGCGTTCTCGGCCGGCACGATCACGCAGCGCTTGCCGCGCCGCGCCCGCAGCAGCGCCGGCAGCACGCCGGTGACCGGACGCAGCTCGCCGGACAATGCGAGTTCGCCCAGGAATTCGCAACCATCCAGCGCCTCGCGCGGCAACTGGCCGCCGGCGGCGAGGATGCCCAGCGCGATCGCGAGGTCGAAGCGGCCGCCGTCCTTGGGCAATTCGGCCGGGGCGAGATTCACCGTGACCCGGCGGTTGGGATATTCGAACTGCGTGTTCTGGATCGCCACGCGCACGCGGTCGCGCGCCTCGCGCACCGCGGCTTCCGGCAGCCCGACGATCGACGTGCCCGGCAGGCCACCGGACAGGTGCACCTCGACCGTCACCAGCGGCGCGGCCACGCCTTCGGATGCGCGGGTGAGGGCGACGGCGAGACTCATGGCTGGCGCATTTCCGCAATCCCCCGGGAAAAAACGCCGCGCGCCGCCCGGCATGGCTCCCCCGGCGCGCGGCAGCCCGTCTGCGCCGCACACGGAAACGCGCGGCACACGCAGCGGGGCTGAAGATTCCGCGGCTTATTTCGCCTGCGCGGCCTCGAGTTCGGCCACGCGCGCTTCCAGTTGCGCCACCAGTTCGCGGGTGCGTGAAAGCACCGCGCGCTGGGCATCGAATTCCTCGCGGGTGACGAGGTCGAGGCGGCGCAATCCGTGCGCCAGCACGTCCCGAAAATTGGCTTCCATGTCCTCCCGCGCCTGCGCGAGCCCCGGCGGGACCAGGGTCGCAAGGCGGTGCGCGAGTTGGTCTATGACGTGCACGTCGATCATGGCGTTGCCTCGATGCGTCCCGGTCAGGTTAGAGGCCCGGCCGGGGCGCGGGTAGCGGCGGCCGCCGCGCCGGGGTGTAGGCATTTTCCTACAGATGCGCGTCGCACGCAGTGCTGGCATGCTTGCGAACTTCCGGCGGGCTTGCCGCGCTCGCAGCCCGCGGCGGTCGCTTCGGGTTTCCAGCCTGCTGTTTCACCGGACCATCCAGATGAAACTGATCACCGCGATCATCAAGCCGTTCAAGCTGGACGACGTGCGCGAAGCCTTGTCCGAAGTCGGCGTGGCCGGCATCACCGTCACCGAGGTCAAGGGCTTCGGCCGCCAGAAGGGCCATACCGAGCTTTACCGCGGCGCCGAATACGTGGTCGATTTCCTGCCCAAGGTCAAACTCGAGATCGCCCTGCCGGACACCCTGGTCGAACGCGCGATCGAGGCCATCATGCAGGCCGCGCGCACCGGCAAGATCGGCGACGGCAAGATCTTCGTCTCGACGCTGGATCAGGTGATCCGCATCCGTACCGGCGAACTGGACGCCGATGCGCTCTAGCAGGGTGTTGAGAAACACCCTGCTGGTGCGGGCCACGGATGGGCCGCCGCGGATCAAGCGCACAAGCGCTTGATGATCCGTCGGGAGCGAGTCCGGACATGTGCCGGACTCGCGACGTTGAGACTGCATCCGCAGGAGCGGATGCGAACAGCGAAGCTGGCCCGCAGGGCGAACGCCATGGACGGCGCGAGTCAAGTGCAGGACTGCGCTTTCTCAACAACCTGCTAGGGAACATCCGATCAACCGGCCAGTTCGTGCTTCGTTCCCACAAGCTCACACTTCCACGACTCCCGCCAAACCGTTGCAGGGCAACGGTTTGGCCGCCCCTTGACGCAAGGGAGCCGAGGGTCGGAAACATCACGAGTGAGCAAAGTCAGAGGTTCCCCGGGAATCGAGCCCGTCTCGATCGGGGATGGGGTGGGGTGAGGGCCCGGGGGACGCGAACACTGCCTCAGGTCCGCGTTCGCCTTCCAGCCACCGCTCCGGCGCCTTTCCCGACCCGACCGAAAATCGGCTTTGACACGCCTTGCAGGCGTTGCCGTCACGCCTTCGCGCGCAATCCCGCCAGCACCCGCCGGTGGTGGATCAGCAGGCCCGCGTAGTAGGCGATGTAGTAGCCGAACAGCAGGCCGAAGATGGCCATCGTCAGCGGACTGCGCTGGTAGGCGGCGTAACCGCCGGCCGCCGCCGCATGCGTCATCAGGGGATACAGCGCCATGAAGCGGTACAGCAGCCGGGCCAGCAGCAGCGCGGTCAGGCCCAGGCCGATCCAGGGATGGGGCGTGTAGTAGTCGTTGGTGCCGTCGATCTCGAAATGCGTGAAGCGCAGCGCCACGATGCCCAGCACCACGCCGCCGAGCAGCCCCACCACCAGGCCTTCCGCCAGCAGCGGACCGCGCAGGCCATCCAGCGCGAACAGCACGATCACCCCCGACAGGATCGCCACCCGCGTCCACATCCGTTTCGGCCGGATGGGCTGGCGGCCGAAGTTGCGGCGCAGCCGCATGTACAGCCGCCACACGATCAGCGGCGCCACCACCACGGGGACGATCACGTTGGGCGACATGCCCGCGCCTCCGGTTTCGGGATCGCGCGCATTCTGGCGGAACCGCGCCGCGTTGTCGCCTGACAATTGTCAGGCTGCCGCGGTGCAGGCCGCGGCTCAGCGCGCCCTGGCCTGGTTCGCCACCGCCGCGGCCTTGGCCGCGATCGCCTCGGGGTCGCCCAGATAGAAATGCCGCAGCGGCTTCAATTGATCGTCGAATTCGTACACCAGCGGTACGCCGTTGGGAATGTTGAGCGCGGTGATGTCGGCATCGGAAATGCCATCGAGGTACTTCACCAGCGCGCGCATCGAATTGCCGTGTGCCGACACCAGCACGCGATGGCCCGCGCGGATCGCGGGCGCCAGGACCTCGTGCCAGTACGGCAAGACGCGCGCGACGGTGTCCTTCAGGCATTCGGTCAACGGAATCTGCGCGGGATCGAGCGCCGCGTAGCGCGGATCGCGCGCGCAGTCGTTGTCCTCCGGATCGATGGGCGGCGGCGGCACGTCGTAGCTGCGCCGCCAGATGTGCACCTGCTCGTCGCCGTACTTCGCCGCGACCTCGGCCTTGTTCAGTCCGGTCAGCGCACCGTAGTGGCGTTCGTTCAAGCGCCAGTCGGTGACGACCGGCAGCCACATCAGGCCCATCGCTTCCTGCACCAGCCACAGCGTGCGGACCGCGCGGGTCAGCACCGAGGTGTGCGCCAGATCGAACGCGTAACCTTCGCGCTTCAGCAGTTCGCCGGCCTCGCGTGCCTCGTCGCGGCCCTGTTCGGACAGGTCGACGTCGGCCCAGCCGGTGAAGCGGTTTTCCCTGTTCCAGACCGACTGGCCGTGGCGGATCAGGACGAGGGTGTGCATGGCGTGACGTCGGGCAGGCGGAAATGCGCATTGTAACGGTTCACCAACGGCGACCTGACAGTTGTCACGGTGACCTTGGTCCTATTGGCAAACGCGGCGCCCCGGGGCACGATGCACTGGGTGACGCGCATCCGGCGCGTGGGAGGTCGGTCATGAAGGCTGCTCGTGTTTGTACCCATCTGTTCGTGATGCTGGCCTTGCCGCTGTCCGTGGCTGCCTGCGACATGGGCGACGGCAACAGCAAGGTGCTGGGCTCGATCGATGTGGCGTCCGGCTCCAGCGTGCGCGACGCCACCACCGTGAACGGCGCGGTGCGCGTGGGCGCCAACGCCAAGGCCGGCGATGCCACCACCGTCAACGGCTCCGTCACCGTCGCCGGCGGCGGCGTGGTCGGCGATGCCACCACCGTCAACGGTTCCATCAGGCTGGAGGAAAACGCCGTCGCACGGGACGCGACCACCGTCAACGGTTCGATCGCACTGGCTGCAGGCGCCCAGGTCAAGCACGACGCCACCACCGTGAACGGTTCGATGACCCTCGCACCGGGTGCAACGGTGGGCGGCAAGCTGACCAACGTCAACGGCCACATCGCGGTCACCGATGCGCACGTGGGCGGAGGCATCGAAACCGCCAACGGCAACATCGACATCACCGGCAAGTCGGTGGTCGATGGCGGCATCACCGTGAAGAAGCCCAAGCACGGGGGCTTCTTCGGCATCTCGTTCGGCAGCGATTGCGTGCCGCGCATCGTGATCGGCCCCGGCGCGACCGTGAACGGCCCGCTCACCTTCGAGCGCAAGGTCAATCTGTACATCAGCGACCAGGCCCATGTCAGCGGCACCGTCTCCGGCGCGACTGCCGTGAAGTTTTCGGGCGACACCCCGCCGGCCTCGCCGGATTCCTGTGGGCGCGGATGAAGGATGGATGCGCGCCATGGATGGCGCACGGCGATGGTTTTTGCTCGTCATTCCGGATCGCACCCGCTGCGCAGGCTTGTCCGGCATCACGAGGGGGCAGCGCAAGTATTCCCACCCTGACCTGCTCACGCAGACGGGAGAGGGAGCGGACAGCGTGCGCTAGAACGGCAACTGCAGCGTCGAGTCGCACGCCAGCAGTTGCGCGCGGAAGGCGTCCTGGATCCGTTTCAGCGCATCGGCGTTGTCGGCGTCGAAGCGCAGCACCAGCACCGGCGTGGTGTTGGACGCGCGCACCAGGCCCCAGCCGTCCGACCAGTCGGCGCGCACCCCGTCGATGGTGGTGATGCGCGCGCCCTCGAACCGCGCGCGTTCGCGGAAACGCGCGATGAAGGCGCGGTTCTCGCCTTCCCTCATCGCGGCATGCAGTTCCGGGGTTGACACGCCCTTGGGCAGCGTGGCGAAGATCTGTTCTGGCATGCGGCCTTCCGGATCATCGGCCAGGATTTCCAGCAGCCGCGCGGCGGAATAGATGCCGTCGTCGAAACCGTACCAGCGTTCGCGGAAGAAGAAGTGCCCGCTCATCTCGCCCGCGAGTTGCGCGCCGGTTTCCTTCATCTTGGCCTTGATCAGCGAGTGGCCGGTCTTCCACATCAGCGGGCTGCCGCCGGCCTTCAGGATCAGCGGCTGCAGGTGGCCCGTGCACTTCACGTCGTACAGGATGGTCGCGCCGGGATTGCGGATCAGCACGTCCTGCGCGAACAGCATCAGCACGCGGTCGGGATAGATGATCTCGCCGGCCCTGGTCACCACGCCCAGCCGGTCGCCGTCGCCGTCGAACGCGAGGCCCAGGTCCGCGCCGGTCTTCTTCACCATCAGGATCAGGTCGGCCAGGTTCTTGGGATCGGACGGATCGGGGTGATGGTTGGGGAACGTGCCATCGACATCGCAGTACAGCGGCACCGGCTCGCAGCCGATCGCGCGCACCACCTCCGGCGCGGTTTCGCCGGGGATGCCGTTGCCGCAATCGATGACGACTTTCAGCGAACGCCCGACCTGGATGTCGGACGCGATGCGTTCGACATATTCCTCACGGATGTCGTACTGGCGCAGGCTGCCGCGGCCGGTGGCGAGGCGGTTCTCGACGATGCGCCGGTACAGATCCTGGATCGCGTCCTTGGCCGGGGTCTCGCCGCCGATCACGATCTTGAAGCCGTTGTAGTCGGGCGGGTTGTGGCTGCCGGTCACCGACACGCAGGAACCGGTGTGGAGCTGGTATGCGGCGAAGTAGCTGACCGGCGTCGGCACCGCGCCGATGTCGATCACGTCGATCCCGGCCGCGCGCAGCCCCTCGATCAGCGCACCGGCGAGTTGCGGACCCGACAGGCGCCCGTCGCGGCCGATCACGATCTCTGAAAGATCCTTGTCGCGCATCGCGCTGCCGATCGCGCGCCCCAGTTGCCGCGCGATGCCTTCGGTGAGCGTGTCGCCGACCACGCCGCGGATGTCGTAGGCGCGGAAGATGCTGTGGTCGGGGATGACGCCTTCCGGTTCGATTTTCCGGGCCTGTTGTTCGGGCACTTTCGTTTTCGCTTCGGCAGGTTGTGCGGTTGCCGCGGTGAGCTGGGCCAGCACCGGCTCGTCCGCGGCGGACGGGCCGCCCAGTCTGGCACGCAGACGCGAGCGCGACCAGAACAGTGCGGTGCCGGCGATCAGCGCGACCAGCGCCAGCAGCAACGCGGCCAGCGCGGAATGGGTGACCGGCAGCCAGTAGTCGGGCGGCGCGGACGCGATCCGGAGCCGGCTGCCCGGCACCGGGATGCCGGGATCGTCGCCGGTCGAGACGCCGCGATCTCCCCGGCCGATCAGCACCAGGTCGCCGCTGCCGTCGCCTTCGCGGAGGTCGAGGTGCCCGGCCGGCACCTCCACCGACTCGAACGCCTGGCGCAGCGGCGCCTCCGGGAAATCCACCGCCACGTACGCCAGCACCTGGCCGCCGTCACCGGCGAGCGGTGCGATGAAACTCAGGCTGCGCGGTCCGGACAGCCGGACTTCCGCCGGCGCGATGGTGTTGCTGTCCTGTGCGCGCATCAGTTGCGCGGCGCGCGAATAGCCCAGCTTCCGCAGGTTGCCGTGCAGCACCTCTTTCAACTGCGGGCTGTAGAACGTGACTTCGCGCGCGTCGGGGATTGCGGCCTTCATCATCTCCGCGGCGGCCGTGCGCGCGGTGTCGTCGTCGTTGGCCGACAGCAGCTCGCGCAGCCTGGGCTGCGCCAGCGCCGCGACCACCTCGGCGCGCCGGGTCGCGATCACCGCAGCCACCTGCCGGACCGCATCAGCCTTGCCGCGGGCCAGGGATTGCACGGCATCGACCTGGCGCGATGCCAGCCACGCCTGCCAGAACATGAAAGCCGCAAACAGCACCAGCAGGATGGCCAGCGCGAACACCAGATCGACCGCGATCTCGGTGACGCCGCGGCGCAGGCTGAAGCGCGCGCCCACGACGCGTGCGATCGCCCTCGGGTCGCGCGGCTTGGCCTGCGTCTGTTCCATCACGTTCACCCGACTCCGGTGGAGCCGAATCCCCCCGTGCCGCGTCCGCTGGGCGCGAAAGTCTCGACCAGGCGCCAGCTCGCGCGTGCCACCGGGACGAACAGCATTTGCGCGATGCGGTCGCCGGGAGTGATGGTAAACGGCGCGTTGCCCCGGTTCCAGCAGGAAATCAGCAGCGGCCCCTGGTAGTCGGCGTCGATCAGGCCGGTGAGGTTGCCCAGCACCAGCCCGTGCCGGTGGCCCAGGCCCGAACGCGGCAGGATCAGCGCGCACCAGTGCGGATCGCCGATGTGGATCGCGAGCCCGGTCGGGATCAGCGCGCTGTCGCCGGGCGCCAGCGTGACCGGCGCCGCGGGCGCGGCGCGCAGGTCCATCGCCGCGCTGCCGCCGGTGGTGTAGCCGGGCAGCGGAATGCTGTCGCCCAGGCGCGGGTCGAGCTTCTTCAGCTCGACCGCGAACGCGGCGGGACCGCCGTGCCGGTTCATGGCTTGCCGCCGCGCGACGCGCGGTAGCGCGCCGCGATGCGTTCGATCAGCGCGGTGGCGAGTTCGCGCTTGGACGCGCGCGGCAGGTGTTCACCGCCGCCCGGCCAGAACAGTTGCAGGGCGTTGTCGTCGGTGGCGATGCCTTCGTGTTCGTTCACGTGATTGGCGGCCAGCATGTCGAGCCGCTTGCGTTCCAGTTTTTCGCGCGCGTGCGTTGCCACGTCGTCGGTTTCCGCGGCGAAGCCGACCAGGAACGGACGCGGCTCTTGCGCCGCGACCTCGGCCAGGATGTCCGGATTTTCGCGCAGCACCAGCGTCGGCGCGCCGGAGGCGGTTTTCTTGATCTTGCGCGCGCTGTAGTCCTGCACGCGCCAGTCGGCCACCGCCGCGGTGGCGATGAAGATGTCCGCGCGCCGCGTCGCCTCGAGCACGGCCCTGCGCATCGCCTCGGCGCTGCGCACGTCGATCCGCCGCGCCACGCCGTGCGGCGTCGGCAGCGACACCGGCCCCGCGACCAGCGTGACCTCGGCGCCCGCCGCGGCCGCGGCTTCCGCCATGGCGAAGCCCATCTTGCCGCTGCTGCGGTTGCCCAGAAAACGCACCGGGTCGATGTCTTCGTAGGTTGGCCCCGCGTTGACGACGACGTGCAGGCCGGTCAGCGCGCCACGGAGCTCTCCCGCCATGGATGGCGTTTTTCCACGCACGTCCGCGATCCGTTGTTGCAAATGCGCGACGATCTCGTGCGGTTCCAGCATCCGGCCCGGTCCGGATTCGCCCTCGGCCAGCGGGCCCTCGGCTGGGCCGAGGATCGCGACACCGCGTTCGCGCAACATGGCGACATTCGCCCGCGTGGCGGGATGCAGCCACATCCGGTGGTTCATGGCCGGGGCGACGGAAAGCGGCGCGGTGCTCGCCAGGCACAGGGTCGTCAGCAGATCGTCGGCGAAACCGTGCGCCAGTTTCGCCAGCGTGTCGGCGCTGGCCGGTGCGATCACGATCGCGTCCGCCCAATGCGCGAGTTCCAGATGACCCATGCCCATTTCCGCGGCCTCGTCCCACAGGCCGCTCCGCACCGGCTGTCCCGACAGCGCCTGGAAGGTCATGGCCGTCACGAAACGCGCGGCGTTTGCGGTCAGCACCACGCGCACCTGCGCGTCCGCGTCGCGCAGGCGCCGGACCAGTTCGCAGGCCTTGTAGGCAGCGATGCCGCCAGTCACGCCGACCAGAATGTGACGTGCCGCAAGCAGGGTCATGAGCACCTCGGGTCTCGTTTTCGCACGATGCTCCCGATCTCCCGCCCCCTCCAGTCGAGGCGGCGGCGCGATCGTTGCCCTGCAACGATCGCGCGGGGATTGTGGAAGTGCGGGCTTGCGCAGTCACGGCACGATACAGCGGGTTGCGCGAATGTTTCCACGTAAGAATTCGCTGACACGGGAAGCGGCGGCTAGCTTACCGGATTCCGCCCGCAGGGCCGCTTGGCGCGCCGGTTCCGCCCCCGCACACTCGGCGCGTGAGCATCCGCGACTGGCCCAGCGAAGAACGTCCGCGCGAAAAGCTGCTGACGCGTGGTCCGGCGGCGCTGTCGCCGGCGGAACTGATCGCGATCCTGCTTGGCCACGGCGTGCGTGGACGCAGCGCGGTCGAGATGGGCCGTGATCTGCTGGCACGCGCCGGCGGTTTGAATGCCCTGCTTGCCGGCGAGCTTGCCGACGTGCCCGGCCTCGGTCCGGCCAAGCGCGCGCGTCTCGCCGCGGCGCTGGAACTGGCCCGGCGCTGTCTGGGCGAGGAATTGCAATCGAAGCCCGCCCTGTGCAATCCGCGCGACAGCGCGGCGTTCGTGAAGGCGCAACTCGGACACAAGCCCTACGAAGTGTTTGCCTGCCTGTTCCTGGACAACCGCCACCGGGTGCTGGCGTTCGAGGAACTGTTCCGGGGCACGCTGGATGGCGCATCGGTGCATCCGCGCGAAGTCGTGCGGGCGTCGCTGCGCCACAATGCGGCGGCGGTGATCCTGGCCCACAATCATCCCAGCGGCGTCGCGGAACCCAGCGCCGCCGACCGTGCGATCACCCGCGAACTGCGCGACGCGCTGCAACTGATCGGCGTGCGGGTGCTGGACCACCTGGTGATCGGCGCAGGCGAGCCGACCTCGATGGCGGCGCGGGGGTTGATGTGACCGCCGCAGCGCCGGCTCGCGTGTCCCCGACGGTCTCCCGCGTCGCCAGTTATGCACAACGCGGCGGCACAAGATCTTGTGTGTCGCTCTTGTTGCACTTTCATTAAACATTCTGTAACACACTGTCTCGTATTGAATTTCTGATCGCGACCCGCGTCAGGGGCCGCTCACAGGGGCTTTCGCGAATCCGCCGCGCCGGCGCTTTCCACAAAGTTATCCACATGCTTTTCCGCACGCTGCGGATTTGGCCGTGCCCGGACGCTGCGTTAGGATTGCGGACTGCCCCGATGCCGCGATTTCCGTGAAAGACGTCCTCCACGAGCTGTTGCAGCACGCGCTGGAAACCCTGCACCGCCGCGGGGAAATCGCCGGGACACCACCGGCCGCCTACGTGATCGAACGCACGCGTTCGCGCAAGCACGGCGATTTCGCCTGCAACGCCGCGATGCTGCTGGCCAAGCCGCTGGGCCGCAGGCCGCGCGAGGTGGCCGAAACCCTCGCCGCGGCACTGCCTGAAAACCCGCAGGTCGAGCGCGTCGAGATCGCCGGTCCCGGCTTCATCAATTTCTTTCTGGCAGACGCGGCCTTTCACGCCGAACTGCGGCGGGTGTTCGCGGAAGGCGCGCACTACGGGCACAACCGCAGCGGAGGCGGGCAGACGGTGGGCGTCGAATTCGTGTCGGCCAATCCCACCGGGCCCTTGCACGTGGGCCACGGGCGGGCCGCCGCGATCGGCGATTCGCTGTGCCGGCTGCTGACGGCCACCGGCTGGAAGGCGGTCCGCGAGTTCTACTGCAACGATGCCGGCGCGCAGGTCCACAATTTCGCGCTGTCGGTGCAGGCGCGGATCAGGGGCATCGGTCCCGACGACCCGCGCTGGCCCGCGGACGGCTACCGCGGCGAATACGTGCGCGACATCGCGCGCGCCTATCTGGCGGGCGAGACCGTGCACGCCGGACGCGACGCATTCACCAGCCCGCGCGATCCCGACGATCTGGAGGCGATCCGCCACTTCGCGGTGCTGTGGCAGCGGCGTGAGCAGGAGGAGGACCTGCACGCGTTCGGCGTCGATTTCGACGTGTATTTCCTGGAATCCGCCCTGCGCAACGAGGGCAAGGTCGAGCAGACGGTCGATCGCATCGTGGCCGAGGGCCATGCGTACGAATCGGAAGGCGCCTTGTGGCTGAAGTCCACCGATTTCGGCGACGACAAGGATCGCGTGATGCGCAAGTCGGACGGCAGCTACACCTACTTCGTGCCGGACGTGGCCTATCACCTTTCCAAGTGGGAACGCGGCTACCGGCGCGCGATCACCGAACTGGGTGCCGACCACCACGGCTCGCTGGCGCGCGTGCGCGCGGGGCTGCAGGCACTGGACGCCGGCATTCCCGAGGGCTGGCCGGAATACGTGCTGCACCAGATGGTGACGGTGATGAAGGGCGGCAGCGAGGTGAAGATCTCCAAGCGCGCCGGCAGCTACGTCACCCTGCGCGACCTGATCGACGAGGCCGGCCGCGATGCCACGCGCTATTTCCTGGTTGCGCGCAAGGGCGATTCGCAACTGGTGTTCGACATCGATCTCGCCCGCGCGCAGACCAACGACAACCCGGTCTATTACATCCAGTATGCCCATGCGCGGGTGTGCAGCGTGGAGCGGCAGATGCACGAGCGCGGCTTCGTGTTCGAGCGCGGCCCCGCGCTGAAGCACCTGGACCGGCTGGACAGCCCGCACGCACGCGCGCTGCTGGTCGAGATCTCGCGCTTTCCGGAAGGGGTGGAGGCCGCCGCCGGCAACCTGGAACCGCATCTGCTGGCACAATATCTGCGCGAGCTCGCCTACGCGTTCCACACCTGGTACAACGCGGAACAGTTCCTGGTGGACGACGAGGCGCAGCGCAACGCGCGGGTGGCGCTGGCGTTCGCGGCACGGCAGGTGCTCGCGAACGGCCTGGAATTGCTGGGCGTTTCGGCGCCCGAAACGATGTGAACGGAGCCCGCCCGGACGATTGCTTGCACGCACAGCGGAAGCGCACGAGGGTATTCAGGCATGGCACGCGGTAACGGAAGGCAGGCGGTACGCAACGGGACTCCGGCGGTTCCGGGCTGGATGCTGTTCATCGGCGGCGTGGTGGTCGGCGCGATCCTGTGCGCGATCGTGGTGATGGGCGGGCATCTGCCCAGCCTGCGCCGCGGTGATCAGCCGCAGGCCAATCCCGATGCGGTCGCGTCGAAAGGCAGCGCGCCCGGCATCGCCGACCAGTCCAGTGCGGCTTCGCAGCCCAAGTTCGATTTCTACAAGGTACTGCCGGAAAAGGAAGTCGTGATTCCCGACGCGCAACTGTCGGCAATGGCGAAAGAGGAACAGCAGCAGGCCGCCAAGGCCAACGGCCCCGAAGCGTCGCCGTCGAACGCCACGCAGGTCGCTTCGACGACGGGTGGCGGCGGTTACGTGCTGCAGCTCGGCGCGTTTCCGAACTCCAGCGATGCGGACGCGATGAAAGCCAGGCTGGCGCTGCAGGGTTTCACCGCCAGCGTGCAGTCGGTGACGCTGGACGGCCAGGTATGGAACCGCGTCCGGATCGGGCCATTCGCGTCGGCCACGGAACTGCAGGCGATGCAGAAGCGGCTGGCCGCGGCCGGCTTCAAGGCGATGCCGCTGAAGGAACGGTAAGGCCGGAATTCAGAATTCGGGACTCGGGACTCGGGGTGAAACCGAAGCGCTTGCGCGATGCGTTGAAGCGCATCGCGCGCGAGGTTGAACGCCCGAGACAGGACGTCGAGGGCCGGGTTGCTTGGCGAGTGCTGGATGCGCGAGCCTGGCAACGGGATTCCGAAAGGTACAGCTTCTCTTCGTCATTCCGGGGCCGCCCGCGTTGTGTGCGGGCGGAACCCGACCGCGTTTGCAGAGTCTGTCCCGGACTTGATCCGGGAACTGCAAACGCGAACGCCGCAGGCGGCCCGCAGGGCGAGCGCCATGGATGGCGCGAGTCAATCCATCGACTTTTAGGTATTCTCGGTTATCGCAATGACTTCCAAGACCGTTTTGGTCTCCGGCGCATCGGCCGGCTTCGGCGCAGCCATTGCGACGCGCTTCGCTGAAAACGGCTGGCGCGTGATCGCCTTCGCGCGCCGCGCGGAGCGCCTCGCGCAGCTCGTCGAGCGTTTCGGCAAGAATCGTGTGCACACCGCCGCGTTCGACATCCGCGACGAGGCCGCGATGCGTGCGGCGCTCGATGCGTTGCCCGAAAGCTTCCGCAACATCGACGTGCTGGTGAACAACGCCGGCCTCGCGCTGGGCACCGCCAAGGCGCAGGACTGCGACCTCGCGCAATGGAAGCAAATGATCGACACCAACGTCACCGCGCTGGTGACGCTGACTCGTCTGCTGCTGCCGGGGTTGATCGAACGGCGCGGCGCGATCGTCAACATCGGTTCCATTTCCGGCACCTACCCCTACACCGGCGGCAACGTGTACGGCGGCACCAAGGCTTTCGTCACCCAGTTCTCGCTGGGCCTGCGCTGCGACCTGCACGGCAGCGGCGTGCGCGTGACTTCGGTGGAACCCGGCATGGCCGAAACCGAATTCACGCTGGTGCGCACCGGCGGCGACCGGGAAGCGTCCGAGAAGCTCTACAAGGGCGCGCACCCGATCACCGGGCAGGACATCGCCGACACCGTGTGGTGGATCGCCAACCTGCCGCCACACCTCAACGTCAACCGGATCGAGATGATGCCGGTCAGCCAGTCGCCGGCGGGATTGCAGGTGGCGCGGGATCAATGATCTCGCGACCTCGCTTTCGGCCCTCCCTGCAGGAGAAGGGACAGGACACCGTCGGCCGCCGCAGGGACTAGAATCGGCTAGGATTCCGGCGCACGCGGGAAAGAACGCTCGCGTGCGGCAACGCGCGTCGTTCTGGCACGGCTGGGGTCGGCGTGAACGAATTCTGGCAACGTCTGAAGCAGCGCAAGCTGGTGCAGTGGGCGATCGCCTGGATAGCCTTCGCGTTCGCGCTGCTGCAGGGCATCGACATCATCGCGCAACGCTTCAACTGGCCGGGCGCGGCCGAACGTTATCTGATCCTGGCGCTGGCGGTCGGCCTGTGCGTGGTGCTGGTGCTGGCCTGGTATCACGGCGAGCGCGGCGCCCAACGCGTTAGCGGCACCGAGTTGCTGATCCTGGCCCTGCTGCTGGCGGTCGGCGGCACGTTGCTGTGGCGTTTCGGGCCGGCTGCGGTGAACGAGCCGCACGCTGCACGGTCCGCGCAAGTCGAAGGCAACACCGCGCCGTCTTCCGCGACATCCGTCGTGCAGCGATCCTCCGCAGTCGCAGTGGCCGCCATTGCCGCGCAACCTATCCCTGCCAAATCCATCGCGGTGCTGCCGTTCGAGAATTTGTCCGACGACAAGAAAAACGATTATTTCGTGGCCGGCATGCAGGACCTGATCCTCACCAAACTGGCCGATATCGGCGATCTCAAGGTGATCGCGCGCACCTCCACCGCGAAATACGCCAGCCATCCCGATGATTTGAAAATCGTCGGCCGGCAACTGGGTGTCGCCAGCATCTTGGAAGGCAGCGTGCAGAAGCAGGGCAAGCAGGTACTGATCAACGTGCAGTTGATCGATGCCGATACCCAGAATCATCTCTGGGCGCAGGATTACACGCGTACGCTGGACAACGTGTTCGGCGTCGAGGGCGAGGTGGCGGAGAAGATCGCTGCCGCGCTCGATGCGAAGCTTTCCTCGACGGAAACGGCGCGCCTGACCGCCGTGCCGACCCGGAACGAGGCCGCCTATGATCTGTTCCTGCGTGCCGAATACCAGACGAATCAGGCTGAACTCGGCGACGGCAACCCGCTGAGACTCGCAGCAGCCATCCCGCTGTACCGGCAGGCCATCGAAAAGGATCCCGGTTTTGCGCTGGCCTATGCGCGGCTGTCCTACGCGGAAAGCGACTTCACGTACGAAGGCGCCGGTGGAATGAGCGCTGCGCAACTTAGTGCGCAGGCACGCAAGGATGCCGAGCAGGCGTTGAAACTGGCGCCCGACCTCGCGGCAGCGCAGCTCGCGTTGGGGTACAACGACTATTGGGGGCGACGCGACTTCGAGGGCGCGCTCAAGGCTTTTGCGGCGGCGCTCGCGCTTCGCCCCAATGATCCCGATGCGCTCGAGGGACAAGGGTTGGCCCAACGGCGCATGGGGCGTTTCGACGCGGCGATGGTTTCGTTCGAACAGGCGTTCACCCAGAATCCGCGCAACTCCGTGCTTGCCGCAGACATCGGCAGCACCTACATGGTGATGGGACGTTACCCGGACGCCGAACGCTGGTCGCTGCGCGCCCTGACCCTTGAGCCCGACAACATCAGTGCCAAGGAAGACTTGGCTCACAGCATCCTGCTTGGTAGCGGCGACATCGCACGAGCGCTGGCTGCGGCCGATCCTGCGCCACGCGGCTCAAGCGCTCCCACAGGGTATTCCAACCGCATAAAAGTCGGAACGCGTGTACCGCTGTTGATCTATCAGAGGCGGTACCGGGAAGCCCTGGACCTGCTCGACAGCGTTCCCGTGAACGTGCCCGATCCGTTTCTTGCCTATGTGGTCATCGGCAAGCCGCAGACGAAAGCGCGACTGTTGCGATGGCTGGGTGAGCCGGAGCGTGCCACACCTCTGTACGAGCAGGTTTTGCCCATGCTGCGGACGCAACTCAAGATGCAGCAGGGCATCGAGCAGGGATCGGTCTGGAACCGCATCGCCGAGGCCGAACTGGGTCTCGGCCATACCGCGGAAGGTCTGAATGCTCTTGCGCAATCACAGGCCATCGCTTCCAGCAGCAACGATCACCTTTCTGCGCCGAGACTGATGCAAATCAACGCCGCGCAATACGTTCAGGCCGGCCGCCCCGATCTCGCGGTGCCGCTGCTCGCGCAGGCGCTGGCCACGCCCGGCATCGGCGGCGACTATTCGCCCGTCATGCTGTGGCTCGACCCGGCCTGGGATCCGATCCGCCATGATCCGCGCTTCCAGGCGCTGCTGACCGAGTACGCCGGATACAGACCGGCGGTGATTCCCGCTGGCTCTGCGAGCACTGCTCCGCCGCGCTAGTCGCGCTTGCGGAAATACACGACGTCCGGGAGTTTCGCGAAATGCGCGTCGCAGGTCAGCAGGTCCGCGCCCTGTTCACGCGCGGTCGCACAGATGATCGCGTCAGCGGTGGCGAGCTTGTGTTCGCGGCCCAACTCGGCCGCCTGCAGCGCAATGCGCGTATCCATGGGCACCACGACACACTTCTGTGTGTAGGCGATCACCTGGTCGGTGCGGTCTTCGTCGGTTTCACGGGCCAGCCACTTTGCCAACTCCAGTTGCACCAGGGTCGGCACGATGCATTGCTCCCGCGCCGGGAATTCCTTGCCGAGTCTTTTGCCGAGCGCGCTGCCGACCAGCCATTCGATCCACGCCGACGTATCGACGACGCGCATCAAACGCGATCCGACCGGTCGCGATACCCGCCGGTTTTCGCGCCCCTGGCGATACCTGCAAGCTGCTTCCGCTCCGGCACCGGCATGACCAGCACGCCCGCGCCCTTGGGGATGAACACGAACTCCTGCCCGGCCTTCCAGTGCTGTTCTTCACGCACGGATTTGGGGATGGAGATCTGGAATTTCGAGGATAGCGTGGCGACGGCGCTCATGTTCTTACGTATTCTTCATCGATACTTGAAGCGTAAGATACCGCGGCAAGCCGCGCCCTTGCAAATCCCGCAAACGACAGGCAGCGCGTCAGTTTGATTCGGCGAGATAGGTGTATCCCGTCAGTCCCGCTTCCAGCGCGGCTTCCACTTGTTTCGCCGCATCGCCGTGAATGTCGGCGGCCGCGATCCTGGCGCGATAGGCCGCGCGCAGGTCGTCCGGCCTGTAACCGACGTAATCGAGCAGCATGTCGGCGGAATCGCCGCGACGCGCACCGTCAAGCTTGAATCCGTCACCGTCGATCCGGACGTTGACCGCATCGGTGTCGCCGAACAGGTTGTGGATGTCGCCCAGCGGTTCCTGATAGGCGCCGACCAGGAAGATGCCCAGCCGGTAGGGTTCGTCCCGGCGCAGGTCGTGCAGCGGCAGGCTGACGTCCAGCCCCTCGGAATCGACGTACACGTCCACGCGCCCGTCGGAATCGCAGGTGAGGTCGGCCAGCGTGCCGCGCCGCAGCGGCTTCTCGTCCAGCCGGGTCAGCGGCATGATCGGGAACACCTGGTCGATCGCCCACACGTCGGGGATCGACTCGAACACCGAGAAGTTGCAGAAATACTTGTCGACCAGCTTGGTGTCGAGTGCATCGATCAGCTCGCGGTGCGCGCGCTCGTCGGGTTTCAGCCGCGCACGCACGCCCAGCGCGATCGCGTGGTACAGCGCGTCGAGTTTCGCGCGCTGCGCGAGATCCAGCGCGCCCTGCGCGTACAGCAACTGTCCTTCGCCCAGGAACTGCTGCGCGTCCTGCCACACCTCGCGCACGGGGCGTTGGTCCAGCGCGGCCAGCGTGTCGCGCAGCGAGCGCAGCACCGGCGATTCGTCCGCTTCCCGTGGCGGCACCGTGCCGTCGGGCGCGTGTTCGACTTCGCTGACGTTGACCACCAGCACGGCATGATGGGCGGTCATTGCGCGGCCGGATTCGGTCAGCACGTGCGGCGGGTCGAGTTGCAGTTCCGCGCACGCCGCGGCCAGCGGCGCAACGATCGCGCCGGCGTACTGGTCGAGGTCGTAGTTGATCGAGCACTCGCTGCGCGAGCGCGTGCCTTCGTAATCGATGCCCAGGCCGCCGCCCACATCGACGTGATCCAGCGGCAGGCCCAGCCTGCGCAGTTCGGCGAAATGCCGCACCGCTTCGCGCATGCCGGCGGTGATGTCGCGCAGGTTGGAAATCTGCGAGCCCATGTGGAAATGCAGCAGGCGCATCGCGTGCGTGAGCCGCGCCTCGTGCAGCCGCGCCACCAGTTCCAGCAACTGCGCCGGCGTCAGTCCGAACTTGCCCTTGTCACCGCCGGTGTTCTGCCATTTGCCGGCGCCGATCGAGGCGAGGCGCACGCGCACGCCCAGTTTCGGCTCGATGCCCAGCGCGCGTGATTCGGCGATCACGTATTCGAGCTCGGACGGCTTCTCGATCACGATCACCACGTCGATGCCGAGCTTGCGGCCGATCAGCGCCAGCCGGATGTATTCGGCATCCTTGTAGCCGTTGCACACCACCATCGAGCCCGCGCGCGCCAGCCCCAGCACCGCCAGCAGCTCGGGCTTGGAGCCCGCTTCCAGGCCGAAACCCGTGGTGCCCTCGCGCACCCTGCCGTCGGCCAGCGTGCCCGCGACCGTGCGCTGCTGGTTGACCTTGACCGGATACAGCGCGGTGTAGGCGCCGCGGTAGCCGGTTTCGCGCATGGCACGGGCAAACGCGGCCCGCAGCTTCTCGCGGCGATCGATCAGGATGTCCGGGAAGCGCAGCAGCAGCGGCAGCCGCAGGCCCATCGCCCTGGCGCGCGCGACCGCATCGTCCAGCGCGATCGCCGGGCCGCCGGCGCCGCGCGGACGCATCCGCGCGCGGCCGTCGGCGCCGATCTCCACGTAGCCGTCGCTCCAGTGCGGGACCGAATACGTGCGGCGGGCGTCGTCGAGGCTCCAGGCTTGCGCCATCGCGGCATCCGGGGAACGGGAAAGCGCGGATTGTAGCGCCTCGCCTTGCCGGCACCGCTACAATCGAACGTTGGTCACAGGGATCACCCGCATGTCGCAATCCACCTGGTTCACCGAGGCGCACGCCGCGTCCGGCTCCTCGATCGGCTTTCGCGTGGAGGCGCGGCTGCATGCGGAAAAGACGCCGTTCCAGTCCATCGAGATCTACCGCACCACCGACTGGGGCAACCTGATGGTGATCGACGGCTGCATCATGCTCACCGGCCGCGACAATTTCCTCTATCACGAGATGATGACGCACCCGGCGCTGTTCGCGCACGCCGCGCCGCGCAACGTGGCGATCATCGGCGGCGGCGACTGCGGCACGCTGCGCGAAGTGCTGAAGCACGCGGAGGTCGAATCCGCCGTGCAGGTCGAAATCGACGAGCGTGTCACGCGCCTTGCGGAAAGGTATTTCCCGGAACTGTGCGAATCGAACGGCGATCCCCGCGCCCGGCTGCTGTTCGACGACGGCATCCGCTACATGCGCGATCGCGCGCCCGGTTCGCTGGACGTGGTGATCGTCGATTCCACCGACCCGGTCGGTCCGGCGGAAGGGCTGTTCAATGCGGCGTTCTACGCAAGCTGTTACCGGGCGCTGCGCGAAGGCGGGATTCTGGTGCAGCAGTCCGAATCACCCGTTGCGCATCTGGAATTGATCCGGTCGATGCGCGGCGCGATGCGTGCGGCCGGTTTCCCGGCCATCCACACCCTGCCTTTCCCGCAGCCGTGCTATCCCACCGGCTGGTGGAGCTGCACCATGGCGCGCAAGGGCGGTCCGCTCGAAGGTTTCCGCGAGCGTGACGCCGCCGACAAGCCTTTCGCGACCCGCTACTACAACGTCGAGATCCATCGTGCGGCGCTGGCGCAGCCGGAATTCATGCGCGAAAGCTTGCGCGCTTGATGCAACTTTATCCGCGCGCCGGAGACAAAGGACCGTGAAACGCATCCTCTCGCCTGCACTGCTGCTGGCGCTGCCGTTGCTCGCGGCGGCGGCCCGTCCGCCCGCGCCCGCGACTTCCGCCGCGGTGCCGGAGACCGAGGTGCTGGGCCGGATGTCCGATGCGCAGCGCATGGCAGAAACCGATCCGCCCTGGCTCGGCAAAGCCGTGCATGACCTGGCCGCGCGCGGCGATGCCGATTCGCTGCTGGCGGCGGCGCTGATGACGCGCGACCCCGCGCAGCGCGCGCAATACGCGCAGGCCGCGTCGCTGGTGGCACCCAGGGACGCCGATCTCGCCTGGCTGCACTGGCAGTTCTGCGAAGCCGCCGCCAACTGCGACACCGGGGCCGCGCTGGCCTGGCTGCAAGCGCTGGAACCCGACAACGCCGCGACGTGGGTGCCGGCGGCGGCCCGGGCCGATCGCGCCGGCGATGCGCAGGCGCTGGACCACGCCCTGCAGAAGATGGCGGACGCGCCCCGCTTCGATCCCCACGCGTGGCGGCTGGCGCAGCGCGCCCTGCGGGTGCGCGCCGCGGCGCCGCTGCCGCCGGGACTGTCGCCCGACCACCGCGACGATTACCTGGTCGATTTCTTCGAGGGCGCCATGCAGGCCATGCAGCAGCAGGGGCCATTCGAGCGCGACACGCTGGCGCTCGCCGCCGCGTGCGGCCATCCGCAAGCCCCTCGCGTACGCAGGCAGGTTTGCGTCCGGATCGGCACGTCGATGGAGAACAGCGGCACGCTGGTCGCGATGCTGGCGGGCAGCAGGATGGTCATGCGCAACAGCGACAACCCGGCCGAGCGCGACGACGCGCGTCGGCGGCTGCGCGCGGTGACGTGGCGGGTCACGCAATTCCCCGCGCTCGCAGGCAGCGCCTACGATGACACGGCGCTGGCCAGGGCGTGGCTGGACGCGCTGCGCACGCAGCGCAGCGAGGACGCGGCCCTGATCATCCTCCTGCAATCCCGTCACGTGCCGCTGCAACCGCCTGCCGGCTGGCAACCGCCGCAGGCGGCCGCCGGCCAGTAGCCGTTCATCCGCCCCCGCTTAGCTTTTTCGCCCCGCCGAACCGGAACTGCCCATGCGTCGCATCCCGCTGATCCTCGCCCTCGCCTCGCTGTCGATCGCCGCGGGCGCGTCGGCCGCCCCGCCGGACCCGTCCGCACCGGCGGAAACCGCCAAACCGTCCGCCGCGGACCAGGCCCGCTTGACCGCGATCCGGCAATACCAGCACGACCTGGTCAGCGTGGTGGCGTTGCGCGCCGATCCCGCCTACCTGCTGGGCGCGGCGCTGCTGGCCCGGCCCTTCACCGATCAGCCGCAGGGACTGGATTTCGATTCGCTGAGTGCGCGCGCGCTGGCCGCGCCGGACGCCGGCCCGGCGATCGAGTGGGTGCGCCTGAGCGACTGCGGCAAGGACGACTGCCCCAACGCGAAGGCGTTCGCGGCGCTGCAGAAGAAGGCCGCCGGCAACGCGGCAGTCTGGCTGGTCGCGCTGGACCTGGCCGCGGCCAAACACGACGCCGACGCCGAGCGCGCCGCGCTGAAGCAGGCCGCGGGAGCGCCGATGTACGACGACTATTACGGCGCTGCGCTGCAGGGCGTCGCCGACGCCGTATCGGTGCTGCCGCCCCTGCCGGACACCATCCATGGCGCGCACGACGGCCAGCCCGACAATCCCGACGGCGTGCGCGTGCTGGTCGCGGTGGAGAACACCGGCGCGCATCCGCGTCCGAATCTGGAGCCGCTGCTGCAGGTCTGCGGCAAGCATGCGGCAGACAAGGACGCCGGCATCAAGGCCGACTGCCTGAAACTCGCGCACACGCTGGAATGGGGCAGCAGCCCGATCGCGCGCGCCGTGGGCCTGCACATCAAGGGCGAACTGGATGCCGCCGACAAGCCGCAGACCGACGAGGAAAACCGCAACCTCGCCTGGCAGATGCAAAACTATTCGATGCTGCTGCAGCACTCACTCACCGAGGAGGCGCTGGCGAAATCATGGCTGGACATGGCACGCAACGGCGGCACCGAGCTGAGCCTGGTCCTGGCCACGTTGCGCGCCAACGGCATTTCCACCGACGCGCCCGCGTCCTTCACCGGCACCGCCTCGCCCGCCGCTGCGACCTCGTCGGCCCACTGAATCCGGCTGCAGCCATGCATGAGTTGTTGCTGTTGCGACACGCCGAGGCCATGCAGGCCGCCCCGGACGGACGCGACAGCGAACGCCCGCTGAGCCTGCGCGGCGAGCAGCAGGCGCGTGCGGCGGCCCGCTGGCTTGAGTCGCGTTCGGCCGCGCCCGACGCGCTGCTGTGCTCGCCGGCGCGGCGCGCGCAGATGACCGCCGAGGCCATCGCCGGCATCCTGAAAAGGCTGCCGGCGCCGCAGTTCCTGCCCGCGATCTATCAGGCCACGCCCGGTGAGCTGTTGTCGCTGCTGGAAAACCACGCCGCGCAGGCCGGCCGGGTGCTGCTGATCGGCCACAATCCCGGGCTGGAACAATTGCTGGCGCTGCTGACGCAAGGCCGCTCGTCCGGCGCGCGCGGGATGGCGCCGGCCTCGCTGGCTTGGCTCGAACTCGAGGACGAGATGCCCGAACCCGGCCACGGCCGGTTGCGCGCCTTCTGGTCGCCATGACGGTCCGGCTTCACGGGTGGCTGGCGCTGGCTGCGTGGCTGGTGCTGGCACTGCCGGCGCATGCCGAACAGGCGTGGCCGATCGATCCCGGGCAATCGCACGCGACCTTCAGCGTGCGCAAGTTCTGGTTCGCGCACGTGCGGGGCGACTTCCCCGGGCTGCGCGGCCGCTTGCAGCGGGGCGGGGTTTCCGGCCCCGGCCTTGCCGAGGTGCACGCCGTGATCGACGTCGCCGGTCTCGCGATAGACGATGCCGGCGACCGCGCGCGCGCGCTGGGTCCCGAATTCTTCGACGCCGCGCATTACCCGCGGATCCGTTTCGACTCGGAGCCGTTTCCGCTGGCCGAGCTGGCCTCCGGCGGCGTGCTGCGCGGCATGCTGGAACTGCACGGCCAGCGGAGGCCGGTCTCGTTCATGCTGCTGCCGTCGGCCTGTCCGCGCACGCCGCTGGCGTGCCCGGTCCGTGTGCGGGGCAGCCTGTCGCGCTCGGCGTTCGGGATGCGCGCGTGGCGCGGCACGCTCTCGGACCGGGTGGAACTGGACATGCAGATACACCTCGATCCGTCCCGTTGAGGCGTCGCGTATCATCGTCTCCCGATGAGACGGATGTCGCGAAGCGGCTGGTGCTTGTGTGTCGTGTTGGTGCTGCTGGCCGGCTGCGCGCCGCTGTCCACGCGCAGGATCGAGCAGGCCGACCGGATCGTCGCGCTGTCGGTCGATCGCACGCTCGACTGCCGCGCCGCCGACCACTGCGCGGCGTCCTCGCCGTTCCTGGCGCAGGCCGATGCCGCGATCGCGGCATCGAAACCCGGGCATCCGCGCAACACCGTCACCCTGCTCGGCATCGGCCAGAACGCGCTGGTCGCGCGCATCAACCTGATACGCGCGGCGCGGCGCTCCATCGACATCCAGACCTACATCTGGGCCAAGGACGATGCCGGCCTGCTGGTGCTGGACGAACTGGTCAAGGCGGCGCGGCGTGGGGTCAGGGTGCGGATCCTCGCCGACCAGCTGGGTTCGCTGAACGATCCGGTGCTGCTGTCGCGCCTCGCGCGCGCCAGCGCCAACCTCGAAATCAGGTTGTACAACCCGACCTTCGACAGCGCCCGCAACAACTTCGCGGAATACACCGCCAGCGTGTTGTGCTGCTTCCACAAGTTCAACCAGCGCATGCACAACAAGCTGTTCCTGGTCGACGGCAAGGTCGGCATCGTGGGCGGCCGCAACTACGCCAACGACTATTTCGACTGGGATCCGCAGATGGATTTCCTGGACCGCGACGTGATCGTCGCCGGCCCTGCCGGCATGCAGATGACCAAGAGCTTCGAGATCTTCTGGAACAATCCGCGCTCGACGCCGATCACCCACCTGAAGGACGTCAACGCCGAAATCCTGGCCCATCCCGACGACGCGGAACCCTGGTCCGAACCCCGCTTCGACGACCCCCAGCGCGTGGCGAAGGTGCGCGCCGAGGCCGGGGACCGCGCGTGGCTGCAGGCGAACCTGCTCGGGCACAGCCTGAACGTCGGACTGGTCGATTTCTTCTACGATCTGCCGTCCAAGTCCGAAGCCGTGCACGGCCCCGACTCGCGCGAGCTGACCAGCGACCTGATGCGGATGATCGCCGGCGCGCAGCACGAGATCGTGCTGCAGACGCCGTACCTGGTGCTGACCCATCGCGCCGGCGGGATCTTCCGCGCGCTGCAGAAAAAGCATCCGCCGGTGCAGGTGATCGTGTCCACCGACTCGCTGGCCTCCACCGACGCGCTGCCGGTGTATGCGCTGTCGTACAAGCACCACAAGAAGTTCCTGGTCGATTATGGTTTCCAGATCCACGAATTGATGCCGCATCCGGCGGACGCGCCGGCGATGCTGGCCGACTACGAACGGCTTTCCGGCTTCGGTTCGGAAACCTCCTCCCCGCATCACGGCGGCCGCGCGCCGATCGAGACCGGCCAGCCGGGACCGCGCATCAGCCTGCACGCCAAGTCGCTGGTGGTGGACCGCAGCATCGTGATGGTGGGTTCGCACAACTTCGATCCGCGCTCGGCCAACTACAACACCGAGTCCGGCGTGATCATCGACGACCCCGCGTTTGCCATGCAGGTGCGCGCGGCGATCCTGCGCGATGCCGCGCCCCGCAACGCCTGGCTGGTCGCGCCGCGCCGGCCCACCCCGGTGATCGGCGACGTGAGCCAGGCCATCGGCGACGTGTCGCGGCGGCTGCCGATCTTCGACCTCTGGCCGTTCGGCTACGCCACCGACTACCAGTTGAAGCCCGGCTGCCGGCCGCTGCCGCCCGGCGACCCGGACTTCCTCGAATGCTGGGAGCCGGTGGGCGATTTCCCCGAGGTCAACCTGTCGCTCACTGCGATCATCGCCCGCTTCGTCACCGCCTTCGGCGCGGGGATACAGGGCATCCTGTGAGCCGCGATTGACGGTTTGCGGACCTCTCGCTACGCTGGCGCATTCATTCGAAAGCCAAGGGGCGCGCCATGCCGCTGGACATCAACATTCGATTGAGCGACGACGACCTGCGTCCCTTCATCAAGGGCATGCACGAGCTCGAAGCCCGCATGAAGGATGGCAACCCCGACCAGATCATCGCCGCCGCGCAGAAGCAGCTCGCGGAATACCGGAACTCCTCCATGCCGCCCTTCATCGCCGAGCGGCTGGGCAGCGTGGAGTCGCTGATTGCGATGGCCAGGGACGTCGGGTTCGGCCTGCCCGATGCCGACCGGCAGCGGGTGCTGGCCGCGCTGGCCTATCTCGCCGATCCGCAGGATCTGATTCCCGATTCCGTTCCGGTGCTGGGATTTCTCGACGACGCGATCATGATCGAACTGTGCCGGCACGATCTGCGCCACGAGATCGAGGCCTACGACGACTTCTGCGCGTGGCGCGAACAGGAAGCGCGCCTGCGCGGCGAGGATCCGGCCGCCCTGATGGTCAAGCGGGTGGACTGGGCCGATGCGCGCGCGGCCGAGACGATCGCGCGGATGCAGCGCCGTCGCCGGGATTCCTATGCCAGCGGCGCGTGGAAGCCGACCTTGTTCAGGGTGAGCTGAACGGCGGAATCCTTCCCGGCGGGAAGTGCTTGCCCCGCCGGCTCCCTCACCGCTCCAGGATCGCCACCACGCCCATCCCGCCCGCGGTGCAGATCGAGATCAGCCCGCGGCCGGAACCCTTCTGCGCCAGGAGTTTCGCGAGTGTCGCCACGATCCGCGCGCCGGTCGCGGCGAACGGATGGCCGGTCGCGAGACTCGAACCGTTGACGTTGGTCTTCGCCGGATCGATCGCGCCCAGCGGCGCATCCAGCCCCAACCGGTTCCTGCAGTAGTCGGCCGATTCCCACGCGCGCAACTGGCACAGCACCTGCGCGGCGAAGGCTTCGTGGATTTCGTAGAAATCGAAATCCTGCAGTTTCAAACCCGCGCGCTGCAGCATCCGCGGCACCGCGATCGTTGGCGCCATCAAAAGACCTTCGCCGTGCACGTAATCGACCGCCGCGACTTCGGCATCGACGAGATACGCCAGCACCGGCAGGTTGCGCGCGTGTGCCCAGTCCTCGCTGGCCAGCAGCACCGCGGCCGCGCCGTCCGACAATGCGGAGGAATTGCCGGCGGTCAGCGTGCCCTTGCCGGAGGTCTTGTCGAAGGCGGGTTTCAGGGCCGCGAGTTTTTCCGGCGTGGTGTCGGGCCGCAGCAGGTTGTCGCGGGTGACGCCCCTGAACGGGATCACCAGGTCCCCGAAGAAGCCCGCGTCGTAGGCGGCCGCGAGTTTCCTGTGGCTGCCCAGCGCCCATTCGTCCTGTTCGGCGCGGCCGATCTTCCATTCGCGCGCCATCTTTTCGCAGTGCTGGCCCATCGACAGTCCGGTGCGCGGCTCGACCACGCCCGGCACCTGCGGTTTCAACTCGCGCCAATGGAAGCCGCGCGTGGCCGCGCGCAACTTCTCGCCGAAGGTCTGCGCGCGGTGCATGTCCAGCAGCCGCTGCTGAAAACGGTCGGAATAGGTCAGCGGCACCTGGCTGGTGGTGTCCGAACCGCCGCCGATGCCGACCTCGATCTGGCCGGTCGCGATCTTCTGCGCGATCAGGATCGCGTTGTCCAGCGAAGTGCCGCAGGCGCGCGCGGTGGTGATGCCGGGCGTGGTCGGCGTGAGCCCGGACGATTGCAGCGCCTCCCGCGCGAGGTTCCAGTCGGCGGGATGCTTCATCACCGCGCCGAATGCGACCTCGCCGAGTTCGACGCCGTGCAGCCCGAACTTCTCGACCAGCGCGCCCAGCACTTCCACGCTCATCCCGAAATTGCCGAGGTCGGCGTACGCGGTGTCGCGCTTGCAGAACGGAATGCGCACGCCGCCCACGACGGCGACGCGGCGGGTTTGCGGAATCATGATTGGGTCCTCTGTTTCGTCCTTTCATTGTCGTCGCTCCGGCGAATGCCGGAACCCGGTGGCTTCATCCATCCTTGAAGATGGATCTCGGCCATTCCCCTGGTGTGGTGTCCCGAAAATACCTTCGTCACTCCGGACGAGCCCGCGAAGCGGCTGAGATCCGGAATCTGCTCCTCTTTGCTGCAAGACCCCGGCAGGTTACGGGTTTCTGCGCCGGCACGCCGGCGCAGTCCCCGGAATGACCACGCAAAGATTCTTCCGGGACGCCACGCTGGCCGGATGACGAAAACCTTCTTGCGCGGTCAGCGAAACTCGATGAACCCCTTGCGCAGCATCCGGTACGGTTCTTCTTCCATGCCCAGCGAGAAATAGGTACGCAGTGCGTGCGCATTGTCGCGCTCGACGTACAGGCGCAGGCCGACCGCGCCGGCTGCGCGCGCGCGGCGCTCGACCTCGGCGTACAGCGCGCGGAACACGCCGTGGCGCCGGGCCGCCGGCGTCACGTACACGCTCTGGAACCACCACCAGTCGCCGTTGCGCCAGTCGCTCCACTCGCAGGTGATCAGAAGACAACCCGCCGGCACGCCATCCATCTCGGCGATCAGGTAAAAACCGCGACGCGGGTCATCGAATACCGCGCGGGTGCCGCGCGTCAGTACCTCGCGGTCGAGCGTCTTGTGCTCGGTCTCGCGCGCCATCGCCGCGTTGCATTCCACCAGGAATGGCACGTCTTCTTGTTTGGCGGCGCGCGTGATGATGGCCATGAGTCTGTGCCCCTTCGAGTCCCGAGTGCCGAGTGCTTAGTCCCGTCGTTTGCGCGAACTGCCGAGCTTGCGGGTCAGCGTGTTGCGGCCCAGCCCCAGCGCGATCGCGGTCTTCTGGCGATGCCCGTCGTGGACGGCCAGCGCCGCGTCCAGCAACACCCGGTCCAGCCGCGCGCGCGCGCGCGCGTGCAGATCGCTCGCGCCGTCCGCCAGTTCGGACTCCGCCCACGCGCGCAGCGACACTTCCCACGGCAGCGCCGCGTCGCCCGTGGCTTGCGCGCGCGGCGCACGGTCGTCGAGATCCTCGCGCCGGATGCTCATCCCCGGCGCGATCACCGCGAGCCGGCGGCAGAGGTTCTCCAGTTGCCGGACGTTGCCGGGGAAATCCATCTTCGCCAGCGCCTGCAAGGCGCCCTGCGCGAAATGCTTTTCCGGCAATTTCAACGCGCGCGCGGCGTCCGCGAGAAACCGCTTCGCCAGCAGCGGGATGTCCTCGCGCCGCTCGCGCAACGCCGGCAGGTGGATGCGCACCACGTCGAGACGGTGCAGCAGGTCGGCGCGGAATTCGCCGCGCGCGACCTTGGCGTCCAGATCCTGATGCGTGGCCGCGATCACCCGCACGTCGCTGCGGATCAGTTCGCGGCCGCCCACGCGGTAGAACTCGCCACCGGCCAGCACCCGCAGCAGGCGCGTCTGCAGGGCCAGCGGCATGTCGCCGATCTCGTCCAGGAACAGCGTGCCGCCTTCGGCCTGCTCGAAGCGCCCGGCTGCACGCCGCTGCGCGCCGGTGAACGCGCCGGCCTCGTGGCCGAACAGTTCCGATTCCAGCAGCTCGGCAGGAATCGCCGCGGTGTTGAGCGCGACGAACGGCCGCGCGCGGCGCGCGCTTTCGGCATGCAGCGCGCGCGCGACCAGTTCCTTGCCGGTCCCCGTCTCGCCGGTGATCAACACGTTCAGGTCACTGGCCGCGACGCGTCCGATCAGCCGGAATACCTCGCGCATCGGCGCGCTTTCACCCAGCAGCGCGTGGCGCGGCTCGGCAGCCCGCTCGGCAGCCTGCGGCGGGGCCGCTTCGCCCAGCGCACGCTTAACGGACGCCAGCGCCTGCGCGAGATCGAACGGCTTGGGCAGGTAATCGGCCGCGCCTTCGCGGTAGGCCGCGGCGGTGGTCGCGACATCGGTGAACGCGCTCATCACGATCACCGGCAACGCGGGATGCGCCGCCCTGCTTTCGCGCAGCAGGGTCAGCCCGTCTGCGCCCGGCAGCCGCACGTCGCACAGCAGCAGCGCCGGCACGTCGCGGCGCAAGGCGCGCTGCGCGTCCTCGACGCTGGCGAATTCGGCGACCGTGTGGCCGGCATCGCGCAGCGCCGTTGCCAGCACGAAGCGCACCGCGCGGTCGTCATCGACAATCCAGATCTCACCCGTGACCGCGTGCTGCGGAGAATCATGGCGCGTGTCGCTCATCTCGATGGGTTCCTTCATGCCTCCACAACCCTCTGCCGCACCATCATCAGGCCGCCGGTGCGGCTGCCCCCTGGTTCAAGCGGGCAAACGGTCCGGGACCCGGCGCGGCAGCAGCAACACGAAGCACGATCCGGTTTCGCGCCGCTGGTAGGTCAATTCGCCGCCGTGTTCGCGTGCGATCTCGCGTGTCAGCGCGAGACCCAGCCCCGTACCGTCCGAGCGGCCCGACACCATCGGCTCGAACAGCGTGGTTTCGATCTGCGCGGGTACGCCGTCGCCGTCGTCCTCGACCTCGACCCTGAGCGCCGGCACACGCTGGCCGCGCGCATCGCGCCAGCCCGCCTCGGCGCGGCTGCGCAGCACGATGCGCGAGGCATTCGCCTCGACCGCGTTGCGCACGAGATTCAGCAACGCCTGCAGCAGGCGGTCGGGATCGCCCTGCCAGGCCGGCAGGCTGGGATCGTAATCACGCACGATGGCCACGCCGGTGCGCTCGGCGCGCAACAGCTCCGCAACGCGTTCCAGCAGCGCATGCACGTTGACCGCGCGCGTCACGGTGTTGTTGCGGGTGCCCAGCAGACGTTCGGTCAATCCGGCGAGCCGGTTGGCTTCGTCGCGGATCAACTGCGCGAGTTCGCGCTGACCCGCATCGTTCGCACGCTGCTGCAGCAGCTGCGCGGCGCCGGAAATCGCGGCCAGCGGATTGCGCACCTCGTGCGCGAAGCCGCGCAGCGATTCCGACAGCCGCGACGGCGTCGACGGAACCGCCGGTCGTGCTTCCAGCAGCACCCCGTCGGCGTGCGCGCTGACGAGAAAATCCAGCGCGCATTCCCTGCCGGGTGCGGCGCACAGCGCGACCGCATCCATCCGGATGCCGCCGCCGCGTTGCAAGGCCCGCTCCGCCGCCTCGTGCAGCCGCGGCTCGGGATGCAGGATCGTGACGGGTTGACCGAGCAGGCGCCGCAGGCCCACGCCCAGCATTTCGCAGAACGCCGGGTTGACCCGGACGAAGCGAAGCGCCGCATCCAGTTCGGCCACGCCGGTGACCAGCGATTCGATCGCGGCGGACCCGGCCGCGGCCGGCGGTTCACCAATCTGGTTCATTGCACCAGTTTAGTGCGTAACGGCCGCGGGCGCTGGGGCCTGCGGCGGCGCGGATTCCCCCATCCGCAGCAACTTGCCTTGAAGATTCCAGAGGATGCGCAGGTCGCCGGCGTCCAGGTCCGGCGCGGTGCTGGCACGGAAATGCCGGTGGTAGGCCACGATGGCCGCGGCGGGGTCACTCGTGTCGTAACCGATCAGCCGGAGCGCCGCCAGCGGGTCGAATCCCGGCGGCGGATCGGGCAGGGGACCCGGGTCGTACCACAGACCGAAACCGTGCGCGGCCAGTTCGCGCCACGGAAATCACACGCCCGGATCGTCCTTGCGGCTGGGTGCGACGTCGGCATGGCCGACGATCGCGGTGCGCGGGATGCCAAGCCGCGAGGTGATGTCGGCAAGCAGGCGCAGCAGCGCATCGATTTGCGGCTGCGCGAACGGCTCGTTGCCGTCGTTGTCCAGTTCGATCCCGATCGAACGCGAGTTGACGTCGAACTCGCCGTCCCAGAACGACGGACCGGCATGCCAGGCGCGGTCCCTCTCGGCGACGAGCTGGTAGATCGTGCCGTCCTTGCCGATCAGGTAATGCGCGCTGACCGGGCCGCCGGCGTTGTGCGTACGCAGGGTATGCAATGCTTCCCGCACGTCGGCCTCCTGCGTGTAGTGCAGCACGATCAGCGTGGGCTGCCGCGCGTTGTAGTTTTTCGACGGCACCCACACCGCCAGCGGATTGCGCGGCGGCGCCGAGACACACCCGGCGAGCAGCAGCGTTGCAAGACAGGCGAGAAGGCCACGGCGCATCGGCGTATTGAAGGCGACCGCGTGTCCGCACGCAAGCTGCTTGCCGATTCACGGGGCCGTGTGAGTCGAATTTTTCGCAGTTTTCAGCGCGCGACCCGAAAGGTGAGGTTGTAGCGCCGCGCGCCGGCAAGCGGATGCTCGCCGGCCTTGACCGGCAGAACGCCGTGGTAGCGCATTCGCGACGGACCACCCCACACCACCACGTCGCCGTGCACGAGCGGCACGCGGCGCGGCGCGTCCTTGCGCGCGAGGCCGCCGAACAGGAACGTGGCCGGCAGGCCCAGCGACACCGACACGATAGGCGCACGGCGGTCGCGCTCGTCGTGATCGCGGTGCAGGGTAAGGCGCGTGCCGGGTTCGTAGCGGTTGATCAGGCACACGTCCGGCGCGTAATTCTCGAATCCCGCCGCGCTTGCCGCATCATGCGCATGTTTCATGAACGATCCCGGCATTGCCGGCCAAGGCCTGCCGGTTTCCGGATCGATCTCGGTGTAACGATAGCCGCGCCGGTCGCTGAACCAGCCGACCGCACCGCAGTTGGTCATCGCCACCGACATCGTCTTGCCGCCGGGCGTGACGAGATTCCGGAACGGCGACGACGACGCAATCCGTTCGATCTCCGCCAGCAACCCTGCGGCGGCGTCCAGTGCGAAACCGCGCAGCAGCCACGCCCCGGGCGCGAGCGGCTCGCGTGTCCCGGTCGGCGCGATGGATTCGAACAAGGGCAGGGAAACGGCCATCCTGGATCGGCGGTTGCGCCGTTCGATTATGGCTGCGCGCTGCCACATCGCAAGCCGGAGCCGCAACGCGGATCCGGCGTGCCGCGTCTGTCATCGAAAGATGCGCTGCCAGTAGCCCACATCGATCCAGCGGCCGAACTTGAAGCCGTTTTCCCGGAAGTGCGCGACCTTGGTGAAGCCGAGTTTCTCGTGCAGCGCGACGCTGGCGGGATTCGGCAGCGCGGCCCCGCCGATCACGCAATGGATGCCCCGTGCTCGCAGGCGCTCGAGCAGGGTTTCGTACAACGCGGACCCGAATCCATGCCCGACATGCGCGGGCGCGAGATAGATCGTGCTTTCCACGGCAAACCGGTAGCCGATCCGCGCTTTCCACGGCGAGGCGTACGCGTAGCCCGCGATGTCACCGTCGCGTTCCGGCACCAGCCACGGCAACCTTTCGAGCACCGCGGCCATGCGTGACTGCATTTCGGCTGTCGTGACCGGTTGTTCCTCGAACGTGATGACCGTATCAGTGACGTAATGATTGTAGATCGCGCGAATGGCGGACGCGTCTGCGATGGATGCGCAGCGAATCATGCCGAACCCTCACCCGCCCTTCGGGCACCCTCTCCCGAAGGGAGAGGGGTTCAAGCAATGCGGCGATCGATGCGTCAGATGCTGTAATACATCTGGTATTCCAGCGGATGCGTGGACGCGCGATAAGCCGTCACTTCCTTCATCTTGAGCGCGATGTAGGCGTCGATGAAGTCGTCGTTCATCACGCCGCCGGCCTTCAGGAATTCGCGGTCGCGGTCCAGCGCCTCCAGCGCCATGTCGAGCGAAGAGCACACCTGCGGGATGTTGCGCTCTTCCTCCGGCGGCAGGTCGTAGAGGTCCTTGTCCATCGGCGCGCCCGGATCGATCTTGTTCAGGATCCCGTCGAGGCCCGCCATCATCAGCGCGGTGAAGGTCAAATAACCCGAGTTCATCGGATCGGGGAAACGCACCTCGATCCGGCGGCCCTTGGGATTCGCCACGTACGGAATCCGGCACGAGGCCGAACGGTTGCGCGCGGAGTAGGCCAGCATCGCCGGCGCCTCGAAGCCCGGCACCAGGCGCTTGTAGGAATTGGTCGTCGAGTTGGCGAATGCGTTGATCGCGCGCGCGTGCCTGAACACCCCGCCGATGTACCACAGCGCGAGTTGCGAGAGCCCGCCGTACAGTTCGCCCGCGAACAGGTTCTTGCCGTCCTTGCTCAGCGACTGGTGCACGTGCATGCCGCTGCCGTTGTCGCCGACCACCGGTTTGGGCATGAAGGTGACGGTCTTGCCCGCGGCGTGCGCCACGTTGCGCAGCACGTATTTGAGCGTCAGCAGGTCATCGGCCTTGTGCAGCAGGGTGTTGAAGCGCGTGCCGATCTCGCACTGACCGGCGTTCGCGACTTCGTGATGGTGCACCTCGACCACCTGGCCCAACGATTCCAGCACGCTGCACATTTCCGCGCGCAGGTCGTTCAGGGAATCGACCGGCGGCACCGGGAAGTAGCCGCCCTTGATGCCGGGACGGTGACCGTGGTTGCCTTCGTCGTACTTGTAGCGCGAGCTCCACGCGGCTTCCTCGGAGCCGATTTCGTAGAACACCCGGCCCATGTCGTTCTGCCAGCGCACCGAATCGAAGATGAAGAATTCCGGCTCCGGCCCGAACCACGCGGTGTCGGCGACACCGGTGGATTTGAGATACGCCTCGGCGCGCCGCGCGATCGAACGCGGATCGCGGCCGTAGGCCTGCATGGTGGAGGGCTCCAGCACGTCGCACAGGATGTTCAACTGCTTGTGCGCGGCGAACGGATCGAGGAAGGCGGTGGCCGGATCGGGCATCAGCACCATGTCCGATTCGTTGATGCCCTTCCAGCCGGCGATCGAGGAACCGTCGAACATCTTGCCGTCCTCGAACGTGCCGGCGTCGATCGCGTGCGCGGGAAAGCTGACGTGGTGCTGCACGCCGCGCATGTCGGCGAAGCGCAGGTCGATGAATTCGACCTTCTCGTTCTTGATGGTGGCGAGAACTTTGTCGGCGGTCATCGGCGGCTCCGGAAGGAAGGGAATGCCTGTCGATTGCACGGGACGTACCAACGGATGCACCCAGTTTGTTCAATGACTTGCGTGGCTGGATCGCCGCAAACGCACCAATAAAGTGCATTCTCCGCACTTGTTTGGTGATTTTCCCAAGACGAGCCGGAAATACGTTCTGCCGTAGCGGCCGCATCGCCAGGCTTGCTCACCACAGCCTCGCCAGCCAGTGAAAACCGCGTGCGATCCAGCCGAACACGGCGGGTGTCAGGCGCGGCATCGCAAAGCCCAGAAGGGTGGACGCGCCGATGGCAGCGAACAGGTATTGCCACGGAATCGGTCGTTCGGCCAGCCACGCGATCCGGCTGTTCGCCAAAAACCAGAACAGAAACAGCAGCGGCGCGAAAAACACCAGCGCGCCGAATGCCGCCGCCAGGCGTTCGCCGGGCGGGCTGTCCCGGTCCCCGTCGCGGGTCTTGGCTCGTGGTTGCGTCATGTCGTCTCGCGGTTGCGTTCGCGAAGCGGCCCGGCCTGCGCATGAGGCATACTAGTGTGGTGTCCCGGAAATGGCTTCGTCATTCCGGACGAATGCGCGAAGCGGGTGAGATCCGGAATCTGCTCCCGCTGCTGCAAAAACTGCAGCAGATTCCGGGTTGCTGCACCGGCATGCCGGCGCAGGCCCCGGAATGACGACGTGATTCTTCCGGGACGCCGCACTGGCGGCTGACGGCGAAGGGGTGGCGCGTGGGCGATGACGCGGCGACGAAGGACTGGCGGTCCCTCGGCAGCGAATGGCCGTTGCCGGTCGCGCTGGCCATCCTGATCGTCGGCTGGCTGTTCAAGCCCGCGCTGTCGTCGAACGGCGCCTCCGGTGCCGCGGTCGCGATCGCGTTCGTCGCGTTCTTCATCGGGGCGCTGCTGGCCGCGATCGCGGCCACCCGCCACGCCGAGCACCTCGCAACGCGTTTCGGCGAACCGTACGGGACCCTGATGCTGACGCTGTCGGCGATCTCGCTGGAAATCGCGACGGTGGTGACGGTGATGCTGCACAACGCCGACAACCCGGCGTTCGGGCGCGACACCATGTTCTCGGTGGTGATGATCGTGCTGAACGGCATCATCGGCATCGCGCTGCTGGCCGGCGGCCTGCGCCACCACGAGCAGACCTACAACCTGCGCGGCGCGAAAGCGTTTCTCAGTCTGCTGATCCCGCTGGCGACGCTGGCGCTGATCTGGCCCAACTACACCGTGACCACCGGCGCGGGCACGCTCTCGCCGGTGCAGAAGATCTTCCTGCTGGTGATGTCGCTGCTGCTGTACGCGGCGTTCCTGGTGATCCAGACGCGCACCCACACCAGCTTCTTCGTCGAGGAAGGCGAGGCGATGGAGCACGCCGATGTCCATCCGGCGTCGCCGCATGGCTGGCCGTGGCACGCCGTGTTGCTGATCGTGTATCTGGTGCTGGTGGTGCTGCTGGCCAAGCTGTTCGCGCTGCCGCTGGAAATCGGCGTGGCGGAACTGGGGCTGCCCGTGGCGGCGGCCGGTTTCGCGGTGGCGGTGCTGGTGCTGGCGCCGGAAGGCATCGCCGCGATCCGCGCCGCGCGTTTCAACCAGATGCAGCGGGCGATGAACATCGGCCTCGGCACCGCGCTCTCGACCATCGCGTTGACCGTGCCGGCGGTGCTGCTGATCGACCTGACGCTGGGGCGTCCCGTGGTGCTGGGCCTGAGCCCGGCCAACACCATGCTGCTGGCGCTCACTTTCGGCGTGTCGATCCTGACGCTGGGCAGCGGACGCACCAACACGCTGCAAGGGTTGGTGCACCTGCTGCTGTTCCTGTCCTACCTCGTGCTGATCTTTTCGCCCTGACCGATCCAAGGCCGCCCGCACGCGGCCTTCGACAGGAGTTGCTCAGCACAGCTTCGCGCCCAGCGGCACCGGTTTGTCGGGCACGCACAGCGCGACCTCGCCGTTCTCGTCGTGGAAGCCGGTGATCAGGCATTCCGACATCACGGGTCCGATCTGTTTCTTCGGAAAGTTCACCACGCCGACCACCAGCCTGCCGATCAGCTCTTCGGGCCGGTACAGCCGGGTGATCTGCGCGCTGGATTTGCGCACGCCGATCTCCGGCCCGAAATCGACCTGCAGCACGTAGGCCGGCTTGCGTGCCTCGGCGAACACCCTGGCGTCGATCACGCGGCCCACGCGCAGTTCGACCTTGCCGAAATCCTCCCACGTGATCGTCTGCATCGTGGCGTTCCGGATGAATGACGTCACCCGATCATGCCGCGCCACGGGTCGTGCACGCAATCAGGACGGCGGCTTCAAACCGAGATAGGCATAGGCCGCCGCGACCGCGATGCCGAACCACGATTGTCCGACGCTGGTCAGTGCGGGCAGCGCGGCCGGGTGCTGCATGCCGATGATGAACGCGGCGAGTCCGGCCACCAGCCAGACCAGCAGATAGATCGCGGCGACCCAGCGCAGCAACAGCTTCGCGCGGCCGCTGGCGTCCGCAGCCAGCATGTGCGCGGCCGGAGCCTCGCCGGTTTTCGTGACGGCCAGCTCGGCGACCACCAGCGCCGACACCAGCCCGGTGGTGACCGACAGCGCCTGCGCCTGCATGTCGTTGAACGCCGTGGCGGCCTCGCAGGCGTGACCACTGCACAGCGCGATGCCGCAGGCCACGCAGATCAGCCACGCGTAAATCCCCAGCAACACGATCGCGATCACTCCGCCGGCGATGACTTTCATGGCGAACACCCGTGCAGCGTCGGTGCGGCCCGACCTGTCTTCATCCCACCACGGCGGCGGCGATGGCGGCGTGAAGGCGGCGCAACGCCTGACGAAACCGGCGTGTCTCAGACCGCCGGATGCAGGAGCCGTACCGCCCACCACACGCCGATCCCCATCTGCACCGCGAAGGCGGTGAAGCGAAGATTGACGGCGACCACGCCGGCTGACGCCAGGTGCACGGACGACTGCACCAGCCGGGCGCCGAGCAGCCAGTACGCCAGCGGATCGGTCACCCCGGCGCGATCGGTCAACAGCGCGACGACCAGCAGGCCGCCGAACACGGCCAGCCCCTCGATGCAATTCAGGTGCGCCCGCGCCAGCCGCTGCATGAAGGGCGAAAGATTGGCGTTGTCCGGCACGATCCGGTCGGAAGCAACCTTGCCGGACAGCACGAGCCGGGAGCGCAACAGTTCCATCACGACCAGCAGAAACAGGGTCCAGGCGATGAAACCGGTCAATGCCAGGGCACTCGGAGCATGCATGACAACCCCCTCGGAAGTGGATGTCCCGGCCGGGACGCACGGGATGCTCGCCCGGCGGACGCGGACGGTCAAGCGAGCACCGCGTCGCGGATGTGCATGTATGCCAGCGGTCCCGCGATCTTCAACGTCCAGTCGCGGATTGCCACCGGCCGTGCGAACGATGGGCCATCGACCACCAGCGTGTGGTATTCGCCGTTCTCGCCGCACATATCCAGACCGTTCCGGAGGTGGATACTGCGCAATCCGGCGATGGCTTCGGCGTCGAGCTCCCGGCCGACCCAATCCGCATCGAGTCTTTGGGTATCGACGCAGGAAATCCGGACCCGGAATCCGGCTTCCAGCAATTGCCCCAGCAACGCTTCGCGATCGCGGCCCCACTGCGGCAGGCACGCCTGCATGCCGACGGCATGGCAGCGCTCGGCGATCCAGTTGGGCCGGCCATCGACGGCCGCGATGTCGCCGGTCACCACGCATTCGATGCCGGCTTCATCTCGCAGTGTCCGCAACGCCGCCTCGTAACCGGTTTCGAACGGTTTGGCGACGGTCAGTACGCGGTGCGGCAATCCCAGCGAACGCGCCTGCAACGCCATCACCGGCAGCGGGTGCGCCAGAAAATCCGGTTCCGGCGGCGCAAAGGTGACGAGGCAGCGCGCCTCGCAGCCATGCGCGGCGGCCGCGTGCAGCGCCAGCGCGGAATCCTTGCCGCCCGTCCACAGCACCGCCGCGGGTTTCATGCGCCTGCCTTGCGTCGTGACGAACCGCACCGGTCCGGTGCGGATTGTGCAGCAGGGCCGGCGTTATTCATGGTCATCGCGGCAAAACCGCGTACACTCCCCGCGTTTTTGCCGGAAGCCGCCCATGCACGACCTTGTCAACGTCATCCTGCTCGGCATCATCGAGGGCATCACCGAATTCCTGCCGGTTTCCTCGACCGGGCACCTGCTGATCGCCGAACACTGGCTGGGCGCGCGCTCGGACCTGTTCAACGTGGGCATCCAGGCCGGCGCGATCCTGGCGATCACGCTGGTCTATCGGCAACGCATCTGGCAACTGCTGACGCGCTGGAACGATCCGGAAAACCGCGATTATTTCTGGAAGCTGGCGGTCGCGTTCCTGATCACCTGCGTGCTGGGCCTGATCGTGACGCACTACGGCTTCGTGCTGCCGACCACGATCACGCCGATCGCGTGGGCACTGATCATCGGCGGCCTCTGGATGATCGTGGCGGAGCAGATCGCCGCGCGCATGCCGGACCGCAGCAGGGTGACCTGGCCGGTGGCGATCCTGGTCGGCATCGCGCAGATGGTGGCCGGCATCTTTCCCGGCACCTCGCGCTCGGGGGCGACGATCTTCGCGGCGATGCTGTTCGGCACCAGCAACCGTCCGGCCGCCACCGAGTTCGCGTTCCTGGTCGGCATTCCGACCATGTATGCGGCGACCGGATACGAATTGCTGAAGGTGTGGAAGAGCGGCGGCACGGCGCACGAGGACTGGCGTGCGCTGATCATCGGCTTCATCGTGTCGCTGATCGTCGCGTTCGCAGCGGTGAAGTGGCTGCTGCGCTACATCCGCACGCACCGTTTCACCGCCTTCGCGATCTACCGGATCGCGCTGGGCGCGGTGCTGCTGGCGGCGATCTATTCGGGCTGGCTGCGGAACATTGCGTGACCACGGACTCCCCCTCTCCCGCCGGGAGAGGGGCAAGGGGTGAGGGTTCGGAACTCGCATGATGTCCGGCGCGACCCCGGACCCTCACCCGGCGCTTCGCGCCACCACGGAGTTCTTTGCCATGGATGGCGGCCTCTCCCGAGGGGAGAGGGGTTCAACGCCTCAATCCTTCGGCGGCGCGGCAACGTTGGCGGCCTGATTGAAGTCGCCGATCGCGCCGACCAGCAGCGCGATCGCTTCGCGCTCGGCATCGGTAAGGTCGGGGTGCCAGGAATCCAGGATCATCACCACCCGCACCCTGCCGCTCCTGTTCCACGCCTCGTGCAGGAAGGTGTCGTCGAAGGTGACGCAGCGGCCTTCCTGCCACACGTGCTCGATGCCGCCCACCCGGATCGCGCAGTCCTCAGGCACGATCAGCGGCAGGTGCGTGACCAGGCGCGTGTTGGTGACGCCGTGGTGCGGCAGGATGTGCGAACCGGGCGCCAGGATCGAGAACAGCACCTCCGGTGCGTGGCCGCGGATGTGCACCAGCGGCAGGGAGTCCAGGATCGCCGTGGTGCGCGGGCAGCGGCGTGCGTTCTGCTCGAACACCTCGCCGTGGCGGTGGAAGAAGAACGAGTTCCACTGCGCCTGGCCGTGCGTGCCGGCGAGCAGATTCTGCTGCCTCAGCAGTTCGTTGTCGTTGGTGCCCAGGAACGGCTGCACGCCGACCGGATCGTTCAGCACGCCCAGCAGTTCCTCGCGGATCGTGCCGGTGTGTTGTTCCAGTTCCGCGTGCCACGGGAAGCGGTCGCGCGGATAGTAGGGCGTGGTGGTGAGGCCCGGCACGTAGAAGAACTTGCAGAACTGGCGCGGATCGGGGTAATCCGGCGGACGGTCGCCCAGGTAGATCTCGAGGCCGTGCTCGACACGCGTCAGCGCCCCGGCGCCGTACTTGTCGCGCAGCGGTGCCAGCAGCTCCATGAAGATCCGCTTGCGGTGCGTGTCCACGAACCGGATCGCGTGCTTCACCGCGGGCCGCAGGCCCGGCGGCGTGGTCATGTCGTTGCGCCACATCCCGCGCTCCTGCGCGGCAACCAGCGCGCCGAAATACGCCGCGGTGGCGTCGTCGCTCCGGCCCAGCATTTCCAGCGCCGCGCCACGATGCAGACGGGCCGCGTGATGCGAGGGTTCCAGCGCCAGCGCGCGGTCGATCGCGGCCAGCGCGGCGCCGGGATCGCGCCGCGCCAGATGCACGATACCGAGGTTCTTCCAGATCTCCGGCTGCGCGGGTTCCAGTTGCGAGGCGCGTTCCAGATCGTGCTGCGCGGACGCGAGTTCGCCGCGTGCCAGCGCGCACATGCCGACGAAGTTCAGTGCCTCCGGCGTGTCGGGCGCGGCTTTCAGCACCGCACGGTATGCCGCCTCGGCTTCTGCGATCCGTTGCTGGGCCGCATGGTTGCGCGCCAGCTCGATCTGCCGCTGCATGCCCGCGGCTTCGGCGGTGGAAGACATGCGTCGCTCCGCGTCCGTCAATCAACGGGAAGGGATAGTTTGCACCATCGGCGCGCCTACCGCTCCACCATCCGCGCGAACCATTCCCATCCCGGCAGCCATTCGGTGATCAGCTTGACGCAGGTCAGCATCGGCACCGCCAGCAGCGCGCCGGGAATGCCCCACATCCAGCCCCAGATCAGCAGCCACACCAGGATCGCCACCGGCGACAGCCGCATCCGCCGGCCCAGGATCATCGGCGTGATCACGTTGCCTTCCATCGCCGCCATGAACGCGAAGCACGCCGCCGGCAGCAAGGCGTGTGCGGGCGAATTGAAGTTGAGCAGCCCTATCACCAGCAGCAGCAGGGTGTTGGAGATCGCACCCACGTAGGGCATGAAGTTGAGCAGCGTGGCCACGCCGCCCCACAGCAGCGGGTCCGGTACCTTCAGCCCCCACAGCACCAGTGCGGTCAGCAGGCCCAGGCAGACGTTGATCACGGTCACGGTGAGCAGATACCGCGAGACCTCCAGCTGGATGCCGCGCACCAGCCGCAGCGCCACGCGCCGGTAACCGAAACCGGGTGAGGCGGTCACCAGCCGGGTGCGCATCTGGTGGCCATAGGTGAGGAAGAAGAACACCAGCAGCGCCACGGTCAGCGCCTCGGCCAGCGCGCGCGGCGCCACCTGCAGGATGCTGCCGAACGAAAACCCGTTCGGCGGAGCGATCTGCACGGCGGGCGGCGCCGCCACGCCGATGCCGGCCAGCGATTGCGACGCGGCGTGGCTCACTTCCGTCAGCGGACGCGTCATCCGGCGCAGCTTGTAGCCCAGTTCGTGGACCACCGCCGGCGCCTGCTTGATCCATGCCGCGGCGGGCGTGCTGAGCGCGCTGACGCTGCCGGCCACCACCGCGCCCAGGGCCAGCATCACCAGCAAACTGCCGATCGCGCGCGGCACATAGATCCGCGACAGGCCGGCCACGATCGGATTCAGGCCCAGCGCGATGAACGCCGCCAGCACCAGCGGGATCAGCAGCGAACTCGCCAGCACCAGCGTGGCCGCGATCGCCAGCAGCATCAGGACCAGCAGCGGCACCCGCAGCGAACGCAGCCGCCGGGCGCGCCGCCGCACCAGCGCGCGCGGTCGGCGCTTGCCCGGCGTCGTGTGCACGGGCTTCGGCACCGGCGGCACCGAGGCGACGGCCGGATTTACGGGCGGCGGTGGCGGCATGCCGACCCCTCTTGCCGCATCCCGTGCGGCGCGCAATCAGATCGTCAGGTATTGTCGCACCAATTGCCAGGCCGGGCCGCTGGCAATCCGGACGCCGGCGCGCACCAGGCCGCCGCCCACCCGCAACTGCGCCAGCACGAAACCCACGCCCGCGGCACCTGCCAGCGTGGGCACCGGGTGCGCCCGATAGACGCCGATCACGTCGTCCACCGCGCCGTGCAATGCATGCCGCGCTTCGCGGCAGCGCGCGAGCGCGCGCCGGCGTTCCGCGAGGGCGCGGCGGTAATTCATCATGACGGATGCTCCCGCGACGCGGCAGTCGAATCGGGCATCGGCGCGGACGCCGCGGGCCGGGTCTGGGCAAAACGGTCCACGTCGCGCATCAGTTCGCGTCCCGCCTGGCGCAGTTCCGCGCGCACCTCGGGGAAACTCGCGTGCCGCACCGCGCGCTTGATGAAGAACCAGATCCCCGCCACCAGCGCGGCGTGCAGCAGCACCAGGATGCCCAGCGCGATGCCGACCGAATGTGTCGCCACGGTGAACGCCCAGCCCAGCAACGCCACCACGCAGGCCCACAGCGACACCGAAAACGCGACCAGCGCGACCGCGGACAGGAACACCACCGCGATGCTGGCGCGCAGCACCCGCGCCTCGGCCGCGATCAGCGCGCGCAGCGCCTGCGCCAGGCGCCGCAGCGCCGTGATCAGGCCGCCGCCCGCGGCAAGCACGCTGCGGAATTGCTCGTGCAGTCCGGCGTCCGGTGATTCCGGACGCGGATCGCGCGCACGATCCGCCGTCCCGGCAGCGTGCTCTTCGCGCTCCCCGCTCACGGGCGAAGCGTCGCGGCGGATGCGCCGTTCAACGGCGCGGCGTCAGCAGCCGGCCGATCAGCCAGCCCGCCGCCAGTGCGATCGCCACCGACTGCACCGGCTTCTCGCGCACGAAGTCGCGGACGTTGTCCAGCAGGTCGTCGGCGCGCTCGCGCACGTTGCCGGCGATCTCCCGGCTGCGTTCGCGCCATTCGTCCGCCTTGTCGGCCGCGCGGTGTGCACCGCGCGCACCGGCATCGGCGGCGCGATGCAGGCCTTCCTCGACACGGTCGGCAGCGGCGTCGATCTTTTCCTTGGCCGTGCCCACCACGTGGCTGGTGCCTTCCTTGAAGCGGCTGGCGCCGCGCTCGATGCGTTCGTGCGCGCTGCCGCGCCCTTCTTCGTTGCTGACATCGTTGCTCATGGTTTCCTCCTGCTGCGGGCGCCGTACTAGCGTACGGCCGGGTTCAATGAATAGGTGCCGATGATTTCGGCCTGATCGAGGATGTGACCCTGCATTGCCGACCGCAGTTCCGGCCAGACGAACGCGTCGGGCAGCGCCAGCGCCGGCACGTCCAGCGCATGGACACGAAAGCGGTAGCGATGCAGCAGCGCGTCGTTCCAGGGCGGGCAGGGGCCGTCGTAGCCGAGGTAGTCGCCGCGCATGTCCGGATCGGAAGCGAACCAGCCGGTGTAGTCGTTGCGACCCTGGCGCGAACCGGGCGGTCCCTTCGGAGCGCGCTTGCCGTGCGCGGTCACGCCGTCGCTGCAACTGCCCGCTGCGATCTCGTCACAGGTGGCGGGGATGTCGATCATCAGCCAGTGCACGAACTCCACGCGCGGCAGGTCGGCCGGCACGGTTCGGCCGGGCTTGTTGACGTCGTCGCCCTTGCCGGGCACGTCGCCGTCGATGCAGGTGAGCACGAACGACCTGGTGCCTCGGGGTGCATCGCGCCACGCCAGATGCGGATTGCGGTTGTTCGACAGGACGCAAGGCTCGCCGTGATCGCCGCGCCGGCCGAACGCGAATTCCTCCGGAATGCGGGCGCCGTGGGCAAAGCTGTCGCTGCGCAAATGCATGGGGTCATGTCCTCCTGTGGTCACTTTTCCTCGCAGGCAGGCTTGCAGATCGCGCCGTGGTGACCGCCGGACACCAGCAGGCAGCCATCCGGCATGGGCCGTGCGTCCACCGAATGGCCCGGCCGTGCGGCGGTGTTCAAGCCAGGACCTCCGTCACCGAAAGGCCCGAGTCTAGCCCGGCGGTTGTTACGGCGAGGCGAATGCCGCCGCCTGCCCCGTCGCCGTGCGCCGTCAGGCCACGTCTTCCAGCACCGCGAACGCCTCGGACAGGGCGTCGTGGTAATGCGCGGCGTGCCCCGCCGGAAAGGTGGTGGGCAGGCCGCCGCGCCCGGACGCCGCGGCCCGCGCCGCCGGACCGGACGGCAAGCCCGCGACACCCAGAAATCCGGCCAGCTTCTGCGATTCCGCGCCTTCCCCCCCCAGCAACGCATCGGCATCCACCACGCAGGCGGTCAGCAGTTCCGCCGCGAACCTCAAATGCGCATCGGCCAGCCGCAGCCAATGCGCGCCCGCCACGGCATCGGGCATCGCCAGCGCCTCGGCCCAGCCGTGGCCCAGCCAGTCGAGCAGGGTGTCGCGCAGGTCGCGCCGCGCCACGATCAGGCGCGCACCCGGCAAGGCACGCCCGATCGCCGGCGCCATCCGCGCGTCCAGCACCGGCAACCAGTCGATCACCGGCACGTCGTCGGCGACGCCGGCGCGCTGCAGGGGCTTGCGATAACGGCGTGCCAGCAGGGACAGCTCGGCCTGGTCCAGCGGCTGCTCGAGGCGCGGGTCGAAGGGGGCGGACAGGAAATCGGACGGCTCCGTAAAACGGTCGCGGCGCACCACCCAGCCCGGCTGATCGGCCAGCAGGGCGGCGACCTGCCCCACGCCCGAACCCGGCAGGCCGCACAGGAACACCGGCGCCGTCGCGCGTGGTTCGGACAGCGCGGGCGCCTTCGCCAGGTCCCGCAGCCTTTGCTGCAGGGCGCCGTTCAGGACGGGCAATTCCGGCAGCGTGCCGGACGACAGGCGCTGCGCGGCCTCGAACGCGCGCACCGCGTCCTGCCATTGCTCCAGCGCGTCGCAGGCCAGGCCCAGCAGACGCTGACGGCGGCGCGCGAGGCGCGGCAGGTTCTGCAATTGCGCCTCGTCGATCCGCAGCAGCCGTTGCACCGCCGCGGCCGGATCGCCCGCCAGCAGCGCACCGCGCGCGCGCAGCAGCGCCAGCGCGGGGCGCGGCGAGGCAGCGGCGAGTTCCGCGTGCGCGACGGCTTCCCCGGGCCGTCCGGCGCGGTCCAGCGCCAGCGCGTGCTGCGCCTTCAGGTCGATGTTGTCGGGCCAGCGCGCTTCGGCTTCGCGCCACACCGCCAGGGCCTCGTCGTGGCGCTGCCGTTGCGACAACAGATGCGCGAGGGCGATGTGGGCATTCGCGCTGTCGGGATGGCGCGCGATGTGCGCGCGCAGATCCTCGATGGCCCGGTCGGCGCGGCCGCTGCGGGCCAGCGAATCCGCACGCCGGATCGCCGCCACATGCAGCGACGGTGCCTGGCGCAGGGCTTCGTCGTAACGGGCGATCGCTTCGTCGTGGCGATTCTGGGCGCGCGCGATGTCGCCCAGCCCCACGCAGGCGCCCGGCATCTGCTCGCCGCGCAGCAGCAGTCTTTCGTAACCGGCGCGTGCCGCATCGACCTCGCCCTTCTGGAACTGCACTTGCGCGCGCAGCAGTTGCGCCAGCGGGAAATCGGGTTTCAGGGCCAGCGCGTTGTCCAGCGCGCGCGCGGCGAAGTCGGTCATGCCCTGGTCCAGCATGGCCTGACCGTAGCTCGTCTGCACCAGCGCGTTGTCGGGATCGAGCTCCAGCGCGCGGGTCAGCATCCGCAGCGCCATCTGCGGATCGCCGTGCGCGAGATGCACGTTGCCCAGGCCGGCCAGCGCCTCGGCGTCGTTCTCGTCGGCGCGCAGCGCGACCCTGAAATGTTCCTCCGCGGCGGCCAGGTCGCCCTGCAGCAGCGCCACCTGCCCGAGCCCGCTGTGCGCGGCGGACAGGTTGGGGTTGAGTTCGCGCGCCTTCCGGTAGGCCTCGCGCGCGCGCTCGAGCTGACCGTCATGCAAATACATTTCACCCAGCGTGTACTGGCAGGTCGCGTTGTAGGGATCGAGCTCGCCCGCGCGCGTGACCAGCGCGAGCGCCTCGGACAGATCGCCGCGCTGTCCGCGCAGGATGCCCAGCAGGTGCAGCAGTTCGGGATCGTCCGGGCGTTCGCGCAGCAGTTCGCGATAACCGTGCTCGGCTTCCTCCAGCCGGCCGCTGCGCTGCAACTGGATCAGGTCGTCGAGCATCGAGCCGCTCCCCCGGTGGCGAGACCGTCGAGCCAGGCCGCAGCGCGTTGCGTTGCGGATGAATCGGGAATGGACATGGCGCGCTGTCGACTTCGGCGAGACGCGGATTATGCCCGAGCGCCAGCCCGGCTACGATGCCAGCCGCAGCAGACGCGCGGCGATGTAATCCTCGGCATAACTGCGCAAGCTCCAGTCGCGGATGAACCCGCAGTGGCCGCCGTGTTCGGTGATGGTGAGTTCCACGCAGGGCGGCAGGTCCAAGCCGTCGTAGTCCGAGGCGGGACACACCGGATCGTCGCGCGAGGTCAGGATCGAGGTCGGCACGGTGAGCCGCGACAGCCGTTCGCCCGCCACCGAGTAGCCGTCCAGATAACGGTCGAGGCTGCCGAAATCGGTGTGCCGCAGCACCAGCGCCTCGGTCAGGGAACGCAGGGTGCCGTGCAATTCCCGGCGCGTGAACAGTTCGGACCCGGCGAACAAGCGCTGCTTGCGCGTCAGCGAGCGGCGCCACTTCCACATGAAGTAATCGTGGTACATCCGCGGCGCCTTCTCGATCGCGAACAGGCCGCCGTGCGGGTCGATCACCGGGCACACCGCGATCGTGCGTGCGAGCTCGATGCCCGCCTCGGGCGCGTGCAGCGCTACCCGCAGCGCGAAGTTGCCGCCCAGCGAGAAGCCGATCAGGGCCAGCGGCCGCTGCGGATACAGCCGCGCGATCTCGCGCACCGCTCCGACCACTTCCCCGATCCGGCAGGAATGGAAGATGCCGGGATTGAGATGGTGCGTGTCGCCGTGATCGCGGAAGTTGAGCCGGAACACGTCCCAGCCCTCTTCGAGCAGCCTTCCGCCGGTCTGCAGCAGATAGGTCGAGCGCGTGCTGCCTTCCCAGCCGTGAAACAGGATCGCGAGGCCGCGCGACATTTCGAACCGCGCCTGCGCGGTATGGCAGCCGGTCAGTCGCACGCCATCACCGCAATCCAGCGTGATCCGGTGCGCGCCACGCTCGAGCATCCTCGCGGGCTGCGGCCGCAGCAGCAGGCGCAGACGGGTCGACGCCAGCATCGATTGCAGGTGTGGATTGCGCAGCAGTCCCGCGGGCCGGAATGCCGCCACCTCGGCTGGGGTCATGCGTCGTAGCCCAGCGTCCGCGCGATCCGTGCCCGCGCGGTGTCGGCCATCTTGCGGCGGCCGCCCACGGGATCGAACGCCACCGGTTCCAGGAAATGCACTTCGGCGGTCAGGGCCGGCACGGCCATGACCCGGAACACGTTGTGCAGGAAATTTTCCCCGCTCCTGAACGCGGCGCCGGTCCACGGCATCCCGTTGCGCAGGTAACGCAGCGCCACCGGCTGCACCGGCGCGCCCGCGTCCAGCGCGGCCTGGAAGATGCGCGCGTGGAACACCTTCAGCGTACCGGCCGGCGCGGTGCCGCCCTCCGGAAACGCGGCGATGCTGCGGCCTTCGCGCAGGCGCTCCGTCATGGCCGTCATCACCGTGCCGAGCGAATGCATGCTGCCGCGCTGATGGAAGATCGTGCCGCCCCGGCGCGCCATCCATCCGATCAGCGGCCAGCGACTGATTTCCGCCTTGGCCACGAATCCCGCCGCGCGCTGGGTATGCAGCACGGTGATGTCCAGCCACGAGCCGTGGTTGGCGACGAACATCACCGGATCGTGCAGCGGCGTGCCGAACGCGCGCACGCGCACGCCGAACAGCCGCAGGAACAGCTTCGACCAGTTGCGCAGCAGCGCATCGCCCAGCGTGCCGGGCCTGGGCCCGCGCGGCAGCAGGAAGATCGCCAGCAACGAGCCGCCGAACACGGCCAGCAGCAGCAGCAGCAGCCGCCACGCGCAGCGCAGCGGAGCCAGCAGGTTGCGGAAAGGTTTCAGGGGGACATCGACCGCTTCGTTCACCCGTCCACTTTAACGAAAAGCGAAGCTTTTGGCTGCTGCTCGCGCCGGAGCGGACGCGCCGGGCTTACACTTGACCCACGCAGATTCCCTGAGCGATCGCCATGAACACCACGCCGCGTCGTGTCCAGCACCAGCAGACCGACCGGGGCTACATCCCGGTCTACACCACCGCGACGGTCGAGCAGCCGTGGGCGGATTACACGCGTACCGACCACGAAGTGTGGGCCACGCTGTTCCGCCGCCAGCGCGAGATCCTGAAAAATCGCGCCTGCCGCGAATTCCTGGAAAACCAGGAACGCTTCGGCATGAGCGCGGACGCGATCCCGAAGTTCGATGACCTGAACGCCGTGCTGAAGAACGGCACCGGCTGGGAAATCGTGGGCGTGGAAGGCCTGCTGCCGGATCAGGTGTTCTTCGATCACCTCGCCAACCGCCGCTTTCCGGTGACCTGGTGGATCCGCAAGCCCGAGCAGCTCGATTACATCTCCGAGCCCGACCTGTTCCACGACCTGTTCGGCCACGTGCCGCTGCTGCTGAATCCCGTGTTCGCCGACTACATGCAGGCCTACGGACGCGGCGGCGTCAAGGCGCATGGCATCGGCGCGGATGCGCTGATGAACCTGACGCGGTTGTATTGGTACACGGTGGAATTCGGCCTGATCGACACGCCCGAAGGCCTGCGCATCTACGGCTCCGGCATCGTCAGTTCCAAGGGCGAATCGGTGTACTGCCTCGAGTCGGACGCCCCCAACCGCATCGGCTTCGACCTCGAGCGGATCATGCGCACGCGCTACAAGATCGACACCTACCAGCAGACCTATTTCGTGATCGACAGCTTCGAGCAGTTGTTCGAGGCCACCCGCCCCGACTTCCGTCCGATCTACGAGCGCCTTGCCAAACTGGATTCATTACCCGCCGGCGAGATCCAGCCCGGCGACCGCGTGATCCATCGCGGAACGGGAGAAGGGTGGGTGAAGGGCGGGGAGGATGTGTGAGTGTGAGACCGAGTCCAGCCGCGGCGGGTTGAGCTGCGCGGCTCATGACTTCTCGCGCAATCGATGGCTGTCTCCGGCCGCGAGGTCCAGGCCGTAAACCCGTTTCAAATCGGCGATCTTCTTCAACGTCGCCGCCGAGAACGGCGGCTTGTTCTCCAGCGCGTGCAACGCGATCCCCTCCAGCAGGTCGCCCAGGGACAGGTCCAGAGACTCGGCAAGGCCCTTGAGCACCTTGAGCAGGCGCTTCTCCAGGCGCACGCCGGTCTGCACCCGTTCGATCACGGGCGCGGCGGAGCGGTGCTCGGATTTCGGCCTGGCCATGGCCTTCAGGATAACGCGCTTGCATAGCGATTTTCGATTTGGTACATTCGTACCCATGTATTCAATGACACGGACGAGCGGGATGGTTCTGGCGTTCTCCGCCCTGCTCGTCTGGAGTGGAGCATCCATGGCCCACGCGCCTCTTTCCAACAGCCGCCACTTCCGTCTCGACGCCTCCTGCGCCCGCGTATTTCCGTTTTTCACCGCGGAGGGTGAAAAGGCATGGGCGCCCGGCTGGAACCCGGAGATGCTGAGTGAGCCACCGAACGCGGCTCGGTGTTTCGCACGACGGGGCATCTGGACGGGCGCGAGACGGTGTGGATCGTCGCCGACTACCGGCCGGATCTGCACAAGGTTTCCTACGCGCGTCTCGCACAGGACTCCAACATCGGTCTGGTGGATGTGGCGTGCAGCGATTCTTCCGGCGGCGCGCTGGTCACCGTGCGGTACACGCTCACCGGCCTGACCCAGGAAGGCGACGATTTCGTCCGTGAATTCCTCTCCGACGCGCATTACACGCGCTTCACCGAGGAGTGGCGCGTGGCGCTTTCGAACGCGCTGAAGAAATAGCACGCCTGCGCGCGACGAGATGCCTCCGTGGCCAAGAGCTCCGCGCTACGCGCGGCCCCGGAATGATGATGTAGAAGATGGTTTCGAGCGCTTTACGGCGCTGACCTCCAGCACCTGGGCGATCTTCTCGCCGTCCCAGCGGTAGATCAGGTGCTTGCCCTGCACGCAGGGCTTTGCCAGGTCGGGGTAGAACAGCGCGGCGCATTCGCCACCCTTGCGGCGCACGCTGTCGTACACGATGCCGTTGGAACCTTCCTTGCGCAGCCGCGCGCCGAGCTTGCGCGATGCCGTGTAGCTTTTCGGATCGTGCTCCGCTTTCCAGCCGCCGCGGATGTCGTGCAGCGTGCCGTGCACGCCGCTTACGTAACTCCGCATCGTCAAATCGATCGGCGGTTCTTTCGTCGCGGCAAGGAATTGCTCGCGGTGATAGACGGTTTCCTCCACCGCGGTTTCGAATTCGTGCGACAGATACAGCACGCCGTAGCTGCCGTCGGAAAACCGGCTGCCTTCGGGGTTCAAGTGCGTGAACGCGGCCATCAGCGGCGTCGTGCCCGGCCCGCTGACGCGGCGCTCCTTCGGCACGTTGGCGAGTTCGCCCCATTCCTCGCGCAGGCGCGGATTGGTCAGCGATTCGATTCGGTACAGCGCGTCCAGATCTTTCGGATCGGCGATCGCGTCGAACACGCCCACCGGCGGAAAGCGGCTGGGCACGATCCGGTACGCGCGCTGCCAGCGGATGCGGTGGAGGGGCGGGGTGTTTGACGGCATCGCGAAAGTTTGAGCGGCTTGTTTCCTTCAGTGCGCGACTGCAGCCGCGCTGATTCCTTGCCGTCATTCCGGGGCCATCGCCGGATTGATCGGCGATGGAACCCGGAATGAGAGAACAAGAGCACGCAAGCAACCATCCATGGTGCTGGGCGCCGGCCCGGCCCCGAGAGCCGCCATCCATGGCGAAGAGCTCCGTGGCCGTGCGTTCGCCGATGTAGCCGATGCCATTCAAGGCATCGGCTAAGCGCACCGGCTCACCCCCGCTGCGCATCCAGATACTGCCGCACCACGAACAGGTCGGCAACGTTGCCGGAGAGCATGCGTTCCAGCGCGCTCTTGCCTCCGAAGGTCGGCGCGGCATTGGGTTTGCGCAGCCACGCATCCGCACGCACGGGATCGGGGAACAGGATCGTCAGCGCCTTGAAGATGCCGAGCAGATAGCTGATCCGTTCCAGCGTGTCGCGGCCCAGCGTGCCGTCACGTTCGCGCTTCCATTTGTAGAACGTCGATTCCGGCGGATCGCCCAGCAGCCTGCGCTGCTCGGCCACGCGCAGGTTCCAGCGTTCGGCGAGGTTGAAGAATGCGCGCAGGCCGGGGCCACTCAGCGTGTCCGCTTGCGCCTGGTAACGCGGCGATGCTTCGGCGACCTTGTGCGAGGCGGGAGACACGGCTTGAGTTCCTGTATGTAGTTTACGGCTATCTTACTCCATGGATGCAGTTTCTGCAAAGTACACGAGCCGATGCCAGCAGGTCTGATCCGCGACAGGAAGGTTGAAGGCATTCGGGCGGTTCAGCCACCCGGATGGATCGCCACCCCGGCACCCTTCATGGCGCTGTTGAAAGCAGGCAACACGTTCGACTCGAGGTTTTCAAATCCGGCCCGGGCTTGCGCGATTTGCTTTTGCAGCGTCGCGAACGTCTGGCGCTGCACCACGGTGGGTTCGTAATCGGACCCGCCCGCGGCATTCTGCGCGCCTTGGCCCACCTGGCCGCCCAGCCAGCGCAGATTCCAGTACACCCTGTAACGCGTGGAGTATTGCTTGTCGTCGCTGAGTCTGGCTTCCGGGCTGACCAGCTGGTTTTCGACCTGCAGTATTTGCGCGTCGAGCTGCTTCAGTGCAGCGGCCGCGGAACCCGAGGCGTGCATCTTGAGCTGGTCCTCGATCTGCTTGCGCCACACTTCCATGGTGTTGACCATGTCCGAAGTTTCGGTGATCGCGTTCGCGATCTGCACCTGCAGGGCGGTCGAGTCCTGCAGCACCGCGTCGCTGGCCATGATCTTCGGATCCTTCAGGACCTGGAACGGCTGCGTGTACGACTTGCCATCCAGCGTGAGCCGGACCTGGTAATCGCCCGGCGCTGCGATGGGCGTGCCGGTGTGTGCGTCGATGCCCCAGTGGATGATGGTGCGGAAATCCTTGCCCTTGTAGCGCGGCTCGTCCCAGATGTACGGATTCTCGGGCGGCGTGGTGCGCAGCTTGACGTCGGTGGGCATGTCGTAAAAAAGATCCCAATACGCGCCGTTCAATCCCTGGTGTGCATCCAGCTTTTCGGTGCGGATCACCTTGCCCTGATCATCCAGGATTTGCAGTTGCACCGGATTTTTGGGCACGCTCGCGAGATAGAACTGGAATTGCGGCCGTGCCGGTTGCCCGGCCGTGGGATAGGCGCCGCGCGCTTGGCGAAACACCGGCCCCGGCTTGAACAGGCGCGTGCGTCCGCTGTGCGGCTGCTCAGTGCTGCCGGTCTGCTCCAGCGTGACGATGTCGGGCAGGATGTAGTCGCCGCGTCCGTAGGTGGACACGTCCACGTCGTGCATCCGCGGCTCGACGTTGATCCAGCTCACCGGCGACGGCGGCAGTCCCTTGTTGAAGTGAATCCAGTGCCTGCCGTTGTCCAGTGTGTAATAGAAGGCGTGGCCGGTACCGGCGAACAGCATGCCCTCGCGATTCGGATTCTCGGCAACCGAAAGCACGTAGTCGAGCGGATTGCCGGAAGGCAGGTCACCGGAAATGTTCTTCCAGGTCTTGCCGTAATCCGTCGTCATCAGGACATACGGCCTGACGTCGTTCTGCCCCGCCCAGCGGAAATCCACGGCGATGTACACCGTGCCCGGATGAAAGTGCGAAGGCGCGATCTGGTTGATCTCGCCCCACGGCGGCAGGTGCAGGTTTTGGGTGACGTCGATCCACTGCGGCGCCTGTTGCGACTCTGCGCTCGTGGTGTACCAGAGTTTGCCGTCGTTGGTGCCGGCCCACAGCAGGCCCTTTTGGATGGGCGAGAACGCCATCGACCAGACCACCTCGCCGTAATACTGGCCGAGGTTGTCCTGCATCAGACCGCCGCTGGGCACGATCCGCGAAGGATCGCGGGTCGAAAGATCGGGGCTGAATTCGATCCACGAGTGCCCGGCATCCTGGGTGCGCAGCACCATCTGGCAACCGAAGTAAACGTTCTTCGGATCGAAGGGATCGATCGCCAGCGGCGAAGTCCAGTGGCAGCGGTACCTGGTCTCGTTGGGCGGCGAATCCAGAGCGATATGCGACGGCGAAACCGAATGCGGCGTGCCCTGCGTCAGGTCGAAGCGGTAGAGATTGTTGGCGTAACACGACGACCACACGATGTCCGGGTCATCGGGGCTCGGGATCGTGAACCCCGATTCGCAGGCATTCGGGAAATACTGGTACGTCGGCAACGCTTCGTTGGGGCCTTCGAAGCCGCTGCGATCCGGCGGCGTCTTGACCGTGTCGTCGGGGCCCAGCGCCCAGCCTTTCGGAGGCGGCGCGGCCTTGGGATATTTCGCGAGCAGTGCCTTGTCGATTTTTTGCTTGCCTTCGGACCCGTCTTCGTCTTCGTCGAAGAACCTTCGGAAGCCGTGTCCTTCCGGCATGAATTCATCCTTCGGCAGCAGGCCGTTGCCGCTCGGTTGCGACATGTCGCTGGACAGCCGCCACGCGCCGTCGTCCTGGCGGTTGCCGTAGATCCAGTACGGAACCTGGTTGTCGCTGGCGACGTGATAGATCTGGCCGATCGGCAACGCGACCGTGAGCGCGGTGCCCGCGCCCGTCGCGATCTGCGCGCCGCCGTCATCGGTCAGCACGTAGTGCGCGGGGTTGGTCGGATCGATCCACGCGTCGTGGCAGTCGCCGCAGGAGGCAGGACCCAGCGGCTTCACGTTCTTGCCGCCCTCGCCCGAGAAGGTCTTGCCGCCGTCGCTGGAGTAATGCGGGCCGCTGTTCAACACCAGTACGCCGTTCGGATCCTTGGGGTTGGCCTCGATGAAGATGTAGTAACCGGCGCGCATGATGAGGTTGCGGTCGTGGCTCACCACCTTCCAGCTGGCGCCGCCATCGTCGCTGCGCCACACCGAGCCCTGATCCCTGGTCTGGATCAGCGCGTACATCCGCTGCGGACTGGACAGCGCGATGGTGACGTCGATCTTCCCCAGCGGCGGTGTCGGCCGTCCGTTGCCGAGGTGCTGCCAGGTGCGCCCGTTGTCGTGCGAGATGTACACGCCACTACCCGGGCCGCCGCTGTCTTCCGCCCAGGTCCGTCCCGTCACCTGCCACATGCCTGCGAGAACAGTATCGGGATTGCCTGGGTCGATACTCAGTCCGCTGCAACCCGTGTGCTCGTTGACGAACAGCGTGCGCGTCCAGCTCTTGCCGCCGTCGGTCGTGCGAAAGACGCCGCGTTCCTGTTGCGGACTGTTGCCGCGTCCCTCGGCACACACCAGCACGTTGTCGGGATTCTTCGGATTGATCGCGATGCGCGCGATCCGGCCGGTGTCCACCAGACCCACGTGCTGCCAGGTCTTGCCGGCGTCAGTGGACTTGTACACGCCGTCGCCCCAGATGTCGCTGGGACGGATGAACCACGGCTCGCCGGTACCGACCCAGACGGTGTTGGAATCGGAAGGCGCGACCGCGATGGCGCCGATCGCGGCCGTGTCCTGGTCATCGAAGATCGGCAGGAAGGTGTGCCCGCCGTCCGTGGACTTCCACAGGCCGCCCGACGCCGCCCCGAGGTAATACGTGGAATCATCGCCCGGCACACCGGCCACCGACGCGACGCGCCCGCCCGCCGGCGGACCCATGTAGTGGAATTGCAATGCGGGCGGTGTCGTCGTCTTTTGCGGACTGTGTGGTGACCGGGCATCCTGCGCGTGCACCACGGATACCGCCAACGCGGAAAGGCATAGTCCGCAGCCCAGAACCTTTGCGACGCCCCAAATCTTCATCGTCATCAGCCCTCGGAATTCACGTTCACCGCCATCCAGTCGCAGGTCGCGACATGCGGGCTCCTTCCAGGCGCAGCCGCACCAATGCCGCCGTCATGTACGCCCGCTCAATCCTCATCGCCGATTATCGGCGAGTACGGCACGCCCGTACGCGCACCCCAGTAATAAACGAGCAACGCGATGATCGCCGCCAGCACGGAATCCCATGGCGCGCGGATCACGTTCCAGCCACCGAACGTGCCGAGCCACGACAGGATCAACATCGCCGCGTAGAAGCCGATCAACCACATTGACGAGCGGACGTCCTGTGCAAGCGTCGTGCGCAGCTTTGCCGAACGTCGCGCGCACGGCACGTAGATCACGAACAGCACGATCTGCAGGCCCAGCAGCCACGACAGCGTGGACCAGCCCGACCAGTACACGATCAGCGCGGCGACCATGAACGAAAGCGGCCCGATCACCGCAAAGCCGCGCACCCGGAACGGTCGCGGCATGCCCGGCGCGTTGCGGCGCAGCGCGGCGGCGGTGATCGGCGCGACCGCGTAGCTCAATACCAGCGCGGCGGAGACCACGTTGATCATGGCCGACCACGAGGGAAACGGCAGCGTCCAGAAAATCGACAGCGCGAAGGTCAGCCAAAGCGCCGCGCGCGGAATTCCCGACTTCGCATCGACCCGCGTGAACGCCCTGAAGAAGGTGCCGCCGCGCGCCCAGCCGTACACCACGCGCGGCGCCGCGTTCATGTAGATGTTGCCGCAGCCCGACGGCGAGATCACCGCGTCGCACACCACCAGGAACGACAGCCAGCCGATCCCCAGCGCGATCGCGATGTCGTGGAACGGCAGCTCGAACAGCTTGTCGATGCCGCGCCAGCCGTGGGTGACGAGCGCCGGCGGCACGCCGCCCAGGAACGCGACCTGCAGCAACAGATAGATGATGGTGGACAACGTCACCGACAGGATCAGCGCGATCGGGATGTTGCGCTGCGGGTCGTGCACCTCGCCCGCCACCGACACGATCGGCGTCAAACCCAGATACGCGAAGATGATGCCGCCGGCCGACACCGCGCCCGCCACGCCCGCAAAACCGAACGGCGCGATGCCGTGCGCGGTGAGGTTCGCCGCATGGAAGAACCACAACAGCACCACGATCACCGTCAGCGGCACCACGAACTTGAACACGCTGACGATGTTGTTGGCGCGCGCGAACACCTTGACACTGAAATAGTTCAAGAGGAAGAACACGATGAGGATCGCGAGCTGCACGCACCAGCCGAGCAAGGTGGGCGATTGCGAACCCGTCTGTGTCAGTTGCGGGAACCAGGCCGATGCGTACTGCCGGCACGCCGTCACCTCGATCGCGATCAGGCTGGAAAACGCGATCAGCGTGATCAGCCCCATCAGATACCCGAGCAGCGCGCCGTGCGAATACACGGGATAGCGCACCACGCCGCCCGAGTGCGGCAGCGCGGCACCCAGTTCGCAATACACCAGGCCCAGCAGAAGCACCGCGGCGCCGCCGATCAACCACGACACGATGCCGGCGGGACCCGCGATGTTGGCGACATGGCTCGCCGAAAACAGCCAGCCGGAACCGAAGATCGCGCCCAAGCCGATGAAGGTCAGGTCGGTGAGGGAAAGCTGTTTCTTGAACCGCCCGTGCGCCGCCGCGCCGCCGATCCCTTCTGCCGCGGCCATCGCGTGATCGGCGTTCATGCGGCCATCCCGATATCGGCGGCGGTCCACACACCGTCGATGCAGCGCTGCAAGCGTCCGTCCGGATTCTTGTCGCGCAGTTCCGGCGGCAGGCGGTCCTCGCGCACGTGGTCGTAGCATTCCAGCGCGGCGAAGCGGCGGATCGACGCGGGCAGGCCCACCGAGGTGAAGCCCGGATGGCCCGTCGCGGGATACGGACCGCCGTGGTTCATCGCGGGACTCACCGCGACGCCGGTCGGCATCCTGTCGTTGAGCAGACGCCCCACGCGCGAACGCAGCGTTCGCGCGATCCGTGCCGCGAGCGCGTCGTCGTGGCCGTCGCGTGCGCTGTACAGCGTGCCGGTGAGATTGCCCTCGAACACCCGCGCGACCGATTCCATTTCTGCCTCGCCGTCGGCGCGCACGATCAGGCTGACCGGACCGAACGCTTCCTGCTGCAGCGCCGCCGCATGCGCGATGAAGTGCGCCGCGCCGGTGCCGAGCAGGGTGGGACGGAAACGATAGCCCGGCCCGTCGCCGCGGCTGCCACCGCACAGCACTTCGGCGCCCGCGCGGCGCAATCCGGAGACCGATTGCTGCAGGTGATCGAGCACCGCCCGCGCCAGCAGCACCCCGGCCGGCGCGGTCTCGAACGCCTTGCGCGCGGCAGCGACGAACGCGTCACCTGACGCACCGCGCGGCACCACCACCACGCCGGGGTTGGTGCAGAACTGGCCGCAGCCGGCAAGACACGACGCGACGAATTCTTTCGCGATCTCGTCGCCGCGTTCGGCCAATGCGCCCGGCAGCATGAATACCGGATTGATGCTGGACATCTCGGCGTAGAACGGCACGCCGGCCTGGTCGGCGGCTTGCTTCAGCGCGAGTCCGCCCGCGCGGCTGCCGGTGAACGCCGCGGCGCCCAGCCGCCGGTCGGACACCAGCTTCAAGCCGAGCGCCGCCGGGAGGTGATAGATCATCTGCACCGTGGCCGCGGGAAGACCGGCATCGCCCAGCGCGCGATGCGCCAGTCCGGCGAGCTTGCGGCAGGTCTGCGGGTGCGCGGGATGCGCCTTGGCGATCACCGGATTGCGCGCCGCGATCGCGGCCGCGAAATCGCCGCCCGACACCGCGTTGAACGCCAGCGGAAAGTTGTTGGGGCCGAATATCGCAACCGGCTTGCTGAGCGGCGCGAAGCACGTGCGCAGACCCGCGCGCGTGTCGATCACCGGCTCGGTCCACGCCCGCGAACGCGCCACCTGGGCCGCCTGCCTGAGCTGGTTCAGCGTGCGCGGTAGTTCGACTTCGCGCAGGCGCGGCTTCACGCCCAGCGCGGTTTCCCCGTCGGCGATTGCGCACAGTTCGTCCGCCGCGGCTTCGAGCCGTTCGGCGTAGGCATCGAGGAACGCGCCGATCCGTTCGGGTTCTGCGGCGGCCAGTTCCGGCGCAACGGCCGACGCGCTGGCCAGCGCGAGTTCCACGTCGGCCGCACCGCTGACCGGAAACTCCGGCCCGATCGTCTCGCCCGTCGCGGGATTTTCCGCGCGGAACGATGCGACCCATTCCTGCGACGACTGCCAATGCCCCGCGATCAGCAGCGGCTCCATCTCACACCTCCGGCTTGTTGTGTTCGGCTTCCGCGATCAAGGCCAAAGTGGCCTCGCGCTCGGCGCCCGCCAACACCCTGCGCGGTGCGCGCACGCGTTCGCTGCCCATCCCGACTTGTTGCTGGGTGAGCTTGATCAGCTGCACGAACTTGGGCACCGTGTCGAGGCGCAGCAACGGCAGGAACCAGCGGTACAGTGCATCGACTTCGACGTGTTTGCCTTCGCGCGCGAGTTCGAACAAGCGCACCGATTCCTTGGGATACGCATTGACCAACCCCGCGATCCAGCCGACCGCGCCGGCCGCAACGCCTTCGACGATCGCGTCGTCCACGCCGACCAGGATGTCGAGACGATCGCCGATCAGCGCGCGGATCGCGGTGACGCGGCGCACGTCGGTGGACGACTCCTTGACCGCTTCGAGGTTGGCGTGGCGTTCCGCCAGCGCGGCGATGTGTTCCGGAAGAAAATCGGTGCGGTAGGCGATCGGGTTGTTGTAGAGCAGGCACGGCAACTTCGTCGCGTCAATCACCGCCGACACGTGGGTCTGCATCTCCTCTGCGTCACCGACATATACATAAGGTGGCAGCACCATCAAGCCGCGGCAGCCGATCTTTTCGGCTTCGCGCGCGAGGCGGACCGCCTCGCCGGTGGAAAACGCGCCGATGCCCGGAATCACCGGATGCTCCGGCAGCGTTTCGACCAGCGTGCGCAGCACCGCCAGCTTTTCCTCGAACATGAGCGCGTTGCCTTCGCCCAGCGAACCCAGCGGCACGATCCCGCCGCAGCCCGCGGCGATCATCCGTTTCGCATGATCGGCGAGGAACGCGTGGTCGATGGCGCCGTTCGCATCGAACGGCGTGGTGATGGCCGGCAACACGCCGCGCCAGAATTTCTGCTTGCTCATGGACAACTCCTGCGTGCAAGGGATTCGTCGGCCAGCGAGGCCAGCCGTGCGGGGAAAAGGGGTTGGCGCGGATGACCGTGCCACGACCAGCCGAAGAGTTCTGCGAGCGCCGCGCCGCAGATGCGGCCCTGGCACGCGCCCATGCCGCAGCGGGTGGCCAGCTTGGCCGCACGCGCGTCGTGGAAGGCGCGCAGTGCGTCCAGCGTGACGTCCTCGCAACGGCATACGGTGGTTTCGCCATCGGCCAGCGTGCGCGTGCGCGGATCGAGCGTGAAGGTATGCGCCACCGCGTCGGCGAAACGTCGCGCACGATCGCGCGCCGCGAACAGCGCGCGCGCCACGGACTCGTCGCCGACCGCGGCGTGGCCTGCGATCGCACCTTCGATGCGGGCCTTGTCCATCCCGCCAATGCCGCAGCATTCGCCCGCCGCGAACACGCTTTCTACACTCGTTCGCTGCAGCGCATCCACGCGAATCGCGGGCTGGGTTGCTGCGGTGAGTTCGCAGCCCAGCAAACGCCCGAAGCCGGCGTCGGGCACCAGGCCGAAGCCGGCGGCGAGGTGATCGCAGGCGAGTTCGACGGACACGCCAGCGCTGTCGATCTCGACACCGCACAAAGTGCCGTCGCCGCGCGCGGCACGCACCACCGCGCCGTAGTGAATCGGCACACCGAGCAGCCTCGCGCGCAGTTGCACGGCCTGCGCCAGCTTGTCCGGCCAGCGCCACAGCGCGCGCGCGAAAGCGTGCACGTCGTGCCGCGCGGCCTGTTCCACGATCGCGAGCACCCGCGCGCGGTGCGCCCGCAACGAGGCCGCGGCGGCCAGTAGCAACGGTCCGCTGCCGGCGACGACGACGCGCTTTCCGGAAACCGGCCAGCCCTGTTTCACCAGCGCCTGCAGGCCGCCCGCGCCGGTCACGCCGGGCAGCGTCCCGCCGGGAAACGGCAGGCACAGCTCGCGCGCGCCGGTGGCGAGGATCAGCCGGTCCCAGCCGAATTCGCGTGCGTGCAGCGCATCTTCCACCCGCAGCATGCGCGCCGAGGCATCCGCATCGACCACCCGGATGCCGAAATGCCGCTTCACCGCGGCAACGCGCCGCAAGGCGTGCCGTGCGCGGCGGGGTGCCCGGTGCGCGATGTCGTGCCGCCACACCTGTCCGCCCGCGCGCGGCTGCGCGTCGAGCAGCATCACGTCGACGCCTTGCCCGGCGGCCGCCGCGGCCGCGGCGAGACCTGCCGGCCCCGCGCCGATCACCAGCACGTCGCAGCGCTCAGCCACCGGTCCGCACCTGCATGCCTTCGCGCACCGGCGTCATGCACGCCAGTGCGTGCGCTTCGCCGCCGATCGTCACCCGGCATTCGAAGCACACGCCCATGCCGCACAGCGGCCCGCGCGGCCTGCCGCTGCGCGAAAGCCGGAAGCGCGGCGTCACGCGCGCGATCGCGGCCGCGACGCTGGCGCCTTCCGCCACTTCCACGGCGACGTCATCGATGCGCAAATGCACCATGCCGTTCATGTCATTCCTCGCAGCGGCGCATAGGGCGCGGGGTCAAGCCGCGGCGCGCGCCCGAGCAAAAGATCGACGAACAGTCGCGCGGTGCCCGGCGCGGTGGTGACACCCAGGCCCTCGTGACCCGCCGCGACCCACACGTTGCGCCGCGACGGCACCGCGCCGATGCAGGGCAGGCCGTCGGACGTGGCGGGGCGAAAGCCCGTCCACGCGCGCAGCGCCTTGCAGCGCGCGAGGCCCGGCAGGAACCGGAAACAGCGTCGCAGCATGCGCGCCAGCAGGGACATTGAAACGGCGTTTCCCGTGCGTCCGTATTCGCGCGAGGAACCGACCAGCAGTTGACCGCCGGGACGCGGCTGCACGTTGCAGGCCACGCTCTCGTCCGCGTCGCCGTGTGCACTGGCGGCGTAACCGGTTTCGACCACCTGGTGGTGCAGCCAGTCTGGGTAACGGTCGGTGACGACCAGATGCCCGCGCCGCGGACGGATCGCCAGTTCCGGCAACAACGCGGGCGTGTCGCAACCGCAGGCGACCAGCACGGGACCTGCGAGACGTGTTCCGTCGTCGAGCCGGGCGCCGCCGTTTTCCAGCGCGACGACTTTGCGTCGGTGCAGCAGCGCGCCGCCTCGCGCGTTCACGCGGTCCAGCATCAGGCGCGTGACCTGTGGTGGATACACCACCGCATCGCCGGGCACGCGCAGTCCGCCGGCAAGATCGTGCGCGAGTTCGGGCTCGGCTTCGCGCAATGCCGCAGCATCCAGCCGCTCGCACGCGACGTCTGCGGCGGCGAATCGTGCAAACCTGGCCTGCAGCGACACCATGCCGGTTTCGTCGTCGGCCACCCACAGGGTGCCGCAGCGGCGGAATTCCGCGGCGGCCTCTTCGGCCCAGGCTTCCCACCACGGCAGCGAATAACGTGCCAGCGCGAATTCCGCGGGCGATTCGTCCATCGCTACCAGGTGTCCCATCCCCGCCGCGGTCGCGCCGCCGCCGATCGGGCCCGGTTCGACGACCGCGACACGCAAACCTTCCTCGGCCGCGGCCAGCGCGCAAGCCGCGCCCACGATGCCCGCACCCGCGACGATCAGGTCGTACGCCGGCATGTCGGATCTCAACCGATGCCCCACACGAACGGATCATCGGGATCCAGCAGCAGCGTGGCTTCACCGGTGACATGCGCACTCCCGGTGATGCGCGGCAGCACGCCGCGCGGGCCGGGTGCGTAACTCGCCTCGAACACGCTGCCGAGGATGCCCGCCTGCCGCCACGCCTCGCCGGGCGCCAGCTTGCCGTCGGCGGCGAGACACGCCAGCTTGGCGCTGGTGCCGGTGCCGCATGGCGAGCGGTCGTAGGCGAGCCCCGGGCACAGCACGAAATTGCGCGCGTCGGCGGTGCCGTCGGCCAGCGGCTGGTTCACTTCGACGTGGTCGATCGCGGCACCGTCGGCGCCAGTGATGCCTTGCGCTTCCAGCGCGCGGCGGATCGCTTCGGTGTAGGCCGTCAGCGCGCGGACGTGCGCGAACGCGATCGACACGGGGCTCGTGTCGGTGAGAAAAAACCAGTTGCCGCCCCACGCGATGTCGCCCCGCACGCTGCCGTAGCCCGGCACGTCCACCGTGACGTTCGCCGCGTGGCGAAAGCTTTCGACGTTGCTGACCGTGACGCGGAGATCATTGTGCAGGGTCACGCCGACCACGCCGACCGGCGTTTCGATCCGGTGTTCGCCCGGCGTGATCCGGCCGAGATGCGCCAGCGTACGCACCACGCCGATGGTGCCGTGCCCGCACATCCCGAGGGTGCCGACGTTGTTGAAGAAAATCACGCCCGCGCAACACGATGGATCGGTCGGCGCGGTCAGCAGGGCGCCCACTACCGTGTCGGAGCCGCGCGGCTCGCAGACGATGGCCGAACGCCAGCGGTCGTAACTGTCACCCAGAAGCCGGCGGCGCTGCGCCAGCGGTCCGCCCCCCAGTCCGGGAAAGCCCTCCAGCACCACGCGCGTGGGTTCTCCTGCCGTGTGCGAATCGATGACGTGGACAGCCTGCATCGCGCCTTTCCGTTGTGCAAAGCAGCATACGCCGTCGGGCGGTGCCGCTTCCGGATCGTCCAGTCTGTGCCGCGCCGAAAGGCGGTGTCTAGCGCAACCTCCGCCTTTTCCATGCGGAAATCGGCATAATCAAGGTCTGGTCGATCTGCCAGTCCTTAAGCTTCGCCCCGGCGTGCCAATGCCCCCACAACCCCCGCCAAACCATCGCGGCACGACGGTTTGGCCGCCCCTTGACTCGAGGGGACCGGAGACATCGAGACCTCGCGTGAAGCCGGGCAGGGACGATCCGCTGATTCCCGCCGACGAACTGGTGCGGCTGTTCGACGCACTGCCCGACGTGGTGTTCTTCGTGAAGATCCGCAGCGGGTGCTACACCCACGTCAACCGGACGCTGGTGCGGCGCCTGGGTTTGCGCCGCCACGCCGACGTGATCGGCCAGCATCCCGACGAACTGTTCCCCGATCCGCTGGGCACCCGTTACGGCATGCAGGACCGGCAGGTGCTGACGGCGGGCCGCAGCATCGAGAACCATCTCGAGGTGCACCTGTTTCCCGATCACGCGCCCGGCTGGTGTCTCACCTGCAAGTATCCGCTGCGGCAGCACAACGAGGTGACCGGCCTGATCGGCATCTCGCGCGACCTGGGCAGGCCGGACGAACGTCATCCCACCTACGCCCGCCTGATGCGCGCGGTCGAGCAGCTGCACGAGCACTACGCCGAAGCGGTGCGGGTCCAGGACCTCGCGCGGCTGGCCGGGCTGTCGATCGCACAACTGGAACGCCACTTCCAGCGGGTGTTCCAGCTCAATCCCGGCCAGATGCTCACCAAGCTGCGGATCGACGCCGCCATGCGACTGCTGCACGAACCGGGCTCGATCGCCGCGGTCGGACAGGCCTGCGGCTACAGCGACCAGAGCGCGTTCACCCGCCAGTTCCGCAGGCTCACCGGCCTCACGCCGGGGCAATACCGTGCGCTGAGAGGTTGAAACCCCACTACGTGCCAGCTCACTCGAACTGCTGGCGGCGCACGCCCATCTTCGCGAGATAGCCATCCAGGCTGCGTCCGGGGGTCTCGGCGAAGATCTCGCCGGTGACCGTGAACTGCATCCGGTCCGGGCGGAAATTGCGGTAGTCGTTGCGCAGCCGGCACCACGCACCCAGCGTCCACACGTTGCCCCAGCAGGCCAGGCACAGCGGCTCGATCTCGCGCGTGCTTTCCTTCCCGCTCTCGTCGCGGTAATCGATCTTCAGCACGCGGCGCGCGGAAATCGCCTCGTGCAGGGCATCGATGGTGCCGGCCTTCGCCTCGTACCAGCGCTGCGGCACGAACACCCGCGAGCGCGCGGCGCGCTCGCGCCATTCCGCCGGCAGCACCGCGTCGATCTTCAGCATCGCGGCCTGCGCGCCGCGCGCCAGCCGCTCGCCGGCGAACGCGCGCACGAACCGCGTGCCCACCACCAGCGCCTCCAGTTCCTCGGCGGTGAACATCAGCGGCGGAATGTCCGAACCCTTGCGCAGCAGATAACCGACGCCGGCCTCGCCTTCGATCGGCACGCCCGAGGTTTGCAGGTCGGCGACATCGCGATAGACCGTGCGCAGCGACACGCCCAGCGTGTCGGCGAGCCGCCGCGCCGGTAATGCAGTACGGCGGCCCTGCAAGGCATGGATGATCAGGAACAGGCGGTCGGCGCGGCGCATCCGCGCATGATGGTGCAGCGGCCTTCACCTGCCAAGCATCCCTGCTGCATCAACGCAGCAGCGAGCGTGTCGTCGGCGCAAGGCGCAGCATCGGCGGCTTGCCGCGCAGGCGGCGCTGCAGAACCGGCAACAGATCCCGGTTCCAGCGTCTCGATTGCGTCAGCGCGGCGAAGAATCGCTCAGAAATCGCTTGATCGTCGAAACGCGCCAGCCACACGAATACCTGTTCGCCCTCGCGCACCGGCAAGACGGGGAAATCGTTCTTTGCCTCCTCCGTCACGAGGGCCCCGACCGTCGTCGCGCCCAATTCGGTGAACAGGGGAACCACCTCTTGCCGGAACCACGCGACGAACGCCGGCTCGACGGGTGCATCGAATGGATAAATCCGTGCGATCACGAGTGCTTTGCCCGGTGCTCCGCCGCCGGGCGCGGGGCGCCTGCCGGGGTCGAGATCGAAACCGGGCCAGGCGGGGCGCAGCAACAGCACGTCGTCCGAGTCGATCATGGTGGCGTTGGCGGCGTCGCGGTGCGCCTTCCATACCGGACCGCCGTAGAAATCCGCCAAGGCCCGCTTGCGCGAAGTCATGTCCGCGAAGCCGCGCAACCAGACGAAGCAGTCCGGACGGTCCAGATCGCGGAATTGCCCGATCACGCACGCGCCGACCGCTTCCTGCGGTTCGATGAATTCGCGATCGAACAGCTCGATCAGGGTCTCGCGCGCACCCGGATGCAGGGTGTACTGACGCAATTCGATGACCGCGCAGTCGGCGGGCCGCAGCGAGGTCGATTTGGCCTCGCTGTTCATCGATCATCGTCTCCCGCGGTCGCGGCGATGCGCCGGAACGTCATCACCCAGTTGGTTTCCCACGTCGCACCTGCATCCGGCGAGAACGCCTGTTCCCAGCGGGGGCGTGCCGCGTCGCGGGCATCCCAGATGAAGCGCACGCGCACCGGACAGCCGTCGTGCACGTCGTCGCCGTAAAACGTGCCGATGCCGTCCGCGAAGCTGCCGTGCACGGGCGGCTCCAGCACGCCGCGACGGTTGTCGGCCCACCAGATGCTCCACTTCTGGGTAGCCGGGTTGAACAGACGAAGCGCGGTGCCGATGAAACGGGTGTCGCCAAGTTCGTCCGTGACCAGTTCTTCGCGATTGCCCATGCCGCCGAGGATGGGATGGCATTCGCCCACGGCGTCGAAGCGTTCCCACTCGCGACACCCGGTCAGGCGTGACTTCAGGCGTTCGTTGCGCACCCGCCAACGGCCGAATTCGAAATCGAAATCGTGCGGCGGCGGGTGCGGAGACGGCTTGCTCATCGGGGGGATCCTCGCTGAAGGACGTGGACGAAACGGTGCACGTGCCGACGCCTCAGGCGGCCTCGGCCGCGGTTGCCGCTTGGTGTTCCCTCGCCAGCTCCTGGTCCAGCGCAAACGCGCGCCGGATCGCGGGCCGCGCCTGCACGCGCGCGGCGTAGTCGCGGAACACCGGCCAGTCCGGCACCAGCTTGAACATCAGCCCGAAATTCAGGGCGCCGCCCCACAGCACGTCGGCGGCAGAGAAGCGCTCGCCCAACAGCCACGGGCCCTGCTCCAGTTGCGCGGCGACCAGATTCATCACGCTGTCGTAGTCGCCGTAACCGCACTGCATCGGTGACACCGGTGCGCGCTTCTGCCAGAAGTCCATCATCGCCGGCTCGAAGCAGGAACCGTAGAACACCATCCAGCGCAGGTACGGTCCGCGCAGCGGGTCGCCCGGCATGGGTGCCAGCTTTTTTTCGGGATGCAGCTCGGCGAGGTACATCATGATCGCAGGCTGCTCGGTGATCAGCGCGCCCCCGTGCCGGATCGCCGGCACCTTGCCCATCGGATTGATCGCGAGGTATTCCTCGGTCCGCTGTTCGCCGCGTTGCAGGTCGAGCACGACCAGGTCATAGGGCGAACCCAGTTCCTCGAGCAGCGCACGCGTGGCGCTGGAGCGGCTGTGGGGAGCATGGAAAAGCGTGACGATGGAATGTGCGTTCACGGGCGAGCCTCCTGCAGGGTGAGAGGGAACCAGCGGAATGCGGCGGGCCGGACGATGCGGCGGCCGCGGCGCCGGGATCCGAGTGCCTGGACGGCCACGGGCGGCGGCCAGCCCTCGACCAGCGCCCGGAACCGCGCGGCCGGGCGGCGAGCAGCAACGACAACAGGCGGTGCATGGGGAACTCCTTTTGAGCGGCCGATGCAGTCTGCGCCGCCACTGCTGACAGCATGATGTCAGCAGTGGCCCGGTCGCTGGCCGTGACCGTTTGCGCCGGTGGCGCGTGCGGGCGATCGCCGGGACAATCGCGGCTTCCGCGAGCCCGAGAACCCGCCATGAAACCCGTTTCGCTGACCCAGTTCCTGATCGAGGAACAGCGCCGCCATCACGTGATCAACGCCGACCTGCGCCTGCTGATCGAAGTGGTGGCGCGCGCCTGCAAGCGCATCGCGATCGCGGTCGGCCGCGGCGCGCTGGGCGACGTGCTGGGCGAGGCCGGCACCGGCAACGTGCAGGGCGAGGCGCAGAAGAAGCTGGATGTGATCTCCAACGAAATCCTGCTGGAAGCCAACGCCTGGGGCGGACATCTGGCCGCGTGCGCCTCGGAGGAAATGGCCGATCCGTATCCCGTCCCGGATGCGTATCCCAGGGGCAATTACCTGCTGCTGTTCGATCCGCTGGACGGTTCCGGCAACATCGACGTGAACATTTCCGTCGGCACGATCTTTTCGGTGCTGCGTTGCCCGGAAGGCGTCGCCCATCCGGCCGAAAAGGATTTCCTGCAACCGGGCACCGCGCAGGTCGCGGCGGGCTACTGCGTGTACGGGCCCAGCACGCTCCTGATCCTGACCACCGGCCACGGCGTCAACGTGTTCACGCTGGATCGCGAGCCGGGCAGTTTTCTCCTGACCATGCGTGACGTGCGGATCCCCGAGGACACCTCGGAATTCGCGATCAACATGTCCAACCAGCGCCACTGGGAAGCGCCAATGCAACGCTACATCGCGGACCTGCTGGCCGGGAAGCAGGGCCCGCGCGGACGCGACTTCAACATGCGCTGGGTGGCGTCCATGGTGGCCGACGTGCACCGGATCCTGACGCGCGGCGGCATCTTCATCTATCCGGTCGATGCGAAGACGCGCGAGAAGGGCGGCAAGCTGCGCCTGATGTACGAAGCCAATCCGATGGCCTTCATCGTCGAGCAGGCCGGCGGCGCAGCCACGACCGGACACACACGCATCCTCGACGTGCTGCCGCAGAAACTGCACCAGCGCGTGCCGGTGTTCCTCGGTTCCAAGAACGAGGTCGAACTCGCCACGAGATACCATCGCGTCGCCGACCAGGCCGGCCTCGACTGAACCAACGCGGGTGCACGGGCGCCCTGCGCGCGCAGGGAGGAAAACGCGCCCGGCGAATGGCACCGCGACGCCCGCCGCGGCGGCCCGGGCACGGCCGTGCCGAGGGGCATTCTGTGCGCTTTCATCCGCGCTATAGTTTTGCTGTTCCAGCGCCGGAGGTCATCGCCATGCCTCGTCCTCTTCGGTTTCTCGCAGCCATCGCGACACTGCTGGTCGCACCGCTGCTGCAGGCCGCGCCGGACACGCAAACCGGCGCGCGGATCGACGAGATCCTCGCCCAGCGCGACAAGGTGCAGGACATCAGCGCGGTCGCGCTTTCCTACGACGGCCAGCATCTGGCGTGGATCGTTTCGCACCATGAGCAGACACGGCTGCAACTCGCCAGCCCCAGCGGCAAGGACGCGCGCACGATCGCGATCCCGGATGGTTGCGGGGAGCGGGATCTCCGCTGGGCGCCGCGCTGGAACCTGCTGGCGGTGCTGACGCGCTGCAAGGTCGATCCTTCCAACACCAAACCGATCCGGGGCGCGATCTGGCTGCTGGACGTGCAGGCCGGCACGCCGCCCAGGAAGCTCGCCGAGATCGACGGCTACGCCAGCGGCATGCAGTGGAGCCGCGACGGCAAGCGCATCGCATTCCTGTACGTGCCGGGCGCGACGCGCCTGCCGGAGGCGACCGCGTCGGGCAATCCGCGCGTGGGCGTGATCGGCGAGGGGGACCAACAGGTCGAACGCGTCGCGGCCATTCCGGCCGACGGCGGCGCACCGCAGGTGCTGACGCCGCAAGGCCTGTACGTGTACGAATTCCACGTCTCGCCGGTCGGCAACCGGATCGTCTTCACCGCCGCGCCGCCGCCGGGCGACGACAACTGGTGGATCGCCAGGCTGTACGTGCAGGACGCCCGGGCAGGCGCCACGCCGAGCATGATCGTCGATCCGGCCTCGGCGAGCGGTCCGCTGCACGGCCTGCAGATCGCGCTGCCGCGCTGGTCGCCCAATGCCGCGCAGGTCTATTTCATCGGCGGACTGATGAGCGACCGCGGCGCGACCGGCGGCGACATCTACAGCGTGCCCGCGAGCGGCGGCACGCCGGTGGACATGACGCCGGGCATCAAGGTGACGCCGTCGTGGTTCCGATTCCTGGCGCCGCGCTCGCTGCTGGTCAGCCAGATCGCCAGCGGCCACGTGCAGCTTGCGGAATACACGATCACCGGCCCGGCTTCCGCGCGGCAGACCCGCCTGTGGTTCAGCGCGCCGGGAACGATCGGCGACGGCCGCGAAGCGCTGGCGGTGTCGGTTTCGGACGACCGGCGTCCGCCCAGGCTCGCGTATTTCCAGAGTTCATTCGGGCAGCCGCCCGAGGTGCATGCCGGTCTGCTCACCACCGCGCCGCCGCCCGCGGTCACCTCGATCAATGCCGCGCTCGAGGCGGATTGGGGCAAGGCGCAATCGGTCGAATGGAACGACCAGGGCTTTCACGTGCAGGGCTGGCTGCTGTATCCCGACCATTACGATCCGCACCGGCACTACCCGATGCTGGTGTACGTGCACGGCGGCCCCTCGTGGGTGAACCTGCCGAGCTGGAACAACCCGGCGACGGCGTACTCGACGTTCGGCTACTTCGTGCTGCTGCCCAACCCGCGCGGCAGCTTCGGCGAGGGCGAAGCGTTCGCGGAGGGCGTGCGGGGCGACATGGGCTACGGCGACCTGCGCGACATCCTCGCCGGCGTCGATGCGGTCGAGAAAGCCGCACCGGTGGACGATCACCGCCTCGGCATGCTCGGCTGGAGTTACGGCGGTTTCATGAGCATGTTCGCGCCGACCCAGACCGGTCGCTTCAAGGCGGTGGTGGCCGGCGCGGGCCTGTCCGACTGGCAGAGCTATTACGGCGAAAACCAGATCGACAAGTGGATGATTCCGTTCTTCGGCGCCTCGCTGTACGACGATCCGCAGGCGTACGCGAAAAGCTCGGCGATCAACTTCATCAGGCGCGACCACACGCCGGCGCTGATCGTGGTGGGCGAGCGCGACGAGGAGTGCCCCGCGCCGCAATCGTTCGAGTACTGGCACGCGCTCAACGACCTGGGGGTGCCGACCACGCTGGTGGTCTATGCCAACCAGGGCCATCACATCGCCGACCCCGCCGACCAGAAGGACATCCTGCGCCGCTCGCTGGCCTGGTTCGGGAAGTACCTGGCCGCGAACTAGTGTGGCGTCCCGAAAATACCTTCGTCATTCCGGACGAACCCGCGCAGCGGGTGTGATCCGGAATCCGCTCCCGTTTGCCGCAAAACCACGGCAGATTACAAAGTCCGTCCATGGACTTTGCCCTTCGGGCCGACCTTCGGTTGTTCAAATTCGTTCCAGACGAATTTGTCCGGGTTACTGCGCCGGATCGTGAGCGCGCTCAGAACAGTTCGCCTTGCGGCGAGGGTGCGCGCGGCGGGGTGAAGCGCGTGCAATCCAGTGACAGGTTGCGCCCGCGGTTGAAGCCGTATTTCGCGCAGGCGACCTCGAAGCGGCGCGCAATCAGCCGCGCAAATTCACCCTGGCCGTGCATGCGCGTCCGGAAGTCGGCATCGTAGTCGCGACCGCCGTTCATCTGCCGCACCAGGCTCATCACGTGTTCGGCGCGCTGCGGCACGTGCGCAGCCAGCCATTCGCGGAACAGCTCCTTCAGTTCGTGCGGCAGCCGCAGGGTAGTGTAGCCCGCGACCTTCGCCCCCGCTTCGGCTGCGGTCTCCAGGACGTGCTCCATGTCGCGGTCGTTCAATGCGGGAATGATCGGCGCGACCAGTACGCCGCAGGGCACGCCGGCAGCGTTGAGTGTCCTGATCGCCTTGATCCGCCGGTGCGGGGCGGAGGCGCGCGGTTCCAGTTTCGCCGCGAGCCGGTTGTCCAGATGCGCGCACGAGACGAACACGTGCACGAGGCGCTTCCGGGCCATCGGCACCAGGATGTCCAGATCCCGTTCGACGCCGGCGTTCTTGGTGACGATGGTGCAGGGGTGACCGGCTTCGCGCAGCACCTCCAGGATCGAACGCGTCAGCCGGCAACGGCGTTCGACCGGTTGATACGGATCGGTGTTGGCGCCCAGGTTGATCGGCGTGCAGCGGTAACCGGGCTTCGCCAGTTCGCGCGCGAGCTGTTCGGCCGCGTTGGCCTTGGCGAACAGCCGCGTCTCGAAATCCAGCCCCGGCGAAAGGTTCAGATACGCATGCGAGGGCCGCGCATAGCAGTAGATGCAGCCGTGCTCGCAGCCGCGGTAGGGGTTGACCGACTGCTCGAACGGCACGTCCGGCGAGTCGTTGCGGCTGATGATGCTGCGCGCGCGTTCGAGGCTGACCCGGGTTTCGGGACGCGGCGGCGAGGCTTCGGCATCGCGCGGCCAGCCGTCGTCCTCGGCATGGTGGACGGTCGTCTCGAACCGGCCTTCGCGATTGCTCAGCGCGCCGCGGCCTTTCAGGGGATCGAGCGGCGGTGACGCATGCATGGCCATCTGCGCATTTTGAACCCGCCGAGTCTCAATGCCTGCGAAGCGGCGCCTCCGGTCCCGCTTCGGCACGCGAGAACAAGCGGGTCAGCCCGCGGCGCAAGGCCAGCACGCCGCGCCACAGCTTCGGCAACAGCCAGACCAGCGCCAGCACGAACAGGCCGAGGAGCACGAGGAACGCCACGGGATGCGCGAACGCCAGCCACATTCCCGCCAGCAGGACGCCATCCTCGGAAAAGCTGAGGCCCCAGTTGGAGAACGGCTCGGGCGAGGTGTTGACCAGCGCGCGCGTACCGGCCTTGGCCACGTGCGTGCCGGCTGCCAGCGCGCCGCCCAGGATCGCCGCGATCGCCTGCACCTCGGGCGTGGCATGCGCAAACACGCCCCACGCCAGCAGCGCGCCGAACGGCACCCGCACGAAGGTCTGCACGCCGTCCCACGCGCTGTCGACGGCGGGCACCTTGTCCATCAGGAATTCGATGACCAGCAACGCGCCGGTCGCGATCAGCACCGGCGTGTGCGACAGCACCGCCAGCGCCGGCGGCAGGTGCACCCACTGCAGGCGGTCCAGCATCCCGGCAAGGAACAGCGCGGCGTACAGGCGGAAGCCGGACGCCCAGGACAGCACGCCGGCCAGCGCGATCGAAGGGGCTGCGATCATGTTCACGGATTCCCGGCCTCGACGGCGGCCACGATACGCCGTTGCAGCGAGGCCGCGCTATGATCCCGGCCGTCAACGACGGGGGATTGTTCATGCTGTGGGGGCTGATCGTCGCCGCGCTGCTGGGTTTCCTGCTGGCCTTCCTGACGCACTCGCCGGGCTGGCTGGGCCTGGGCCTCGCGGTCGGCCTGCTGGGCAGCATCGGTGCGGTGCTGGTGTTCATCGAGCGCCATGTCCGCGCCAGCTCGCGCCCCGAACACATGACCGAACGCGAGCTGGAAGCACTGCGCTCGTCGATGCACCGGCCGGCTGCCGACGGCGATCAACGCCTGCCGCCACCCGGTGCGGCCTGAGCGCCGCCTGCACCGCCGCGGCATCTCCCCTTTTTGCTAGGCTTGCCCTTCTTGCGTACGCCAAGGAGTGTCAGCCATGAGCACGACCCATCCTGTCCCGCCGGCATTCGCGCAAGGCGAACGTATCAAGCCCGGCGACTATGTGCGGCAGTACGCCGAATCGCTGCGCGATCCTGCCGGTTTCTGGAAAAAGGCGGCGGAGCGGCTGGAGTGGATCAGGCCACCCACGCAGATCAAGGACGTCTCGTTCGATGCGAAAGACCTGCACATCCGCTGGTACGCCGACGGCGTGCTGAATCCCACCGTCAGTTGCCTGGACCGGCATCTGCAGCAACGCGGAAACAAGACCGCGATCCTGTTCGAAGGTGACGATCCGGACGAATCGCGCAGCCTCAGCTATCGGGAACTGCACGCCGAAGTGTGCCGCTTCGCGAACGCGCTGAAGAATCTGGGGGTGCAGAAGGGCGAGCGGGTCGCGATCTACATGCCCATGGTGCCGGAAGCCGCGGTGGCGATGCTGGCCTGCGCGCGGATCGGCGCGATCCATTCCGTCGTGTTCGGCGGTTTTTCGCCCGACGCGCTGGCCGGACGGATCGCCGATTCGCAGTGCAAACTGGTGATCACCGCCGACGAAGGCGTGCGCGCCGGCAGGAAGATCCCGCTGAAGATCAACGTGGACGAGGCCCTGACCCGCCCCGGTACCACCAGCGTGGAAACCGTGATCGTGCTGCGCCGCACCGGGGGCGCGGTGCCGATGCAGTCGCCGCGCGACCGCTGGTGGCACACGCTGGTCGAAGGCCAGGCCGCCGACTGCGCGCCGGAACCGATGAACGCGGAAGACCCGCTGTTCATCCTGTACACCTCGGGCAGCACCGGCAAGCCGAAAGGCGTGTTGCACACCATCGGCGGTTACATGGTGTGGGTCTCGCTGACCCACGAAGCGGTGTTCGACCTGCGCGAGGACGACATCTACTGGTGCACCGCCGATGTCGGCTGGGTCACCGGCCACAGCTACATCGTGTACGGACCGCTCGCCAACGGCGCGACCTCGCTGGTGTTCGAGGGCGTGCCCAACTGGCCGGATGCCTCGCGCATCTGGCAAGTGTGCGACAAGCACAAGGTCACGATTCTCTACACCGCGCCGACTGCGATCCGCGCGCTGATGCGCGAGGGCGAAGGGCCGGTCAAGAAGACCTCGCGGAAATCGCTGAGGCTGCTGGGTTCGGTGGGCGAGCCGATCAATCCCGAGGCGTGGGAGTGGTATTTCAACGTGGTCGGCGATGGCCGCTGTCCGATCGTCGATACCTGGTGGCAGACCGAAACGGGCGGCATCCTGATCACGCCCCTGCCTGGTGCGCAAGCCCTGAAACCCGGCGCGGCGATGAAACCCTTCTTCGGCATCCAGCCCGCGCTGGTCGATGCGGAAGGCAGGCGCATCGAAGGCGCGGGCGAGGGCAATCTGGTGATCACCGATTCCTGGCCCGGCCAGATGCGCACGGTGTATGGCGACCACCAGCGTTTCATCGACACCTATTTCAGGATGTATCCGGGCGTCTATACCACCGGCGACGGCGCGCGCCGTGACAAGGACAGCGACTGGTGGATCACCGGCCGCGTGGACGACGTGATCAACGTGTCCGGCCACCGGATCGGCACCGCCGAAGTGGAAAGCGCATTGGTAGGCGACCAGCGGGTGGCCGAAGCCGCGGTGGTGGGTTGTCCGCATGCGGTGAAGGGGCAGGCGATCTACGCGTTCGTGACGTTGAAGGCCGGCGTGCCGCCGAGCGAGGAACTGAAGAAGGAATTGGCAGGGGACGTGCGCAAGCAGATCGGCGCGTTTGCCGCGCCGGAATATCTGCAATGGGCGCCGGCGCTGCCGAAGACGCGCTCGGGCAAGATCATGCGCCGGATCCTGCGCAAGATCGCCGAGGCGGGTTCGAACGAAATCGCGACGGAATCGCTGGGCGACATCTCCACACTGGCCGATCCTTCGGTGGTGCAGAACCTGATCGACCAGCGCCTGCCGCACTGATCGAAAGCCGGGTTTGCCCGATGCCGGACGTTCTCGCGTTCACCGAGGCCGGACCCGCCCAGGCCGCGGCGCGATTCGAACCCGGCAGCGTGCATCTGTGGCGATTGCCGTATGTCCGCAAGTCCGGCCGCGAACCGTTGCTGCGGCTGCTGGCGGCGTATCTGAAGACCGCACCGGAACGGCTGGTGCTGCGCGAGGGCGCCAACGGGAAACCGCACCTCGTGTTTCCGTCCCCCGGTTTCAGCGTTGCGGAACGTGAGGCCGCGCATCCGCCGCTGTCATTCAACTGGTCGCACAGCGGCGAGCAGGCACTAGTGGCGATCGGCCGCGGGATCGAACTGGGTGTCGATATCGAACGGCACGCTGAACCGGTGCGCGCGCTGGAGATCGCGCGGCGCTTCTTCGCGCCGTCGGAAGCCGAGGCCCTGCAAGGCCTGGACGAGACCGACCGCAAGCTCGCGTTCTACCGGCTGTGGTGCGCCAAGGAGGCGGTGCTCAAGGCGCGTGGCGAGGGCTTGTCGTTCGGGCTCGACCGGCTGGTTTTTTCGGTCGCTGACGACGGCTGGCGATTGCGGTCTCTCGATCCCGCGCTGGGTGACGCGCGCGAATGGCAGTTGCTGGGATTCCGGCCCGTGCCGGGCTACAGCGCCGCGCTGGCCTGGCGCGGGGAGCCACGGGCAGTCCGGGGGTGGCGCCTGACCGCTGCCTGAAGTTGCCCACGATCGTGGAACTCGCGCGCGCCTAGCGTGTCAGAATGTTCGGGAAGTCTCCCCGTGGCTTCTACGGTATCGGCAATGCCATGAAGCCTGCACTCTCCGGCGCGGATCGCAAGATCCGCGCCGTTTTTGTGCGCATGGCCCGTGCCGTCATTCCCGAGCGCGGGATCAGCCATGAACCCGGATTTCTGCGATGATTCGCAACCGGCAACCGTCGACATCCCTGTCCGCACTGCCCGAGCGGCGGAGCTGGCCCGCAGGCTGGCGCCGGGGATGACGCGAGCCGGGTGCAGGACAGGCGCTTGCTCGACAACCGGCCGAGGTTCGGAAATGACCTTGCTCAGCGTCAACCTGAACAAGATCGCGGTACTGCGCAATGCGCGCGGCGGCCATGAACCCGATCTCGCCACCGCGGCCAACACCTGCATCGCGGCGGGCTGCGGCGGCATCACCGTGCACCCGCGCCCCGACCGCCGGCACATCACCCCCGAAGACGTCGCGCTGCTGGCCGGGCTGACCCAGGGGCGGGTCGAATACAACCTCGAAGGCAATCCCTTCGCGCCGCCGCGTCCCGGCTATCCCGGTTTCATCGAACTGGTACGCCAGTCGCGCCCCACGCAGGCGACGCTGGTTCCCGACTCCGACAACCAGATTACGTCCGACCATGGTTTCGATCTGATGCGCGATGCCGGACGGCTCGCGCCGATCGTGTCCGAATTGAATGCACTGGGCTGCCGGGTGTCGCTGTTCGTGGACATCGGCATCACCCAGGGATTCGAACTGGCCAGGACGATGGGCGTCGCGCGCGTCGAGTTGTACACGGGGCCTTACGCCAAGGCCTTCGCGGCGGGATCGCCCGAAATCGAATTGCGCCGCTGCGCCGATACCGCGAGGCGGGCCCGCAATGCCGGCCTCGCCGTGAATGCAGGACACGATCTCAATCAGCGCAACCTGCCTGCGCTGAAACGCGCCATTCCCGATCTTGCGGAAGTCTCCATCGGCCATGCGCTGATCAGCGAGGCGCTGTACGAGGGCCTCGAGCGGACCGTCCGCAACTACGTCGCGATCCTGACCTGACCCGGCCTGGAACGCGCATGAAAATGCCGCGCAGCGCGCGGCATTTTCGTTCACGCTTGCGGGTTCGACACGGTCAACCGCCGGACATTTCGCTCTGCTTGCCGGTGGTGATGAAGCCCAGATGCACCATCCCTGCGGCCTTGGCGTCCGACATGGCCTGCCAGATGACCTTGTAGGTGGTGGTCTTGTCGGCACGGATGTTGAGTTCCGGCTGCGGGTTCTGCTGGGCGGCGACGGCCAGACGGGCCTTGAATTCGGCCTCGTTGATGGCGCTGTCGTTCCAGTACAGCGAGCCGTCCGGTTCGATCGCCAGATCGATGGGCGGCACCTGGATGGGCGTGGGCTTGGTGTTCGGGTCCGCGTGCGGCAGATCCACCTTGATCCGGTGCGACATCAGCGGCGCGGTGATCATGAAGATGATCAGCAGCACCAGCATCACGTCGGCCAGCGGCGTGACGTTGATCTCCGGACTGGGATTGGCGGTGCCGCCGGTATCGCCCAAGCTCATTGCCATGGCTCTAGTCCCTCACTTCTCGAAGCCGATCTTCTGGACGTTGGCGCGCCGCGCTTCCGCCATCACCCGCGCGATGTAGTCGTACTGCGTGGCGTCGGCCGCCTTGATGTGCAGCTGCGGCTGCTGATCCAGCGGCTTGGCACCGATCTGCAGCAACTGCGCCTGCAATTCGAGGTTGGAGATCGGCAGGTCGTCCCACGACATCGATCCGTCTTCCTTGATCGACAGGGTGTGCGGCGTCGGCGGATTCTCCGGCGGCTTCACGTTCGGGTTGGGCTGCGGCAGGTCGATCTTGATGTTGTGCTGCACCAGCGGGGCGGTAATCATGAAAATGACCAGCAGCACCAGCATCACGTCGATCAGCGGCGTGATGTTGATCTCGGCGACCAGCCCCCCGCCG
>JAJPHQ010000026.1 GCA_021325195.1 Gammaproteobacteria bacterium | reverse complement strand
TCGCGGTAATGGATGCTGTAGGCACCGAGTGCGTCGGTGTTGGCCAGCATCCAGTTGTAGGCACGCACGTCGGGATCGACGATGTACACGCTGGTCCAGCGCGGCAGGGGGCCGATCGCGGCCTGGGCGCCGGTGGTGCCCATCGCCTGCGTCTGGTCGCAATAATCCAGTGGCGCGCAGAACTGGCGCAGGCTGCCCAGGAACGATTCGTCGGGCGTCAGCGGCATGTATTGCGAGACGGCCTTGCTGGCCTGGATGTACCGGGTGTCTTGTTGCAGATAAACCTGCGGCTGGGCGTTGTTCCACCACAGCACCTTGTGCCAGCGGGTGGCGGTGTACTGGGTGAGCGCGGGGCTGGTGTAGCTGGCGCTGCCGGAAGTGAGGGTCGCGGTGTACTGCGGCTGGGCCTGCGGCGAGAACGCACGGGTGTTCTCGACGATGATGTCGGTGCGCACGAAGCCGATGCTGCCGGGCGTGGTGCCGGCGTAGGCGCGCACCGCGAAAAAGACCTGCAGGCTGGGATTGGTGGTGCCGTCGGCTGCCGTCACGGGGCCGTTGACCACCCACTCGCTGACCAGCGGACCGGAAAGCCAGGTGTTGCACTGGGTGTCCCATGGCGCGCAGGCATTCGCATTCGCGGCCGCCTGCAAGAGACCGCGCGCGCTCAGCGTGTAGGTCTTGCCGCCAAGACTGATCGCCACTCCGGCGTTGTAATTGGTCGCGAGCAGTTGCGACAGCGTGACCGGATTGCCCTGGCCCGTCGAATCGGATCCCGTGCCGAGCGCAAGCGGCAGCTTTGCACCGGCCGGCAACCAGGGAACCAGCGCCGTCAGCACCGCGTGGCGCAGGCTGCCGTCCGGGTTGGTCGCCTTGGCATCCACCTGCAGGGTCACCGGCTGGCCGTTGACGCTGGCGGTCAAGGTCGCGCCGGCGGGAACATCACCGTCCTTGAAGACCTGCCCGAAGGTGACCGGAACGTTGCTTTGCGTTTGCGGGGCCAGGCTGACCGCGTAGTCCGTGACCACCGCTGCTGCGTGTGCCTGCGCCGCGCCCAACAGCAGGACGCATCCCCAGTAGGCACCCATCCGTTTTCCGGCCATCCGAAAAAGGCGGGTCCCCCGATTCGACGTTGGTGATTGCCGGTTCGTATTCACGGTCATTTCCCTAGCTTCGCGTCGGATGACAAACCCCCTGACCCGTTCTGCGCCACGGGTTTCAAGGGCACAAAGATCCCCCTTCGTGGCCCGCGAGGGGTCACGCCACCCTGTTCGAGATCTTCAAGTGCTATGTCGGAACGGCGATGCCGCCGGATTCCTTCATGAGCGGGGAAAGTACCTTACACATATGAGTTCGCGATGAATTGTGAAGTCCACCACGCCTTGACTAACCCGTGCATGTTTGGCATGCCGTTCGGTGGAATGCGGCACATTCGAAGCAGGGCGAGGTGCGCGTGGACGCGCTCGACAATCAGGACCGCAGCCGCGCCGGCACGGCCGCGAGTGATCGTCGCGACATCACCGGAGCGAGGTCCGGACAATCCGATGGATCGATCCGTGATCGCGGTTCCGCGACGCCCCGCGGCCCTGGCGTCGATCGCTCAGCCCGCGCTGCCCGTCAACGGCGATGGGCTCGGCGGCAGCAAGCCCGCTTGCCGGCACAAGGCGGCGAAACGCGGATCGTGCCGGTAGGCGAGCGGGAAGGGATCGAACAGCAGGCTGAAAATCGCCGGGTCGTGCTGCGCGAGGGCGTGTTGCAGCCAGTCGAACATCGCGTCGGGCTGGGCGCGCAACGCATACAGGTCGGCGACGAAATAGGGTTCGGTGTGGCCGTACTTCGCCACGTAATCATGCAACGCCAGATCGGCCTGCCCGCGGTCGGGACCGATCTGCAGCGCCATCGCGCGTACCCACGGCCCCAGCACCGGATCGGTTTCCTGTTTTGCGTCGCGCTGGGCGGCGGCGGCATCGCCGCGCAGGATGTCGATCTGCGCCAGCATCACGTACAGGCCCGGATAATCGGGTTGCAGCGTGAGCGCCTTGCGGGTCGCCTGTTCGGCGGCGTCGAGCTGGCGCTGGCCCAGCAGCACGCTGGCCAGACTCGCGTACTGGTAGGCGTGCAGGGGATCGGTGGCGATGGCTTTGCGGAACAGGTCGGCCGACTGCTCCAGTTGTCCGACGGTCGCGAGTCCGTAGGCGAGGAAAGTCATCACCCTGCCGTTGTTCGGCGCCAGCTCCGAGGCGCGTTTGAATTGCGCCAGCGCGCCCGGCGGATCGTTGTCGACGTTCGACAGCAGATAACCGCGGACGAGGTAGGTCTCCGCGGCGTCTGGCGCCAGCGCCTGCTGCCTGTCCGCCGCCACGCGCGCCTGCGCGTAGGCCTGCTCGCGGGCATCGCCCGTCAGCGTGATCTGTCCCTGATTGACCAGCGCGGTGGACAGCACGCCCCAGGCATAGGCGTAACCGGGATCTAGCTTGAGCGCCTGCCGTAACAGCGCGACGCCCTGCCGGAAGCCGGCCTCGGTCTGGCGCTGCACGAGGGCGTGTCCCTGCAGCATGAGCTGGTAGGCTTCGACGTTGCCGCTCGGCGGCTTGTCGTCGGACACCAGCGGCTGGCCCAGCAGCTTGATCTTGAGCGCGGCGGCGACCGCGTGGCCGATCTGCGACTGGATCGCGAACACGTCCCGCAGTTGCGCCTCGTAGCTGTGCGACCACACGCTGCGGCCGTCGGCGGCGCGGATCATGCCGACGGTGACGCGGATGCGATCGCCCTGCTGGAACAGCGAACCCTGGATCAGGTGGGCCACGCCCAGCGCGAGGCCGATCTGCGCGGGACTGTCCCTGCTGTTGCGGAATTTGAAACTGGAATACTTGCCGATCACCTTCAATCCGTCGATCTGGGTGAGGTCGGAAATCAGCTCTTCGGACAGGCCGTCGGAGAAGTATTCCTGTCTGGGATCGCCGCTTTCGTTGGCGAGAGGCAGCACGGCGACGGATTTGTCCGGTATCTGCGCAAACTGCGCCTGCAAGCTCCCGGCGTCGATGGCGCCGGCGGTTTCACGGCGCCGCGTCAGCGTATTGGCGACCAGCAGCACCACCGCGATCGCGAGCACGGCGATGATCCAGCGGTCGATCTTCCTGCCGGTCGCGCGGGTGAGCGAGTCGTCACGCGCGACCTCGCTTTCGCGCTTCAAGCCGGTCGGCGTGATCTCGTAGAACCAGGCGAATGCCAGCCAGAACGGAAAGCCGATCACGCAGGCGATCACGAACCCGCGCGCGATCCAGTTGTAGTCGCCGAACAGCGGCAGCAACTGCGCCAGTCCCTGTGCCAGCGCCCACACCGCGGCCGCGTAGAACGCGCCGGCGCGATACACGTTGCGCCGCCTGAGCTCGCTGAAAAACACTGCTGCCTTCACGCGACCGCCCCCCGTCGCGAGCCCGCGACTTACCGGCGCAGTCTGTACCCCTGCAGGAACCCGTGCAAGCCGCTTTCAACGGCGGTCGAATGGCAGCGTCGGGATGGCCGATCACAGATCAGGACTTTCCGGCACTTTCAGGCGACGCCTTGCGGAGCATCGAACGATCGACGCCGTCGAAAGCCGCGACGGGCTTTCGTCCGTGCGGCATCGCGAAATCGTGGGGTCCATTCGGCGGGCTCCGGCCATCGCTTAGTCAATCCGATCGAGGGCGCGAATTCGTGGTGGAAAAACGCATGACCACTGGCCGGAAAAATGAATGGGGCGGATTTATGTCCGCGGCCCATCATCAGCGTCGAAAAACCTTACGTTTTCGGGATGAAAATCCCGATCGTCTCGATGACGGACAAGGTAAATCAACCGCTTGCGATCTTGGCACGCAATATGCCCCTCATTTCACGATCAAGGGCTGCGGCCCTTGAATCCACGAAGGACTTCCGTTGCCAGGGAAGCTTGTTCACGGCATACCGGTGATCACCATGCGCAACTCCCTGCTGCGATCCATGACGTTGGGTCTGGGTGCACTCCTGGGCCTGGCGGCCTTCTCGGCGCAAGCCATACCCATTCATGTGGGACTCCAGAACGCCGCCGGCAGCCATAGCTGGGACTCGCCCGTGATCGGCGATCCCCATGGCATCCTGAACCTCACCGCCTGGGAATACGACAGCGGTGCGTGGACCGCCGCCGTCATGACCTACAAGGCCTCGACCCCCGCTGAAACGGGTCTGGGCGTCGCCTGCAACCAGCATCCCACCCACAACGCGTGCAGCCAGAAGGAAATCGGCACCACGCCGTGGCAGATGATCGACCTGAACATCAAGGATCTCACCGGCTGGAGCAGCCTGACGGTCAATCTCTCCTCGGTGAATGGGATCGGTTATCCCGGCGGCGATGAAACCGGTTACCTGCTGGGCGCTGCCTGCACGGTGGGCGGCGCCTGCACGCCGACCCTGCTGGCAAGCTGCACCGACTTCGGCGGCACGGGCCATCCGGCTACCTGCTCGTTCAACTTCACCGACCAGGATCTGCTCGGCGTGACCGACATCTGGGTGACGCCCAGCCTGCGCAATCAGAGCGGCCGCGACGACGGCAACATCCTGCTGGGGGCGGACTTCATCCTCTACACCGTTCCCGAACCGGCCGCGCTGGGCATCTTCGGTTTCGGTGTCCTGCTGGTGGGCCTGCTGCTGGTGCTGCGCCGGCACCGGTCGGATTGACCGCCGCCCCCTTTGCTTGCACGGACAACCCCCGGCGACGGGGGTTGTCCTTTTTCGAATCCCGCCAGCGCCGCGTTCGGCCTCGGCGGATGCCGGATTTCTTTACAACCTCGCGTTGCCGGTCCGGCGCTTCAGCAGCCATGGAAACTCTGATTGATCAGAGTTTCCATGCGGCACAGGGATGTGCCGACCGCCAATCAAGCACGCATGGGCTGTAAGTGCTTGATTGGCGAAGCCGAATTCGGACGTGTACCGAATTCGGCTTGCTCTGACAAATCCGGGATGGATTTGTTCAGAGCTTCACTACGGGAGCAAGAAAAAGCGGATTTGCCGTCGGACCGGAGCCGGCGCCCCCGCTCCGGCCCGCGGGCCCGAAACCGGCTCCGCCTGAACTGTCGGAAGACTTTACATTTTTCCCGTTTTTCCGACCGATTCTGCCTATTATTTTATTTGAAATCAATGAGTTATAGAGTTGGCATGCGAAGTGCTTTAGAGGGGATGCGTGCTCGTTTTGCGGTACCCCTTCTGCAGTAAACCTTTTTCGGGAGCTACACCATGAACACCATCAAATCTGTCGGGCTGGTCGGATTGGCCATCACGGCCCTGTTTGCGGGTCAGGCCTTTGCGACACCCTGCCCGGCCGCGCCGGCCACCGGGATTCAAACCCAGGGTGCGCCGGTCTGCATCGCGCCGTACGGCCAGGACGGTCCCGGCACCGGTCTCGTCAACATTCTTGCGGCCCCGGGTTCCCCCAACCACAACTCGCACAGCATCGTGACGAGCGGACCGAGTTACAACCCGTACACCCAGCAGGTCGTCCCCAGTGCCTTCTGGTCGATGGGTGCGACCGGCGCAAGCGAAAACAAGATCGTGTTGGAAATTGCGGGCAATGCCAACAACAACAGCTTCGGCATTTTCGACCCCAGCAACCCGAGCAACTATCTGCAATTGTTCAGCGGCCCCGCGGGTGCAGGCTGGCATACCACGCTGATCAATCTGGGCAATGGCAATTACACGGCGGCCTACTTCAACGCCAGCGGTAATTTCATGGGCCAGACGTCGGCGCATTTCGGCGTGACCAACCTGTTCGGCTATTACCTCAGTACCGACAACGGCGCGCCCACTTTTTTCTCCGACGCGAAGATGAACCAGCCTGGCGGCAACACGTATCCGAACGGGATGCCGCACATGGTGGCCTACGAGGGTAACAACAAAACCACCCTCAAGACCGGGAATACCAGTGGCACGTTCCTTTCCAACGAGTGGCTGCTGGCCTGGGAAGACCAGGCGTTCGGGAATTCGGACCTGGACTACAACGACTTCATCGTGCTGGTGGAATCGGTGCATCCGGTACCGGAACCCGCGGTGCTGGGCATGTTCGGACTGGGCGTGCTGTTGATCGGCGGATTCGCGGCGATGCGCCGCCGTTCGCTGAAGGCCTGAAAAGGGCCGCACTCTCCTGAGGATTCGCCACGGCTTGAATCCATGGCCCGCCACGCCGGCGGGCCATTTTTTTGGCATCGCTGCCAGCCAACGATGGACGTGCGGACCCGCGGGGGAGTCACCCGGGGATGGCGGAAGCCGCTGGTACACTCGATGCAGCGACGAAGGGAAGGACGGGGGGCTGGATTGATGCGACGACTCAGGATCGACTTGATCGCGGCCGCGCGGCCGAATTTCATGAAAGTCGCGCCCCTGTTCCATGCCCTGCACGGACAGCCGTGGTGCAGCCTGCGGCTGGTGCACACCGGCCAGCACTACGACGCGAACATGTCCGACGCGTTTTTCCGCGACCTCAAGCTGCCGTCACCGCACGTGCACCTGGGCGTGGGCAGCGGCAGTCACGCCGCGCAGACCGCCGGGGTGATGCTGGCCTACGAGGACGCCTGCAACGAGGACCGGCCGGACCTGGTCATCGTGGTCGGTGACGTCAACTCCACGCTGGCCTGCGCGCTGGTCGGCGCCAAGCTGCGCATTCCGGTCGCTCACCTCGAGGCCGGCCTGCGCAGCCGCGACCGCGACATGCCCGAGGAAATCAACCGGCTGGTGACGGACGCGGTGGCGGACATCCTGTGGACGCCGTCGCCGGATGCGGACGAAAACCTCGCCGCCGAAGGCGTGGCGCCGGACAAGATCACGCGCGTCGGCAACATCATGATCGATTCCTACGAACTGATGCGCGAGCGCATCAGGGCGAGCGGCCAGCGGCAACGGCTCGGCCTCGAGGAGCGCGGCTACGGCGTGGTCACCCTGCACCGTCCATCCAACGTGGATGAACCGGCGGCGCTGGCGGTGCTGGCCCGGCAACTGGGCGACATCGCCGCGCGGCTGCCGCTGGTGTTTCCGGTGCATCCGCGCACCCGCAAGAATCTGGAAGCCTTCGGCCTGTGGGCGGAACTCGCGCAGGCGCCGGGGATGCATATCGTCGAGCCGCTGGGCTACGTGGATTTCATGAACCTGGTCTGCGGTGCACGCCTGACCATCACCGATTCGGGCGGCGTGCAGGAAGAAACCACCTATCTCGGCATCCCGTGCCTCACCCTGCGCACCACCACGGAACGCCCGATCACCGTCACCCAGGGAACCAACCGGCTGGTGACCGCCGCCGCGCTCGAACGGATAGTGGAAGACATCCTCGCGGGCCGCTGGACGCACGGGCGCAAGCCCGACCTGTGGGATGGGCACACCGCCGGACGCGTGGTGGCCGACATCCGCGCCCGCTTTCTGGCCGTGCCGGCCGATGCCGCCGGGGAAGCGGCGATGACCGTGCCCGACGGCCGGCAGGCGGCGGGACGCGCGTGAGCCCGTGAGCGCACGCGAGTCTTGCGGGCAGGGCAATCGGGCTGTGCGGCAGGGGCTTTGAAGCAATGCACACCATCATCATCGCCAGTTACCTGATCGCCGCAGCGGCGTTTTTGGCGATGACGGTGCTGCTGGGGGCGAGCTGGCGCGGCCAGCGGACCGGCGCGCTGCTGATCGCGGCCGGCGCGGTCTCGGTGCTGTGGGGCGTGTTCCTTGCAGGCGTGGAGTGGCGGCACAGCGTGCCCGTCCACTGGCTGCTGCTGGCCGAAGTGCTGCGCTACGGCGCGTGGCTGACATTCGTGGCTGCGTTGTTCGGCGCGTGGCTGATGCCGGGACCGCTGCGCGGACTGCGCATCGCGGCGCAGGCGCTGTGGGTGCTGCTGGCGCTGTACTGCCTGCTGCCCGCGACCGGTTGGCTGCCGTTCGGCGTCAACGTGCCGCTGACCGGCGTGCTGATGCTGGCATTGATCGGCGTGGTGTTTCTCGAGCAGCTTTACCGCAACGTCGCGCCGGAACAGCGCTGGGCCCTGAAGTTCCTGGTGATCGCGCTGGGCGCGTTGTTCGGCTACGACATCTTCCTGTACTCGTACGCGATGCTCTACGAGCAGATCAATGCCAGCGTGTGGGCGGCGCGCGGTCTGGTGAATGCGCTGCTGGTGCCGCTGCTGGTCGTGGCCGCGGCGCGCAACCGGGAATGGTCGCTGCAGGTGGGCGTGTCGCGGGGCGCGGTGTTCTATTCCACCAGCCTGATGGTCATCGCGTTCTACATCATCGCCACGGCGGTGGGCGGTTACTACGTGCGCCTGTACGGCGGCGACTGGGGCCGGGTCGCGGAGATCACGCTGATCTGCTTCGCGCTGCTGGCCGCGCTGGTGTTCGCCAGTTCGGGGCAGGCGCGCTCACGCCTGCGGGTGTTCCTGCACAAGAACTTCTTCAGTTTCCGCCACGACTACCGCGAGGAATGGTTGCGCCTGACCGCCACCTTGTCGGCCAGCGACGGCGATACGGAACTGCCGCTGCGCGCGGTGCGGGCCGTGGCGCAGATCATGGACAGCCCGGCCGGCGTGCTGTTCATGCGCGACGATGCCGATGTCTTCGCACCCGCCGCCGAATGGAACATGCCGGTGCCTGCGGACCTGAAACTCGCGGCCGGCCGGCCCGCGTTCGGGTTCATGCGCGAGCGCCGCTGGATCTACGACCTGACCGCGCCGCCGCCGCTGGGCGACGAGCGCCTGCGTGCCCCGGCCGAACTGGCCGGCCTGCCGCGCGCGTGGCTGCTGGTGCCGCTGGTGCTGGAGGACAAGCTCATCGGATTCGTGGTGCTGGCGCAGGCGCGCGCGCGCCGCGTGATCGACTGGGAAGACATCGATCTGCTGCGCACCGCCGGCAGCCAGGTGGCCGGCACGTTGGCGCAGGCCGCCAATGCGCGGCGGCTGGCCGAGGCGCGGCAGTTCGAGGGCTTCAACCGCCTGACGGCGTTCCTGATGCACGATCTCAAGAACATCGCGGCGCAGCAGTCGCTGCTGCTGCAGAACGCCGAGCGCCACAAGCACAACCCGGCATTCGTGGACGACATGCTGGAAACGGTGGCGAATTCGGTGCGGCGCATCGCGCGCCTGCTGGAGCAGTTGCGCGGCGGCGCGGCGCCGGCCGCGCCCGGCCGCGTGCGGCTGGCGGCGGTGATCGAACGCGCGCTGGGCGAATGCAGCGCGCAGTTGCCCAAACCCGCTTACGAGCCCTCGCCTGAAACGCTGTGGGTGCACGCCGATGCCGAGCAGCTCGCCGCGGTGCTGGGGCACCTGATCCGCAACGCCCAGGACGCGGCGATGGCACACGGTCATGTCACGCTGAGGCTCAAACGCGAGGCCGAGCACGCCGTGATCGACATCGAGGACGACGGGGCCGGGATGGATGAGGATTTCATCCGCCACCGCCTGTTCCAGCCTTTCTTCACCACCAAGGCCAGCAAGGGCATGGGCATCGGCGCCTATCAGGCCCGCGAGTACGTGCGCTCGCTGGGCGGCACGCTCGATGTCGCCAGCACGCCCGGACGCGGCAGCGTGTTCACGGTGCGCCTGCCGCTGGCCGCAGCCACGGACGATGCCGCGGCGGTCGGTGAAATGGGGGCGGCGTCATGAACACGCCCAAGCGTTGTCTGCTGATCGTCGAGGACGACGTCGGACTGCAGAAACAGTTGCGCTGGAGTTTCGAGAACCACGACGTGGTGGTGGCGGGCGACCGTGCGTCGGCATTGGAACAATTGGAACGCCACGCGCCCGCGGTGGTGCTGCAGGACCTGGGTCTGCCGCCCGACGCGGCCGGCACGTCCGAAGGATTCGCCACGATCGCGGAGCTCCTGGAACGGGCGCCGTACACCAAGATCATCGTGGTCACCGGCAACGGCGACCGCGACAATGCCGTCAAGGCCATCGGCAGCGGCGCCTTCGATTTCTGTTCCAAGCCGCTCGATCTGGAAGTGCTGCGCCTGATCGTGGACCGCGCCTTCCGGGTGCACGAACTGGAAGCCGAGAACCGCAAGTTGCGGAGCCAGTCGTCGGTGGCGCTCGAGGGCATCATCGGCCACAGCCAGCCCATGCGCGAAGCCTGCCGGCTGGTGGAAAAGGTCGGTCCCACCAACGCCAGCGTGATGCTGCTGGGCGAAACCGGCACCGGCAAGGAATTGTTCGCGCGCGCGCTGCACCGTTTGAGCGCGCGCCGCGACGGGCCGTTCGTGGCGATCAACTGCGCGGCCATTCCCGAACCGCTGCTGGAAGCCGAGCTGTTCGGCTACGAGAAAGGCGCCTACACGGGCGCGCACAGGCAGACCCGGGGCAAGATCGAACTGGCCGGCGGCGGCACGCTGCTGCTCGACGAAATCGGCGACATGCCGCCGGCGCTGCAATCCAAGCTGCTGCGTTTCCTGCAGGAACGCGTGATCGAGCGCATCGGCGGCCGCGAAACGATTCCGGTGGACGTGCGGATCGTCTGCGCGACGCACCAGGACCTGCCCGCGCTGATCCGCGCGGGGCGTTTCCGCGAGGACCTGTTTTACCGCGTCAGCGAGGTCAGCATCCGGCTGCCGCCGCTGCGCGACCGGACGGGTGACGCGGTGCTGCTGGCGCGGCACTTCCTGGAGCAGGCCGCCGCCCGTCACGGCCGCGCGGTGCGCGGGTTCTCCGCCAAGGCGCTGAAGGCCATCGAGGCCTATCCCTGGCCGGGCAACGTGCGCGAGCTGGAGAACACGGTCAACAGCGCGGTGATCATGGCAGAGGGCAAGCAGATCGGACCCGATGACCTTCACCTCGGCGCGAGCGGCGGCGAGGAAGTCCTGGATCTGCGCCAGGTGCGCAGCGAGGCCGAGAAGCGCGCGATCCAGCGGGCCATGACCAAGGTCGGCAGCAACCTCTCGCGGGTCGCGGACCTGCTGGGCGTCAGCCGGCCGACGCTGTACGACCTTCTGGAAAAGTACGGATTGAAAAAGCCGGCGGATGCCGAATGAGTCCGCGCGCGTCGCGGGAATAGCGAGGGTAAGGACATGCGCATCATCGAAGTGAATGGACGGCCCGTGCGCCGCCTGCTGGTGCTGCTTGGCGCGGGCCTGTTCCTGGCCGGCTGCGGCCTGGCCAGCCGCAACGGCAGCGTGACGGCCGGCGAGAAGTACCTCGCCGGCGGGCAATACCGCGCCGCCTACATCGAAGCCAAGAAAGTCCTGCAGCACGACAGCAGGAACGGCGAGGCCTGGGTGCTGCTGGGCCGGGCTTCGCTGATGCTGGGCAACCCCAAGGATGCCTTGAACGAATTGCAGAACGCGCAGAAGAACGGCGCGCCGGAAGCAAGCTGGGCGGTGCCGATGGGCGAGGCGCTGCTGGTGACGCGGCAGTACGACGAACTGCTGAAAACCCTTTCGCCCGATCAGCCTTTCGAGCCCCGGGTGAAGGCGCGCGTGCAGGTGCTGCGCGGCGATGCGCAACGCGGGCTGAAGCAGTACGACCAGGCCCGGCAGTCGTATCAGGCCGCCTTGAAGCTGGAACCCAAGGATCCGCTGGCGCTGGTCGGGCTCGCCAGGCTGGCGGCCCAAGCTAGGGATCAGGATGCCGCCAGCCGGTACCTGCAGCAGGCCATCGCCGCGGCGCCGGAGAATCCGCAGGCGTGGGCGGCCAAGGGCGATCTCGCGTTCGACAGCAGGGATTTCGCCACGGCCGAATCGGATTACCGGAAAGTGCTGGATTTCAAGAATCCCGGCTGGCTGCCGCAGGAGCGCTATTACACGCTGGCCCGGCTCGCCGCCGCGCAGGCGGAGCAGAACCAGCTCGATCAGGCCCTGGCCAGCATCGAGACGCTGGAAAAAATGGCGCCGGAGCAACCGTATCCGCACTACCTGCACGCCGTGGTGCTGTACAAGCAGGGGCATCTGGACGATGCGGTGTCGCAGCTTCAGCAGGTGCTCAAGGTGGCGCCCGACAACGCGCAGGCGCAGATGCTGCTGGGTGCGGTCAATTACGCGCAGGGCAACTACGGCCAGGCCGAGATGTATCTCGGCAACGTGCTGGGCATCGAGCCCGGCAACACCGATGCCCGCAAGTTGCTGGCGCTGGCTTTTTTCCGCGAGGGACGCTCGGAACAGGCGCTGGCCACGTTGCGGCCGGCGGTGCCCGGCACGGCTTCCGACGCCGAGTTGCTGGCTTTGCTGCAACGGGAAGCGGCGGCAGGTGCCGGCACGCCGCAGGCCAAGGCCCCCGAAGCCGGCAGCGCAGGCAATTCCCCGTTCGCGCGCGCCGGCGAGGCCCTCGCCAGCGGCAATGCGGCCGAAGCGATCAGCCTGCTGCAGCAGATGCCCGCCGGCGATGCGGCCAGCGAGGCGCAACGCAACCGGATGCTGGTGATGGCCTACGTGAACGGCAAGCGCCCGGACGAAGCCGTCAGGACGGCCGCGGCCTATGTCGCGAAGCATCCGGACGACAGCGCCGCGCATCTGCTGCATGGCACCGCGCTGGTCGCCGACGGCAAGCTCACCGAGGCGCGCGCCGAATACGAGCAGGCCCTCAAGCTGGATCCGAAAAATCTCGCGGCCCTGCTGAGCCTCGGCAGCCTGGACTCGATGGAAGGCCATTACGGGGAAGCTGCCGGCCGCTATCAAACGGTGTTGAAACAGGACCCGCACAACGCCGCAGCCATGAGCGAACTCGGCCGGCTCGCGGCGGCACGGGGCGACAAGGCGGGCGCGATCAAGTGGTTCAGGCAGGCCATCGCCGCGGCGCCCAAATTCGCCACGCCTTATGTCGGACTGGTGGTGCTGTACAGCGAAAGCGGCCAGTTCGACGAGGCGACCGGCATCGCCCGACAACTGGCGCAGATCGAGCCCGGCAATCCGATGGCGCTCAACACGGTGGGTGCCTCGGAACTCAATGCCGGACATTACCGCGAGGCGCTGGAACCGCTGCAGCAGGCCGTGAAACTCGCGCCGGACGTGCCCCTGTACCGGACCAATCTGGCGCGCGCGCAGATTCTCAACAAGGACAACCGGGCCGCGGCGGACAATCTCGCCGCCGTGATCAAGGCCGATCCGGATCAGGTGATGGCGGCAACCTTGCTGGCGTTCCTGAAGCTGCAGGACCACGATCTGCCGGGCGCGGTCGCGCTGGCGCAGGCATTGCAGAAGCGGCCCGCCACGCAGGCGGCGGGCTATGCGCTGGAAGGCGACCTGTACATGACGCAGAAGTCGTGGGACAAGGCCGCGCAGGCGTACGCCCAGGGCCTGAAGGTTGGCTACGACCGCCCGCTGGTGATCAAGAGCTTCGAGGCGCAGCAGGCAGCCGGGGCCAAGGCACCGGAAGGCGTGTTGCGCGACTGGCTGGCGAAGCATGCCGACGACGCCACGGTGCGCCTGCTGCTGGCGCAGTACTACCTCGATCACGCGCAGAACGCGGCGGCGGCAGAGCAGTACGAACTGGTGCTGAAGGCCTTCCCCTCCAACATCGACGCGCTCAACAATCTCGCCTGGATTTATGCCGGGCAGAACAACCCCGAGGCACTGTCGCTGGCACAGCGCGCGTACCGGCTCGCGCCCGCCTCGCCCGGTATCCAGGACACCTACGGCTGGGCGCTGGTCGAAGCCGGCCAGGCCGGAACCGCGCTGCCGATCCTCGTGAAGGCGGCCAAGGCGGCGCCGAACGTCCCGACCATCCAATACCATCTGGCCGTGGCGCAGGCACGCACCGGCGATCGCGCCGGCGCGCGCGCGACACTCGACGCGCTGCGGAAATCGAACGCCGGTTTCCCGGAAAAGCAGCAGGCCGAAAAGCTGTACGAGGAACTGAACGGAGCACCCGGCAGCGGCGGGTGAATCCGGATTGACGCGGGCGCCCGGACACCGATGAACCGCCGCGGGTTTCCGGAACGGAAACCCGCGGTTCGCGTTAGCCGATCATCATCGCGCAAGCGCGACCCAACGGAATGCGATCATGCCGAAAGGGACAACCCCCGTTGCCGGGGGTTGTCCGCGTTCCGAAGAGGCCGAAAGGCAGATCAGGCCAGACGCCGGCGCAGACCCGCGAACAGGCCGATCAGCAATGCACCGAAGCCGAACATGCCCAGCGCGGCGGGTTCGGGAACGTTGTGTCCCGGCATGCTGGAGCCCAAGGTCACGTTGTCGAACACGATGTAGTTCGCTGTTCCGCCAAAGTTCACGGACTCCGCCGTACCGGCAAAGGTCACGCCGATGGGAGACCAGCAACTGTAGTTCTGGGTGAAACCGTCGCAGTCGGCACCATTCGTGGGCAGCGTCAAACTGGCGAGCAGCGTGCCGGTTCCATCCTCTCCGCTCCAGACGGTAATCGAGCCGCCGATATAGGGCGCGGCGTAATAGAACGAAAAGCCGGTGGTGAACCCCGCTGCGACATTCATCACGGCGGCGGAAGCATTCAGAAATACCATCGCGTTGGGCGAACTGGGCTCGTTGGCCGTGTTGTTCAATAGCCCGTTCGGCGCACCGCCGGCGATCGCCTGCGACCACGCCACGCCGTAGTTGGGGCCGCCGCAATGGGTGGGACCGCCGTTGTAGGAACCGCTGCAACCACCGTTGTAGTAATTGTCGACGTATTCGCCGTTGGCGTTGAACTGGTCAAAGTTCATCACCACCGGCGTGGCGCTGGCAACGCCGGCAGCCAGCAGCCCGAGAGCCGCGACCAATGCGGATGCGACGGGTTTTCTCGACAGATTCATGTGATGTTCTCCCCGGTTCGTGATGTCGTCTTTCCGACCGGCGTTAATAAGCATTCCTTGTGCCAAGGCAACAAATCGCGATGATTCAATCAATTGGCTGTTGGGCAGATTCGGAAAAACCATGAAAACGTAAAACCCTTCGACGGTTTGCCGGACGGCCGTAAATCCACCGGAGATGACACGATCGAAACTCGAAGCGGACTCGCGACGTTGGAAAAATGCAGGACCGCGCTTCTTCAAAAAACTGCTGGAGAGCGTATCGAGGTCAAGCCGGGCACCATTGAAGCCCGGGCCACGCACGAGCCGTTGCATGTTTGTCGAGGGCGTGCGGCATCCGGGCGCCTCGATGACCCCGCCTCCGGCAGCGCTGCCGCGCTTCTCGTCGAGGGTGTGAACGCGCAGGGCATTTGAGTACCATGCAACCCTTGGATCCGCATCAGGCCGGCAGGCCTTGCCGTGCCGGATGTTTCCGCGGCGGACCTGCGCAAGGGAGCACAAGTGAACACACCGCAGAGGCCCGCGCAGCGCGCCATCCTGGTCACCGGCGGCGCCGGTTACATCGGCAGCCACGTGGTGCTGCAACTGGTGGAGGCGGGCGAACGGGTCGTCGTGCTGGATGATCTTTCCACCGGTTTCCGCGAGGCGGTGCTCGGCGCGGACCTGGTGGTGGGCAACGTGGGCGACCGGGCGCTGGTGTCGCAGGTGCTGCGCGGGCATGGCGTCGATACCGTGATGCACTTCGCCGCGCGCACCATCGTGCCGGAATCGGTGGCCGATCCGCTGCGCTACTACGGCAACAACACCTGCGCCACGCGCAACCTGCTGGAATGCTGCCGGGATGCGGGCATCCGGCACTTCGTGTTTTCCTCGACCGCGGCGGTGTACGGCATTCCCGAGGGCGGCCGGGCCAGCGAGGACACCGCCACCGCGCCGATCAATCCCTACGGCACGTCCAAGCTGATGAGCGAGTGGATGCTGCGCGATCTGGCCGCCGCGGGCGGTCCGCGTTACGTCGCGCTGCGTTATTTCAATGTCGCCGGCTGCGATCCCGCGGGCCGCATCGGACAATCCACGAAGAACGCGACGCTGCTGGTCAAGGTCGCCTGCGAAGCCGCGCTGGGCAAGCGTCCGCGGCTTTCCATCTTCGGCACCGACTACGACACGCCGGACGGAACGGGCGTGCGCGATTACATCCACGTCGATGACTTGGCGCGCGCGCATCTGGATGCGCTGCGCTATTTGCGCGACGGCGGCGCCTCGACCACCCTCAACTGCGGCTACGGACACGGCTATTCCGTACGCGAAGTGCTGGAAGCCGTCGGGCGCGCGCACGGCGCGCCGGTGCCGTTCGTCGAGGAACCACGGCGTGCGGGGGATCCGCCGTCGCTGATCGCGGTTTCGGACAGGATCCGTCAGGTGCTCGGCTGGCAGCCCCGCCACGACGATCTGGATTTCATCGCGCGCACCTCCCTGGCGTGGGAGCGCAAGCTCGCGGCCGGTGCGGGCTAGCATCTGCTCCGGCCGGACCTGCGCATGTCGTTTCCGATCTACGCCACGTCTCCGCTGCCTTGTGCGCTGGTGCTGCTGGTGTTGCTCGCGGTGTTCTGGGCCAGACTGCCGGGCGGCGTGCGCTGGGCGGCCATCGTGATCGAGGTGCTGCTGGTGGCGGTGATGACGCCGCTGGGCGCCGACACGCTGGCGCGCATGCTGGAGGCGCGCGTACCGCCGGCGCGCACCTGCGCGGCGCCCGTGCCCACCACCATCGTGGTGCTGGCGGGAGGGTTCGAGTACCCGCCCCGTTCACCCGATGATTACGGCGCCCTGCACCAGAGCAGCCTGCAAAGGCTGTTCGCGGGCGTGGCGTTGTGGCGGCGGATACCCGACGCGCGCCTGGTGATCGTGGGCGGCGGCGGCTGGCGGATACGCGAGGCCGTGCCGATGGCGGACCTGGCCACGCGGATGGGCGTTCCGGAGTCCTCCATCGAGATCGAGGACCGCTCGCGCAACACCTGGGAGAACGCGCAGGATGTCGCGGCGCTGTCGCCGCGCGTGCCCAGACGGATCTGGCTGGTGAGTTCGGGCATGCATCTGCCGCGTGCACTGGCTGCGTTCCGGGCATGGGGCTTCGCGCCTTGCGCGTGGCCCAGCGATTTGCCGAGCGCACGCCTGCAGCTCTGGCCGGGGGCGTTCATTCCGCAGGGCCAGTCGGTCCAGAGGGCGGGCGTCGCGCTGCACGAGTTGATCGGCGGCGTCGAATACGCCGTGCGGGCGTGGTGGCACGCGCGCCGGCAGCGGGCCCAGGCCTCTCAGACGCGGTAGTAGCCGCGGTACCACTCCACGAAACGCCGGATGCCCTCCTCGACCGGGGTCGAGGGCTGGTAGCCGGTGTCGCGCATCAGTTCCGCGACGTCCGCGCAGGTGTCGGGCACGTCGCCCGGCTGCAGCGGCAGCAGGTTCTTCCGGGCCTTGCGGCCGAGGCACTGTTCCAGCACCTCGATGTAGTGCGAAAGCTGCACCGGCGTGTGGTTGCCGATGTTGTAAACCCGGTACGGCGCCGACGACGAGGCCGGCGACGGATGCACGGGATCGTAAGCGGGGTCGGGCGCCGGCACACGGTCCAGCGTCCGGATCACGCCTTCCACGATGTCGTCGATGTAAGTGAAGTCGCGGGTGTGGTGGCCGTGGTTGAACACGTCGATCGGTTCGCCGGCGAGGATCTTCTTCGTGAACAGGAACAGCGCCATGTCCGGCCGTCCCCACGGACCGTACACGGTGAAGAAGCGCAGGCCGGTGGTCGGCAATCCGTACAGATGGCTGTAGGTGTGCGCCATCAGCTCGTTGGCCTTCTTGGTGGCCGCGTACAAACTCACCGGATGATCGACCGAATCCTGCACCGAGAACGGCAGCTTGCGGTTGGCGCCATAGACCGAACTGGATGACGCATACACCAGGTGCTCGACCTTGCCGTGCCGGCAGGCTTCGAGGATGTTGATGAAGCCCACCAGGTTGGATTCGACGTAGGCGTAGGGGTTTTCCAGCGAGTAGCGCACGCCCGCCTGCGCGGCCAGGTTCACCACGCGCTGCGGGCCGAATCCGGCGAACGCCTTTTCCAGCGCGGGCCGGTCGGCGATGTCGAGTCTGGCGAAGCGGAAGTTCGGACGCGGCGTGAGACGGTCGAGCCGCGCCTGCTTCAACCCCACGTCGTAATAGGCATTGAGGTCGTCGATGCCCAGCACCTCGTCGCCGCGTGCCAGCAGCCGTTGCGAAAGTGCCGCGCCGATGAATCCGGCCGCGCCGGTGACCAGGATGCGCATGGGGCCGCCTTACAGCCTGCCATCCACCGCGTCGCGCGGCAGCACGCTCTTGACGTCGAACAGCACGCATTCGGGCTTGCCCAGTGCGCGCAGCGCGGCCGCGCCCATCGCGGTGAACTGGTGGTGCGCCACCGTCAGCACGATCGCGTCGTAGCTGCGGGGACGCAGTTCGGGCACCAGGTCCAGCCCGTACTCGTGCCTCGCCTCGGCCGGATCGACCCACGGGTCGTACACGTCGATGTCGGCGTGGCACGCGCGGAACTCGTCGATGATGTCGGTGACGCGGGTATTGCGCAGATCCGGGCAGTTTTCCTTGAAGGTCAGGCCCAGGATCAGCACCCTGGCGTCCGCCACGTTGATGCGCTTCTGCAGCATCAGGCGCACCACGCGTTCGGCCACGTGGCGCCCCATGCTGTCGTTGATCCGGCGTCCCGCGAGGATCACTTCCGGGTGGTAGCCGATGTCCTCGGCCTTGTGGGTGAGGTAATACGGATCGACGCCGATGCAGTGGCCGCCCACCAGCCCAGGCCGGAACGGCAGGAAGTTCCACTTGGTGCCCGCGGCTTCCAGCACTTCCAGCGTGTCGATGCCCAGGCGGTGGAAGATCAGCGCCAGCTCGTTGACCAGCGCGATGTTGAGGTCGCGCTGGGTGTTCTCGATCACCTTGGCGGCCTCCGCGACCCGGATGCTGGAAGCCTTGTGGGTGCCGGCGCTCACCACCCGGCGGTACAGTGCATCGACGAACTCGGCGACCTCCGGCGTCGAACCCGAGGTCACCTTCTTGATCGTGTCGAGGCGATGCTGCTTGTCGCCCGGATTGATCCGCTCGGGACTGTAGCCGGCGTAGAAGTCCCGGTTGAAGGTCAGCCCCGACTCCTGCTCGATGATCGGCACGCACACTTCCTCGGTCGCGCCGGGATACACCGTCGATTCGAAAATCACCACGCCGCCCTTGCCGATCGCCTTGCCGACGGTGTGGCTGGCCCCCTTGAGCGGCGTGAGGTCGGGACGCTTGGCGCGGCCGATGGGAGTCGGCACCGTGACGATGAAGACGTTGCACGCCTTCAGGGCCGCGGGATCGGTGCTGAAGGCGAGCTGCGTGGCCGCGCGCAGTTCCTCGGGCGTGGTTTCCAGCGTGTGGTCGCGATGCTGCTTCAGTTCCGCGATTCGCGCGGTGTTGATGTCGAAACCCAGGGTGGGCAGGTGGCGTCCGAAACCCACCGCGAGCGGCAGCCCGACGTAACCCAGGCCGATCACAGCAAGGCGCATGCTTTCGGGTCGGGGCAGGGGGGCGACGGCCATGATGATCTCCAGTCGGACGGAACGGGCTTGGCGTGGATGCGGTGGCGTGCCGGCGAATCGGGCGCCAGCGGGGCGCGCCAGCATGCACCGGTTCGAATGAACCGTAACAGATCGGGCGGCTATGCTGACAGGCGGGCAGGGGTGTGTCGAGACAAGTCCGGGCGGCAGGGTTGTGTCCGGACGCCACGCGCTCGCTGCGTTGCGCGTCCCGGTCACGCAGCCGGCAAGACCTCCGGCGTGCGCCCTGCGATCATCGGTGCCCGGGCGGCAAAGCGGCTCATGCAGGCTTGCCTCGATACGCCCCGAAGTTCAGGCTCAGCAGGGCGATCCCGATCAGCACGATGCCTGCCCATTCGGCGCCGGAAGGCCGTTCCGCCAGCAGGCCCCATGCAAACAGCACGCCCGCGATCGGCACCGCGAGGCTGGTCAAGCCGGCCACGTGGGTCGGCAGACGCTGCACGATCAGCAGCCACAGCGCCCAGCACACGCCGGACGACAGCAGCCCGTTGTACAGCAGCGCGCCGATGAAGGGCGCATCCCACGCCACCGGACGTTCGTGGATCAGCAGCGGCAGCACGAGCAGTCCCAGTGTGCCGAACAGCATCTGCCACGCGGTCAGCGACAGCGGCTTGATCTCGCCGCGCCTGAACAGGCGCTTGGCGATCACGGTGCCGATCGCCCAGCACAGTCCCGCCATCACCGCCAGCACGATGCTGCGCGGACTGCCCAGCCTGCGCCAGGGTTCGATCACGCACACGAAGCCCGCCGCGGCCAGCACGATCGCGGTCCATTGCCGCGCGCCCGGCTTTTCGTGCAGCCACCACCACGCCAGTGGCACCACCCAGAACGGCATGGTGTAGGCGAACAGCGCGGTCTTGCCGGCGCCGCCCGCGACCAGCGCCCATTGCGCCAGCGCCTGGAAGCCGGTGGTCTGGGTCAGGCCGATCAGGAGCGTGGGTGCGAGCGGCGGCGGCTGCAGCGATTCGCGCCGCAGAGCAAGCAGCAGGAACAACACCACGGTGCCGATCACGTAGCGCATCGCGCTGAAGGTGAACGGCCCCGCATACGCCATCGCGGCCTTCATCACGGTCCAGTTGAGGCTCCAGATCACCGTGAGGATCAGCAGCGCGATCCAGGCGGCGCGCTCGGGCGGGCGGGCATGCGGTGGCATTTATTAAGCGTTCGCAAAGAAACGCGCAGGATAGTGCAACGGTTTGCGTCCGGTGACGCGGAGGGATCAGGCGATGAAAAGGCTCTGCGCGGTGGTGGGTGCGGGTGCGTGGTGCCTGCTGGCGGCCGGCACGGCACCGGCGGCGCCCGCGGCCACCGGTTCATGGCACGTGGCGCAACGCTACGCGATCGGCGGCGCGGGCGGCTGGGATTACCTCGCGATCGATCAGGCGTCGCGGCACCTGTACGTCAGCCGTTCCGACCGGGTGATCGTGCTGGATGCGCGCAACGGCAAGCGAGTGGGCGAGATCGACGGACTGTCCGGCGTGCACGGCATCGCGATTGCCGACGATCTGGGGCGCGGCTTCATCAGCAACGGGCGTGCCGACACCGTGACCGTGTTCGATCTTGCCTCGCTGAAAACGCTGCAAACCGTCGCCGTCGGCGCGAAGAATCCCGATGCGATCCTGTACGACCCGTACTCGCATCGCGTGTTCACGTTCAACGGCGGCAGCAACGACGCCAGTGTGATCGACGCGAAAAGCGGCAAGCTGCTCGGCCACGTCGCGTTGCCGGGCCGGCCGGAATTTGCGGTCAGCGACGGACACGGCCACGTGTTCGACAACATCGAGAGCAGGGACGAACTGGCCGAAATCGATCCGGCAGCGATGAAAGTCACCGCGACGTGGCCGGTGAAGGATTGCGATTCCCCATCCGGCCTCGCGATCGACGTCGCGCACCAGCGGCTGTTCTCGGTCTGCCAGAACAAGGTGATGGCGGTCACCGACGCCGGCAACGGCAAGCCCGTCGCCAGCGTGCCGATCGGCGAGGGCCCCGACGCCGCGTGTTTCGATCCGCAGCGGCAGCTGGTGTTCAGCTCCAACGGCGAAAGCGGCACGCTCACCGTCGTGCACGAGGACGATCCGGATCATTACCGCGTGCTCGCGAATGTGCCGACGCAGAAGAGCGCGCGCACGATGGCGCTGGACGAAACCAGCGGTGACATTTTCCTGTCGGCGGCCGAGTTCGGTCCGCGCCCGGCGCCCACGGCGCAGCAACCGCATCCGCGGCCGACGGTGAAGCCCGGCAGCTTCACGATCCTGGTGGTGGCGGGACGGACCGGCAGCTGATCGCCGGTGCGGTTCGTCGCGTCGAGCGCAACACGTGCAAGCGTGTTGCGCTACATTCCGGCACATGCAAGAACCCGCCGTGCGACGCTGCCCCTGGGCCGACGGCAGCGATGCCCTGATGCGCGACTACCACGACCGCGAGTGGGGCGTGCCCCGGCACGACGACCGCGCACTGTTCGAGTTCCTGTGTCTCGAAGGCGCGCAGGCGGGACTGTCGTGGCGCACCATCCTGGCGCGTCGCGACGCCTATCGCGCCGGGCGTTCCTGGGCTTCGACATCGCGCGCGTGGCCGCGCTGAAACAGCGCGACCTGGACCGCCTGCTGCGTGATCCCGGGATCATCCGCAATCGCCTGAAGATCGCCGCCGCACGCGACAACGCGATCGCCGCGCTGGAAGCGATCGAGGCGTTCGGCAGCCTGGATGCGTTCCTGTGGTCGTTCGTGGATGGCAAGCCGATCGTCAACCGCTGGCGCAGCCCGGGCGAGGTGCCGGCCAGCACGGAGCTTTCCGACCGGATGAGCCGCGAACTCAAGCGGCGCGGTTTCCGCTTCGTGGGCAGCACCATCTGCTACGCCTTCATGCAGGCGACCGGGATGGTGAACGATCACCTGGTCGGCTGCTTCCGGCACCGGGCGTGTGCGGACGGCTGAAGCTCAGCCCCGCCGCGAACCGCGCAGCCGTTCGACCGGAAACGCCGCGACCTCGCCGCCGGCCGTGCGGCGCGGCTGGCCTTCCGGCGCGCCGAAGGCGTGCAGCTCGATCACTTCCCAGGTCGCGGGCACGCCGCGCGGGCCGCGCAGGGCTTCGTAGTGCGCCAGCATGCGCGCGAAGCGCGCCTTGCCGGTCAGGCCCCGTTCGCGCGCGGCGTCGGCGTTGGTGGCACCCAGTCCCTTCAATTCGCGCAACAGGTCCCGCGGCGAAGCGTAGTGCGTCACCAGGTGATCGACGTCCGCGACCGGGTCGCGCAGCCCCGCGGCCAGCGCGGCGTCGGCGAGATCATGCATGTCCAGGAAACGCGACACGTGCGGATGTCCGGCATCGGCCGCGGCCCAGGCCGCGCGCAATTCACGCAGCGTGTCCGGTCCGAAGGTGGCCAGCGCGAGGAACCCGTCCGGTTTCAGCACCCGCGCGAATTCCGCGAACAGCGGCCGCGGTTCCTCGCACCACTGGATGCACAGGCTGGAGTGCAGCACGTCCACGCTGCGGTCGGGCAGCGGCAGCGCACGTGCATCGGCGTTGACGCGCGCGAACGACTTCAGCCAGCCGGCATGACGGCGCGCCACGCGCAGCATCGGCAGCACCAGGTCCAGCGCGATCACCTGCGCGCGCGGCCAGCGTCGCTTCAGCAGTGCCGCCCCGCGGCCGGTGCCGCAGCCGACGTCGAGCACCACCGACGGCGTGCCCCGCCAGTAATCCAGGCGTTCCAGCAGGCGTGTCTGCACCTCGCGTTGCAGCGCATCGTGGCGTTCGTAGCCGCGCGCCGCGCGGGCGAACGCCTGCTGCACGTGGCGCCGGTCCAGTTCGAACGGACTCATGCCGAACCCGTTTCCAGCAGCGGCCGCAACGCCGCCATGACTTCGACGGTGTGGCCCAGGAACGGCGCGTGGCCGCCGCCGGCGATGCAGGTGAACGTGCCGCCGCATCGGTCGGCACTCCATTGCATCGCCTGCCACGGGACCAGCCGGTCGCGGCGGCCGGCGATCCACACGCTGGATTGCGTGAGCTGCGGCACGCGCGCACGCAGGTCGGTGCGTTCCAGCACCTCCAGCCCTTCGCACAGCGCGCGCACATCGGGCGGATGGTTGCTGAAGGTGTCGGCGCGCAAGCGGCGCAGGTCGGCCTGCGCGCAGTCGCTGCCCAGCGCTTCCAGCGCCAGGAAACGTTCCAGCGTGCCCTCGTAGTCGGTTTCGAGATCGCGTCCGAAGTCCTGCAGGATTTCCGGCGACACCGCGTGCAGCCAGCCGTCGCCGCGCACGAAGCGCGGCGAGGCGCACAGCATCGCGAGGCCCTGCACCTGTTCGGGAAAATCCAGCGCGGCCTGCAAGGCATACAGGCCGCCCAGCGACCAGCCCAGCCACACGGCCGGCGGTGTTTGCGCAGCGATCGCGCGCGCGCATTCCGCCGGCTGCAGCGAAACCGCCGCATCGCGCGAGCGGCCGTGACCGGGCAGATCGACGACGTGCAGGGTGCAGCGCTCGCGCAAGGCGTCGGTCAACGGCGCGAACACGCCGCCGTGCATCGCCCAGCCGTGCAGCAGCACGAGGCGGCGGTCACCTTGGCCTTCGGTGCGGATGAAAAGTCCGGACATAGAGCGGGAATCGGACTGCGGAGGCAGGACGCCGGAGCGAACATCGGCGTAGCCGATGACCCGAAGGGCGAGCCGCAGGATGCGGCGAGTCTATCGGGAATCGTAACAACCTTCGACATTCCGAGCCGACCGCGGCTTTATCGCGACCGGAACCCGGGGCCCGGCGACTTTTCGCTGGCCGCTTCCAGCGCCAGCGCATCCAGCAACCGATCGACATCTTCTTCCTCGTGTGCCGCCGAGAGCGTGACGCGCAGGCGCGCCCTGCCCTGCGGCACCGTGGGCGGGCGGATCGCGGCGACAAGGAAACCCTTTCGCTCCAGCACACGCGATGCGGCGACGGTACGATCGGCATCGCCCAGCACGACGGGCTGGATCGCGGTGCGCGAATCCATCAGCGGCAGGCCGAGTTGCGCGGCGCCCGCGCGGAAGCGCGCGATCAGTGCTTGCAGCTTTGCGCGGCGCCAGTCCTCTGCACGCGCGATCCGCGCCGCCTCGCATGCGGCCGCAGCCAGCGCGGGAGGCATCGCGGTGGTATAGACGAAGGTGCGCGCGAACTGCGTGAGTCCCTCGATCAGCGCGCGGCTGCCTGCGACGAATGCGCCCGCGCAGCCCAAGGCCTTGCCCAGTGTCGCCATCAGCACCGGCACCTCGTCCTGCGCCAGGCCGGCTTCGGCCACGCTGCCCGCGCCGTGCGCGCCCAGCACGCCCAGCCCGTGCGCGTCATCGACCATCAACGGCGCGCCTTCGCGCCGGCACAACGCCGCGAGTTCGCGCAGGGGAGCGACATCGCCGTCCATGCTGAACACGCCATCGGTCGCGACCAGCGCGGGTTGCTCCGGGGCGCCCGCGAGTTGCCGCGCCGCGCCTTCGACGTCGTTGTGCGGATAGCGCTTCAACGTGGCACCCGCGAGTTGCGCCGCATCCAGCAGGCTGGCGTGATTGAGCTTGTCCTGGATGCAAACGCCAGCGCGATCCAGTAATGCCTGCAGCGTGCCCAGATTGGCCAGCCAGCCGGACGAGAACAGCAGCGCGGCCTCGCGACCCGTCCACTCGCACAGGACGTCTTCCAGTTGCGCGTGTTCGCGGCGATGCCCGCACACCAGATGCGCCGCGGTGCTGCCGACGCCGCAAGCGTTCGCGGTCTTTTGCAGGGCCGCGACGATGCGCGGTTCCTGCGCGAGGCCCAGGTAATCGTTGCTGCAGAAGTTGAGCAATTCGCGGCCGTCGATCATGACGCGCACGCCGCGCGCGGCATTCAGCGTGCGCACGCGGCGCAGCAATCCCGCGCGTTCGCGTTCGGCGACGCGCGCCGCCAGCGCTTGCAGCAGATCGGTGCGCACGGCTCAGGCCAGGTGCGGGCACGCTTCCAGGATGTCGGCGTGCAGCGTGCCTGCGTCGGGCGTTTCCCCGCCGACCTGCATCGGGTGCAGGTCGAGACGGCGGAACAGCGCGCGGTCGTGCTCGACGTCCGGGTTGCCGGTGGTCAGCAGTTTCTCGCCCATGAAGATCGAGCCGGCGCCGGCGAAGAAACACAGCGCCTGCAGCTCGTCGCTCATCTGCTGGCGGCCGGCCGACAGGCGCACCACGGATCTCGGCATCACGATCCGCGCGACCGCGATCGTGCGCACGAACTCGAACGGATCGAGATCCTCGGCGTGCTCCAGCGGCGTGCCCGCCACCCGCACCAGCATGTTGATCGGCACCGACTGCGGGTGTTCGGGCAGGTTGGCCAGGGCTTGCAGCAATCCTGCGCGCTGCGCGCGCGTCTCGCCCATGCCCACGATGCCGCCGCAGCAGGTTTTCAGGCCCGCCGCGCGGATGTCTTCGAGCGTGTCGAGGCGATCTTCGAATTCGCGGGTATGGATGATCTCGCCGTAGAAATCCGGCGAGGTGTCGAGGTTGTGGTTGTAGTAATCGAGCCCGGCGTCCTTGAGTTGCTGCGCGTGGCCTTCGCCCAGCAGCCCCAGCGTCGCGCAGGTTTCCAGGCCCAGCGCCTTCACTTCGCGGATCATCGCCGCGACTTTCGGAATGTCGCGGTCCTTGGGTCCGCGCCACGCCGCACCCATGCAGAAGCGCGAGGCGCCCGCGGCCTTGGCCGCGCGCGCGCGCGCGACCACCGCGTCCACGTCCATCAGTTTCTGCGCCTCGACGCCGGTGTGGTAGCGCTGCGCCTGCGGGCAGTAGGCGCAATCCTCGGGGCAGCCGCCGGTCTTGATCGACAGCAGTGTCGAAACTTGCACGGCGTTCGGATCGTGGTGGGCCGCGTGCACCGCGTGCGCACGCGCCAGCAGGTCCATGAACGGCAGGTCGAACAACGCCTCGATTTCCGGCAGCTTCCAGTCGTGCCTGACCGGCATGCCCGGGTTCGTTCCGTCCATCGCGTGGTCTCCGCGTTACAGTGGACGCAAAGTTTCACGGGCCGGCGAGATGCCTGTCAACTTGAAAACCCGCTTTCCGGTTGACGGCGTCCTGGACACGCTGCTGCCTTCGCACTGTCTGCTGTGCGGTGCGCGGGGGCAGGGCGCGCTGAGCCTGTGTCCGTCCTGCGAGGCGGACATGCCGCGCAACACGGTGTGCTGCGCGCGCTGCGCCCTGCCGCTGGAATCGCCGGCGCCCCTGTGCGGACGCTGCGTCAGGCGCGCGCCGCCGTGGGATGCCGCGTGGGCGCCGTTCCGCTACGAATGGCCGCTGCCGCAACTGGAGTCGCGCTTCAAGTTCGGCGGCGACCTCGCCGCAGGCCGCACGCTGGCGCTGATGTGGATCGCTTCGCCGGCACCCGCCGGCCTGCCCGAAGCCATCGTGCCGGTGCCGCTGCATCGCACCCGCCTGCGCCGACGCGGCTACAACCAGACCCTCGAATTGGCCAAGCCGCTGGCCGGGCATTTCGGCGTACCGTTGCTCCCGGCGGCACTGCGGCGCACCCGCGCCACCGCCGCACAGACCGAACTGGACGCCGTGCAGCGCCGCCGCAATGTGCGCGGCGCGTTCGAGGCGGATCCCGGCGCAAGCCTGCCGGCACACGTCGCGGTGCTGGACGACGTGTTCACCACCGGCGCCACGCTGGCCGAATGCGTGCGCGTGTTGAAACGCGCGGGAGTCCAGCGCGTGGACGTGTGGGCACTGGCGCGCGCACGAGTGCCCAGTTGACACCTTTCCTGGCTGAGGGGTGATGGTCCGTATAGGTGCAGCTGTCATGGGCTGCGCAAGCTTGCCCGACAAATGCGAATATCGCGAGGAGCGCTTTTATGAAGGTTGGTCGTCGGATAGCGTTGTGGACCGGCGGTTGCGTCCTGGTGTTGCTGGCAGCATGCGCAGTGCTGGCGTTCACGTTCTTCCACGAGTTCTACCCCGCGCCACCCAAAGTGGGTTACCTGCCTGCACACGACGTCGCCACGGCGCAACGGCAGGATCTGGATTATTTCCATCACTACTTTTCGCTCAATCGCGCGTATTCGCCGGCGGCGCTCGCGCAGGCCAAGGCTCTGTGGAAACAGGCCCGAGCAACAGCCGGCTCCCTGACGCCGCCGCAATTCGAGTTGGCGATCCTGCGCATGGTGGCGTTGTCAGACAACGGTCACTCGCAGGTCTACAAGCCTTCACTGTATGCGGTGAACAACCGCATTCCCTGCCGCCTGTATCGCTTCGCGGATGGTTGGTACGTGATTCGGGCCAAGAGCGCATGCGATGCCTTGCTGGGCGCCAAGCTTCTGGAGATCGACGGGCGACCCGTGGCTGCCGTGGCTGCCGGGATGTACCGGTACTCGCTAGGCACGCGCAACCACTACGATCAATACGTCACGCCATTCTTCCTCGAGTCACCGGATCTGCTGCACGCGGCGGGCCTTGCCGCCGACGCGAATGCACTGACCCTGCACGTGCAGATGCGTGATGGCAGCACGCGCGACGCAACGATCGCGGCCGATCCACCCGACCCGAAGGCGGTGGCAGCGGATACGGACTGGACGGATGCCTATTCGGATGCCTACCTTTCGCCGCAACGAGTCAATGGCGAAGACAACGCTTGGCTCACGTTGTTGCCGCGCGACACCCGGGTGCCGCTGTTCCTGCGGGACTACGCGAATCCTTTCCAGACCAAGTGGTGGCCCGACAAGGAGACCCTGTACGTGCAATTCCGCAGCAACGAAAGTGAACCAGGCCATCCAATCAAGCCGTTCGTGACGAGCATCGAACGGGCGATTGTCAGTGACAAGCCACGTTTCATCGTGCTTGACCTGCGCCTAGATCAGGGCGGCGATTTCACCACCACGGCGGGCCTGATGAAACACATCACGACGTTGTCGGATTCCATCAAGCATGTCTACGTGTTGACCAGTGCGTGGACCTTCTCCGCCGGCGATATCAGCCTCGCACTCGTGAAGGAACATGGTGATGGCAAGATCACGACGATTGGCGAACCTGCCGGCGACCGTGTTCGAATCTGGGCCGAAGGCCGTGGCATGCAGTTGCCCAACTCGAAGCTGTGGGTACATTACGCGACTGGCTACGAGGATTACTCGAAGCCGTGCTGGGGTCAGCGAGGTTGTTTCTGGACAACCTTGTTCTTCCCGATGCACGTGCAATCGTTCGATCCCGACGTGCGCGTGCCGTACACCTTCGACGATTACGTGAACGGGAGAGACCCATTGCTGGACAAGGCGTTGCAGCTTGCAGGCGCGTGCGGGTGCTGAAAAAAGCCGGCGTGGCGCGGGTCGATGTGAGGGCACTGGCGCGTGCGCCGGCGCGCGGATGAAGGAATGCGTGGACCGCCTGCGGTGCTTCAGATCGCAACGAACCGCCGGTCGCGGATTCGTTCGAACTGCGCCGGCCACGGTTCGCGGAGGCGAAGCAACTGCTCGCGATTCTCGGCGAACGCGGGGCCTTGCACCGCATCGAGGAATGCGGCATCGAAATGCACGGGATCGACGAAGAAGGCGTTGACGCCATTGCTTTCCACCGTGACGAAACGGTAGCCGCGCTGCTCGAAGAAAGCGCGCCAGCCGGCGATCGATGCGCCGTAATACAGCCGGTCGGGGTGCGCCTCGTCGTAGTGGAAGCCTTCCGCGTAGGCGATGGTCAGCCGCTGTGCCGGGCCGAAGGCAGAGTTGTATTCCACCACGAAGATTTTCGGACGCAGCCCTGCGTCCAGCAGCGCCGCCGCGATGTGGAGGTCGTTCCCGTCGATGTCGATCGAACAGACGTCCGGGTCAGGGTACAGCGCACGTCGCACCAGTTCTGCCGCATTGTCGCGCGTGACGAAGCACAACAGGCATTCCACCGCGAGCGCGCTGGCCGGCAGCAATTGGCGCGCGTGCTTCCATCTCCCCGGATCGCCTTCGACCATAAGCCCGCCGTGGTTTTCCGCCACGACCAGCCACGCGGTGTTGTTCTGGATGCCGTCGGCGGCGCCGATCTCGACGAAGTAGCGGTTGTGCTCGTGCAATTGCCGGCGCAAGACGTCAAGGATGCCGTCCTCGCCATTCTGGCTGAATGCCGACCATTCCCACGTCGACGGCACACGCGGGTCGATCCTTCGCGAGGACATCAGCGCGCCCTTGCCCAGCGCGATGGCGATGCGCTGGCGGTCTTCCAGTCGCCAGATCAGGCGGCGAAGCTTCTTGAACATGCGATGGCTCCGTCCACGAACTTCGTCAGGCGTACCGGCGTGCTCAGCGTATCGCCAGCGCGATCACCATGCCCAGCCACACCGCGCCGCCGACCCAGTTGTTGTTGCGGAAGGCGGCAAAGCAGCGATCGCGCGCTCGCTCGCGCATGGTCCACAGTTGCCATCCGAACAGCGCGAGGGCGACGAGCAGGCCGACCTGGAACGGCCAGTCCAGCAACGCGCGCTGCCCGACCAGCAGCAGCGTGAACAGCAGCGTCGCCATCAGCACGCCCAGGATCGGCAGGTCGGCGTCGCCGAACAGGATCGCGGTGGATTTCGCGCCGGCCCTGATGTCCTCGTCGCGATCCACCATCGCGTATTCGGTGTCGTAGATGGTCGAGAACAGCACGTTGCCGAGGAACAACAGCCAGCACAGCGGCGGCAGCGAGTCGGTGATCGCCGCGAACGCCATCGGGATGCCCCAGCCGAACGCCGCACCCAGCACCACCTGCGGCAGTTGCGTGTAGCGCTTGGAGAACGGATACAGCGCCGCCAGCGCGGCGCCGGCGAAGGACAGATAAATCGTCAATCGGTTGGTGAACAAAAGCACCAGCACGAAACCGAGCAGGCTCAAACCGACGAAAACCAGCACCGCCTCGCGCGGCGTCACCCGGCCGGCGGCCAGCGGCCGGCCGGCAGTGCGCTGCACCAGCGGATCGAGATCGCGGTCGGCGAAATCGTTCATCGCGCAGCCCGCCGCGCGCATCACGAACACGCCCGCGGTGAACACCAGCAGGTATTTCCACGGCGGAAAACCGTCCGCCGCCAGCCACAGCGCCCACCATGTGGGCCACAGCAGCAGCAGCGCGCCGATCGGACGATCCATCCGCACCAGCACCAGCAGGTCGCGGCTCTTGTCCCGCCACGCTTCTGGCAGGGCGCGCAGCAGCAATTCGATCACGCGTGTCGAACGCGGCGAGGCGTCGGCCGGGCGCGCGCTGTCCGCCGTCGGCACCGCCGTTGCCGAACGCGCCGCCACGGCCTTCGCGAGCGGAAGCTCGGGTTGCACGACGGCCCGGCGGGTGCGCGGATGGCGGTTGCGTTTGCGCGGCATGCTCAGCGGGCCAGGTCGATGGTGTACGTGGCGGTTCCGTTGCCGTGATCGTGCAGCAGCGCGACATCATCCAGACCGTCGGAGTGTGCCACGTCCAGCCTGTTTGCCGCGGAGACGAAGGTCACGGGCCCGCGCGTGCGCAGCGGCGCGAAACGCCACGGCCGCCATGCGAAATCGGCGCGCCGCAGCGTCTTGTGCGCACGCACGTAGTCGATCACCGCATCGCGGTTGGGATCGGGCGCGGCCCATACCGTGGCGCTGCCGTCCAGGCCCGGGAAATGGCCACCGCCTTCGGCGCGATAGCTGTTGGTGACGATCAGGAAGGTCTGGCCGGGATCGAGCGGCCTGCCGCGGAAGGTCAGGGCGACGATCCTTTGGCCGATCGGTTTCGATACGTCGATCTCGTAGTGGAAATCATCGTCCGGCGCACCCTCGATCACGTCGAAGTCGTAGCCGGGGAACCTGCGGTCGATCAGTGCCTGCGGCGCGGCGTGGCCGGGATCGATCCGGTTGAAGCGTTCGGCCGAATGTTCCAGCCAAGCCTTGACGCCGGCGCCGTCGAGCTTCACCACCGACAGCGTGTTGGCATAGAGATACAGGTCCGCCGCGCTGCGCAGCGACAGCGGTCCCGGCGCGACATCGGTGTAATCCTTAGGTCCCGCGAAGCCGGTCTTGAACGCCGAGGCCGCCGACAGCATCGGCAGCCCGCGCAGTTCGGGATGGCTGTCGAAGAGGTGTTGTTTCGCATAGGCGAGCTGCGCGGCGTTGACCACCGCGATCGCGGAGAGATCGCCCACGTCGGCGAAATAGCTGCTCATCCGGAAGTCGCTGGCACCGATCGGCGTCTGCACGTAGTCGATCGTCGCTGCATTCGCCTGCGCGACGGCCGCGTCGATCCGCGGATCGGCCGCGACGCACCGGTTCCTGCCCGCGCAGGTCGGCCACACCTCGCTGTGCGTCGCGGCGTGGTCGATCGACCAGCGGCCGCCGCGATGCGTCAATGCCAGTTCGACCACACCCAGATCCTTGCCGTAGAAGCCGCCCATCACCGCGGGCTTGCCGCGCACGAAGCCGCGCACGTCGTCCACCTGCGGCAAACCGCGGAAGCGCGATTCCGGATCGCCCGGATCGGGGAACACCGCGTGCGAATGACCCAGCAGCACCACGTCGATGCCGGGCAGGCCGGCGAGATGCCAGCCGGCGTTTTCCATTTCCGGCGTGTACGGCCGGGTGTCGAGGCCGCCGTGGAGCAGCGCGATCACGAGGTCGGGATGCTGCGCTTCGAGTTCCGGCAGGAAACGTTGCGCGGCCTCGACCACGCCCAGCGCCTTCACCTTGCCCGCGAGGTGCGCGTGGTCCCACTGCATGACCGGCGGCGGCGTGAAGCCCAGCACGCCGATCCGGATCGGAACCTTTTCCGCGTTGCCCTGCGCATCGGTCACCGTGATCTCGCGTTCCAGCAACAGCCACGGCTGGTAGATCGGCTGACCGTCGGACGCGCGCACCACGTTGGACAGCACCAGCGGATAGTGCGGGCCGTCGCAGTGCTCGACCGGCACGTTCGGCAGATGCATGGGCGTGCCAGTGACCTGCGAGAGGAACGGCAGGCCGTAGTTGAACTCGTGATTGCCGAGGGTGCCGGCGTCGTAGTGCATCAGGTCCATCGCCACATACACCGCGAGCTCCTGATGGCAGGCGAGCGGATGCGACAGCGCCTGGAAGTCGGCCAGCGCGGTGCCCTGGATGGTGTCGCCGTCGTCGAACAGCAGCGTGTCCGGAAATTGCCTGCGCGCGCGTTCGATCAGCGTCGCCACGCGGTCCAGGCCGACCTGCGGATCGGCCGCCAGGCGATCGTAGTCGTAGCCCACCACGTGCGCATGGATGTCGGTGGTTTCCAGGATCGCGAGTGTCGCGTGCGCCTCGTCCGGTGACGGCGCCGCGGCGGCGCCGGCGAGCACCGGCAGGGCCGTCATGCAGAAGACGCACGATGCGAGCGACAGGATTGCGGCGAAGCGGCGGCGCATGAGGGACGCTTGACCCGGACGGCAAATCCGGATTGTCGCGCAACTCCCCGGCCACGTGGTGGACGGCACTCACGCCGGGCAGCGGGAGCGGGACACGACGACCGGCACAACCCAAGTCCCGCGTGCGCCGTTATGCTCGCCCGGTCTGTTTGCCGGGGAGCGCGCGATGAGCCTGTTCCAGCAACTCACCCGCCACAAGTCGGTCGAGCAACTGCAAGGCGAAGCCGGCAGCGCGCGCGACTTCCGCCGGGTGCTGGGCGTGTGGCAACTCACCGCGATCGGCGTGGGCGCGATCATCGGCGTGGGCATCTTCGTGCTGGCCGGGCAGCAGGCCGCGGTGAACGCCGGCCCTGCGGTGATCCTCTCCTTCATCGTCGCCAGCATCGGCAGCGCCTGCGCGGCGCTGGCCTACGCCGAGTTCTCCGGAATGATCCCGGTCACCGGCAGCGCCTACACCTACGGCTACGCGGTGCTCGGTGAACTGCTGGCATGGATCATCGGCTGGGACCTGTTGCTGGAATACGCATTGATCGTCGCCGTCGTCGCGATCGGCTGGTCGGGCTACGTGCAGGCGCTGCTGGCGCAATTGATCGGCACGCATCTGCCGGTGTGGCTGCAGGGCGCATGGGATCCGGCCGATCCGCATTCGGGCAAGCTCTTCAACGTGATCGCGGCCGGCATTTCGCTGCTGGTCGCGTGGATGCTGACGGTGAAGACCGAATGGGGCGCGCGCGCCAACACCGTGATCGTGGCGATCAAGGTGATCGGCGTGGCGCTGGTGATCGTGGCCGGCGCGTTCTACGTCGATCCCGCCAACTGGCATCCCTTCATTCCGGCCGCGGTCGCCGCAAACGGCGTCACGCATTTCGGCTGGAGCGGCGTGCTGGCGGCGTCCAGCATCGTGTTCTTCGCCTGCTTCGG
>JAJPHQ010000101.1 GCA_021325195.1 Gammaproteobacteria bacterium | reverse complement strand
CTTGGCGATGGTCTCGTGCACCTGGCGGCGCAGGAATTTTTGTGCCGGCGTCAACGCGCGAGCATCCAGCTTGCTGCGATTCTCCGAGTCCCGAGAAACTCGCCGCTCCTGCGGCTCGCCCTGCGGCCCGGCTTCGCCGTTCGCTTCGGCATCCTGCCTCCACAGTCCGAGTCCCGAGTCCCGTGCACAAGCCGCCACCTCGCGCCAGAACCGCCGCAGGAAACGCGCCATGCCCTCGACGCCGGCCTCGTTCCATTCCAGCGACTGTTCCGGCGGCGCGGCGAACATCGAGAACAGGCGCACGGTGTCGGCCCCGTACCTGTCGATCATCGCCTGCGGATCGACGCCGTTGTTCTTCGACTTCGACATCTTCTCGATCGGGCCGATCTGCACCGGCAAACCGTCGGCCTTCAGCGTCGCGCCAATGATGCGCCCGCGTTCGTCGCGCTGCACCTCGACATCCGCCGGGTTGATCCACTCGCGCTGCGGCTCTTCCGAGTCCCGGGAAACTCGCCGCTCCTGCGGCTCGCCCTTCGGGCCGGCTTCGCCGTTCGCTTCGGCATCCTGCCTCCGCAGTTCGAGTCCCGAGTCCCGATAGAAGGTTTCAGCCACCACCATGCCCTGACACAAGAGATTGGTCGCGGGTTCGTCGGAGTGCACCATCCCCGCGTCCCGCATCAGCTTGTGGTAGAAGCGGAAATACAGCAGGTGCAGGATCGCGTGCTCGATGCCGCCGATGTATTGATCGACCGGCAGCCAGTAATCCACGCGCTCGTCCACCATCGTCGCCGCGCCGGGCGAGCAGTAGCGCGCGTAGTACCAGCTCGATTCCATGAAGGTGTCGAAGGTGTCGGTTTCGCGTTCGGCATCGGCGCCGCATTGCGGACACTTCGTGTTGCGCCATGCCGGATCGGTCTTCAGCGGCGACTGCACGCCCGAGAACGCCACGTCCTCGGGCAGCACCACCGGCAACTGGTCTTCCGGCACCGGCACCGCGCCGCACTTCGGACAATGGATGATCGGGATCGGGCAGCCCCAGTAGCGTTGCCGGGACACGCCCCAGTCGCGCAGGCGCCACTGGACCCTGCGGCCGCCCCGCCCCTCCCGCTCGAACCGCTCCGCCAGCGCATCGAACGCCTGGCGGAAATCCATGCCGTCGTATTCACCGGAATTGACCAGCGTGCCGTATTCCAGGAACGGGCCTTCGGTGATGATGCGCTGCTCGAATTCGGCCAGCACGGTTTCCGCCGAAACCGGTTCGATCACGTCGATGGCGCCGGTCTGGCCCAGCGCGGCGTTCATGGGATCGACGTTCCGTTCGGCATCGCGCGCCAGTTCGCGGATCGCGTCGCGCACCGGATCGCTCACGATCACCATCCTGATCAGCAGATCGTACTTGGTCGCGAATTCCCAGTCGCGCTGGTCGTGCGCGGGCACCGCCATCAGTGCACCGGTGCCGTAACCCATCAGCACGAAGTTCGCGACCCAGATCGGCAGGCGTTCGCCGCTGACCGGATGGATCGCGAACAGTCCGGTGTCGATGCCGCGCTTCTCCTGCGTTTCCAGTTCGGCCTCGGACACGCCGCCGTGCCGGCATTCCTCGATGAACGCCGCGATCGCGGGATTGTTGCGCGCGGCCGCCTGCGCCAGCGGATGCTCGGCGGCGACGGCCAGAAACGTCGCCCCCATCAGGGTGTCGGGGCGCGTGGTGAAGATGTCCACCGATCCGCCGCCTTCCACGTCGAAGCGGATCTCCAGGCCCTCCGAGCGGCCCAGCCAGTGGCGCTGCATCGTCTTGACCGCCTCCGGCCAGCCCGGCAGGCGATCCAGATCGTCAAGCAATTCCTGTGCATACGCGGTGATCTTGAGAAACCACTGCGGTATCTCGCGCTTCTCGACCAGCGCGCCGGAACGCCAGCCCCGGCCATCGACGACCTGCTCGTTGGCCAGCACGGTCTGATCGACGGGATCCCAGTTCACCACGCTCATCTTGCGATACACCAGGCCCTGCTTGAACAGCCGCACGAACATCCGCTGTTCGTGCACGTAATAGGACGGATCGCAGGTCTCGAACTCGCGCGACCAGTCGATCGCGAAACCCATCGCCTTCAATTGTTCGCGCATGTGCGCGATGTTCCGGCGCGTCCATTTCGCCGGTGGCACCCTGTGCTTGATCGCGGCGTTCTCGGCCGGCAGGCCGAAGGCGTCCCAGCCCATCGGTTGCAGGACGTTCTTTCCCTGCATCCGCTGGAAGCGCGCGATCACGTCGCCGATGGTGTAGTTGCGCACGTGCCCCATGTGCAGCGCGCCCGAGGGATACGGCAGCATCGACAGGCAATAGAACTTCGCGCGCGCGGGATCTTCCGTCACCTCGAAGGCGCGGGTGTCGGACCAGAACTTCTGCGCGGCGGCCTCGACGGCGCGGGGATCGTAGGTTTCCTGCATGGATGCCTGGGCTGACGGGCAATGTGACGGGCCAGCCTACCGCAGTGCAACATGGCCGCCAAGCCCGGCCACGGCGGCACGACTGCGCGACGTGATCGAGCCGCAGTCGCTATGATGGCTACTTTCGCCCGATCGAGAGGGGAAGCGGCATGCCAATGGCAGCGCGTCGAAGCATTTTCAAACGATCCCTGACCACGGCGATCGCGGCACTGGCGATGACGGCGGCGCAAGCGGCCGATGCGCCTGCCGCCGGCGCCGCACCCGCTCCGGAGGTCACGGTGATCCATTGCGCGCACCTGATCGACACGGTCGCGGGCAGGATGCTGGGCGCCACCAGCATCGTGACCGAAGGCGCGCGCATCCGCGAAGTCGTGCCGGGTGCGGTGACACGCGACGGCGCCAAGGTGATCGACCTGCCGCCCAGCGACACCTGCCTGCCGGGCCTGATCGATGCGCACACGCACCTGACGATGCAGTTCGGCAGGAACACCTACGCGGAAAAATTCCACCTCAATCCCGCCGACTACGCGATCCAGTCGACGGTGTACGCGCGGCGCACGCTGCTGGCCGGCTTCACCGCGGTGCGCAATGTCGGCGACGAGCACAACGAGTCGATCGCGCTGCGCAACGCCATCAATGCCGGCGAGATTCCCGGCCCGCGCGTGTTCAGTGCCGGGCAGTTCATCGGCACCACCGGCGGCCACGCCGACCCGACCGATGGCTACCGCTGGGACCTGCAGGGCGACCCGGGCCCCAAGGACGGCATCATCGATTCGCCGGCCGACGCGTGGAAGGCCGTGCGCCAGCATTACAAGGACGGCGCGGACCTGATCAAGATCATGCCGTCGGGCGGCGTGCTCGACGAGAGCGGCAGCTCGGAAAACCCGCAGATGACGCTGGAGGAAATCAAGGCGGTGGTCGCGGCCGCGCACGATTACGGCTTTACCGTGGCCGCGCACGCGCACGGCGCGGAAGCGATCCGCCGCGCGGTGCTGGGTGGCGTGGATTCGATCGAGCACGGCACCTTCATGGACGACACCGACATGAAGCTGATGAAGCAGCACGGCACCTGGTACGTGCCGACCATCATCGCCGGCGAGTTCGTGATGCAGAAGGCCGGGGAAGGCTGGTATCCGCCGCAGGTCGCGCGCAAGGCGCTGGAAGTGGGCCCGAAGATCCTGGCCACCGCGGGCAAGGCCTACAAGGCCGGCGTCAAGATCGCATTCGGCACCGACGCGGGCGTGTATCCGCACGGCGAGAACGCGCAGGAGTTCGTGTACATGGTGCAGGCCGGCATGCCGCCGATGTATGCGATCCAGGCCGCGACCACGCACGCGGCCGCGCTGCTCAAGCACTCGCAGGATTTCGGCAGCGTCGGCGCCGGCAAGTACGCCGACGTGATCGCGGTGCCGGGCAACCCGCTGGACGACATCGCGCTGATGAAGCAGGTGGATTTCGTGATGAAGGAAGGCGTGGTGTACAAGCAGGACGGCCACCCCACCGATGCCGCGCTGAAATCCAGCCTTGGAATGTGATGCCGCCACCACCACGTCATTGCCCATGAACTTCAAGACCCAACCCGATGGCGCGAAGGCCGGCGCCGAATCGTTCGTGTTCGAAGCCGGCGAAGCCAACTTCGAACGGGACGTGCTGCAGGCGTCGCTGCAAACACCGGTGCTGGTGGATTTCTGGGCCACGTGGTGCGGGCCGTGCAAGACGCTGGGGCCCATCCTGGAAAAACTCGCGGGCGACTACGCGGGTGCGTTCCGGCTGGCCAAGATCGATTGTGACAAGGAGCAGCAGCTCGCGGGGATGTTCGGCGTGCGCAGCATCCCCACCGTGGTGCTGATCCGCGACGGGCAGATCATCGACGGCTTTGCGGGCGCGCTGCCGGAATCGCAGGTGCGTGAATTCCTGAAGCGCCACCGGATCGAGCCGGCCAGCCGGATCCAGGCGCCGCCGCAGGACACCGGCCTCGCTGACGGCACGCCGCAACCCGCGGAGTCACCGCAGGCCGCGGTCGCGCGCCTGAAGAAAGCGCTGGCCGCACGCCCCGACGACGACGGGCTCAAGCTCGACCTCGCCCTGGCGCAGGCACGCGCGGGCGACCTGGCCGCGGCGAAGGCAGGGCTGGATGCGCTGCCCGGCAACGTGGAACACGACGATCGCGCCAGGGCCCAGCGCGCGCACGTCGAACTGGCCAATGCCCTGCAGGACGTGCCGCCCGCTTCGGAACTGCTGACCCGGGTCGAACGCGATCCGCGCGATTTTGCCGCGCGCGATGGCCTGGGCTTGCGCCTGCTGCTGGGCGGCGATGCCAAGGCCGCGATGGAACACTGGCTGGCGATCCTGGCCGCCGACCGCAACTGGAACGAGGGGCTTGCCCGCAAGCGCCTGCTCGACGCGTTCCGGATCGTGGACGACGAAGCGCTGGTCGCCGCCACCCGCCGCAAGATGTCGTCGCTGCTGTTCTGATCGCGCGATGTTCCGCTACGAACACCGCAACGAACCGCTGCTGCCGTGGCGGCTGTTCCTGCTGCGGCGCGTCGGCAAGACGTTCGTCGTGGGCTTCGGCGTGATCCTGGTCTCGCTGTTCGTCGGCATGCTCGGCTACCGCCTGACCGAAGGCATGCACTGGCTGGACGCGTTCCTCAACGCCTCGATGATCCTGGGCGGCATGGGGCCGGTCGATACCCTGCATACCCGCGCCGGCAAGCTGTTCGCCGGCATCTACGCGCTTTACAGCGGCCTGGTGCTGATCGGCGTGGCGGGCTTGCTGCTGGCACCTTTTCTGCACCGGCTGATGCACAGGTTTCATCTGGAGAGCACGCGGACAAGGTAGGCGCCTTCGCGGGACGACGGCAGCGCACGCCGCCGCAATCCTGGTCCGGTTCCCGCCTCACGGGACCGGCCCCCTTGACCCGCGCGGCGGGAGAAACCGGAGTGCCCTGCCCCGTGTGACGAAGGCAATGGCAGGCCGCCACGGCGCTGCCTACAATCCCGCCGTACTTGTTTCCCGTTCGCATGAATCCTTCCGCGCCCGTGCTTGATTGCGAGGTTCCCGGTCACCGCCTCGTGCGCCGGCTCGGCAAGGGCGGCATGGCGACCGTGTATCTCGGCATCCAGACCGCGTTGCGGCGGCCGGTGGCGATCAAGGTGCTGCACGCACCCAACGAGGAAGCCGTCACGCGCTTCGAGCAGGAGGCGCGCACCATCGCGCGGCTCGATCATCCCCACATCGTCAGCATCCACCAGATCGGGCGCACCACGGACGGACAGCTGTTCTACACCATGCCGTATTTGCCCAACGGCGATCTGTCGCGGCGCAACCTGCGCCACAAACCGCTGCACATCGCGGCGGTGCTGCGCGCCCTGCTGGATGCGCTGGGTTATGCGCACGCGCAGGGCATCGTGCACCGCGACGTCAAGCCCGAGAACGTGCTGTTCGACAAGCACGGCCGCGTGCTGCTGGCGGACTTCGGCATCGCGCGCACCAGCGGCACGGACCTACGCGTGACGCGCGAGGGTATGCCAGTCGGCTCGACCGGCTACATGAGTCCGGAACAGGCGCGCGGCCAGAAGATCGACGGCCGTTCCGACCTGTACAGCCTGGGCGTGCTCGCCTACGAAATGCTGACCGGCGAGTTGCCGTTCACCGGCACCGATGCGCTGTCCACCGCGATCGCGCACATCGAACAGAAGGTGCCGCGGCTGCCGCCGATGATGCGCGCGTGGCAGCCGTGGATCGACAAGGCGCTGGCCAAGTCGCCCGACGAGCGTTTCCAGAATGCGCGGGAAATGGCCGACGCGCTGGGCGCGATCGATGGCCACGCTCCTGCGGCGCACGAGGCGCCCGCGCGTCCCCGCCTGCGGATGCCGCCGGGATTCGCTGCGCACCACCGCGGGTGGCTGGCGGGGGCGGGCGGCGTCACGCTGCTGATCGTGCTGGCACTGGCATGGAGCGCGTGGCACCGAAGGGTGCCATCGGCGCCGGAAACGGCGGCCGTCAGCGCGGCGCCTTCGGCCGCATCCGGTTCGAGCGCGGTTGCCCCGCCCGCATCGGGCACGGCATCCGGCACGGGCAGCGTCCCGCCTGAAACCGCGCGCGCCGCAGCCGGGCTGGTGTCCGAAGGCGACGCGCTGCGTGCACGTGGACGGCTGATCGCGCCGCCCGGCGACAACGCCGCGGAACGCTACCTCGCTGCGCTGAAACTCGATCCCGGCAACGCCGCCGCGCTGGGCGCGGTGCACGGCTTGCTGGCAAGCCTGCAGCGCATGATCGACGCGGCGTGGAAACACGACGACATCGCCCGCATCGGCCCGCTGGTGAAGGCCGGCGACCCGCTGGCTGCCATGGCCGATCCGGACGCCCGGCAGAACTGGAACCGCGCCCGCGCGGACATCGCCGCCGAGGTCGGCGTGGCGGCTGCCGGCGCGGTGCAATCGGATGATGCGAAACGCCTGGCCGCGCTGAAGCCGCTGGCGGAAACCCTGCCCGCGATCTATCCGCCGGGTTTCGATCCCGCTCGTCTGGACCGGCCGTTGCCGCCACCGGTGCCGCACGCCGGCGCAGTGCTGCACGATCCCGGCGGTCCCGCGCTGGTGTATGTGCCGGCGTCGGGTGCGGCGCCTGCGTTCGCGATCGGCCGCACCGAGGTCACGCGCGGCGAATACGCCGCGTTCGTCCAGGCCACCCACCGCGCGGCCTCGGTCTGCCTCGAAGCGATGAATCCGTTTTCGCGGCTGCATAGGCTGACTTGGCGGTCGCCCGGTTTCGTGCAGACCGATCGGCACCCGGTGGTGTGCGTGAGCTGGAACGACGCGGCGGCCTACGCCGCGTGGTTGTCGCAACGCACCGGTCAGCCGTACCGCCTGCCCGACAATACGGAATGGCTGCGCGCCGCGCAGGGCATGCCCAAGGGCAACCCCTGCCAGCTCGGCAACGTCGACGACGTCAGCCGCAAGAGCGTGATCGACAACGACCGCTGGTCGTGCAACGACGGCGCCGCGGAAACCGCGCCGGTCGGCGGCTACGCGCCCAGCGGCGTGGGAGCCTACGACATGTACGGCAACGTCAGCGAATGGCTGGCCGGCGGCAGCGCCCGCGACCGCAGCTTCCGCGGCCTGTCGTGGCGCGACGGCAGCCACCAGACGCCGCTGGGCCGCAGGGGCGACGCCGATACCGACACCGGCTACACCAGCGTGGGCTTCCGCGTCGTGCGCGTGATCGACGCCGCGCATCCGCCTCTGGGACGCTAATCGGGGTCAACATGCATGAGCCGTCAGGATGCCTGCCTGACAATGCGCCTGCGTATCCGCCGGGCATGACTTGTGGCGTATGTAGCCGGGCCCGGAGCGCCGCATACTCCGTTTCTCGACGGGCGGCATTCGCGCCCGTCGAGGTCTGTCCATTCCAGTCCGGGGCCTTTTCATGAAACGCAATCGTCTCAGTGTCATCCTGGGTGTGCTGCTCGCGTGCAGCGTGCCCGCGCTTGCCGCACCGCCCGCCAGTTCCGGCAGTTCCGGTCAGGCATCGAACGCCGGCAAGACCCCGGAAAGCAGCACGCCGAACGAAACGCTGGTGCAGCGCCTGATGACGCCGATGTCATCGATCACCCACGGCACCGTCACCGTGGAAGGCAAGCCGATCAATTACGAGGCGGTCGCGGGCACGCTGGTGATCAACGGCACCGGCAACGCGGAATCCACGCCGCAGGTGGCGATGAGCTACTTCGCCTACTTCAAGCAGGGCGCCGATCCGTCCAAGCGGCCGGTCACTTTCATCTACAACGGCGGTCCCGGTTCCTCCACCGTGTGGCTGCACATGGGCGCGTGGGGTCCCAAGCGCGTGGTGACCAGCGACGACACCCACACGCCGGCGGCGCCCTATCAACTGGTCAACAACGACTACAGCCTGCTGGATGCCAGCGACCTGGTGTTCATCGACATGCCGGGCAGCGGTTTCGGACGCCTGCTGGCGCAGGGCAAGGACGAGGCCGAACGCGCCAAGAGCCACAAGGAACTGGCTTCCGAAATCTGGGGCATCGACGGCGACGCGCAGGCGTTTTCGCGCTTCATCACCCAGTTCCTGTCCAAGTACAACCGCTGGAATTCACCGAAGTACCTGCTCGGGGAAAGCTACGGCACCACCCGCTCGGCGGTGCTGTCGTACATCCTCGAAACCGAGGACAACATCGACCTGAACGGCGTGATCCTGCTTTCGCAGATCCTCAACTTCAACACCAGCGTCGATGGCGCCGACATGAACCCCGGCATCGACCTGCCCTACGTGCTGGCCTTGCCGACCTACGCGGCCACCGCGTGGTACCACCACAAGCTGCCGAAGTACGACAACGGCGGCCTGCAGCCGCTGCTCACCGCGGCCACCAAGTTCGCGACCACCGAATACGAGCAGGCCTTGTTCGCCGGCTCCACGCTGAGCGCGGAAAGACAGCGTGAAATCGCCGAGAAGCTGCACGATTTCACCGGGCTGCCGGTGGATTACCTGCTGAAGGCCGACCTGCGCGTCACCGGCGGCATGTTCGAACACGAGCTGCAGAACGGAAGCGACATCACCACCGGCCGCCTCGACACGCGCTTCTCCGGCCCCAGCATGGACCCGCTGGGCAAGGAATCCGACTACGACCCGCAATCCGCCGCGATCAGCTCGGCGTACGTATCGGCGTTCAACGACTACGTCCGCGACCAGCTCAAGTTCGGCGACGGCATGACGTACCGCCCGGAGATCTACGGCGCGCAGGACTTCCACTGGGACTTCAAGCACAAGCAGCCGGGCATGCACTTCGCGTGGCCCAACGTCAACGTGATGCGCGACCTGGCCGCGGCGATGAAGTACAACCCGAACCTGAAGGTGATGATGAACGGCGGCTTCTACGATCTCGCCACGCCGTTCTACGCGGCGATCTACGAGATGCAGCACCTGCCGATCCCCGAATCGCTGCGCAAGAACATCACCTATGCGTTCTACCCGTCCGGGCACATGGTGTACGCGCACATCCCCTCGCTGGAACAGTTGCACGACAACGTCGCAAAGTTCATCGAGGCGACCGACAACCAGCAGCACTGATACCTGCGCACCTCGGCGTTCACGGAAACCGGCGCGATTCCATCGCGCCGGTTTTTTTTGCGGCCGCTGACGCCGCGGGGGCGATCGCCGGCACATCACCGCGCCGTGTCCATCGCCTACAATGCCGCAAGCATGGAGCCGCCGCCGTGTCCCTACCCGTCCTGCACGTCAAACGCTACCTGATCACGGGACTGCTGGCCTTCATCCCGGTATGGATCACCTGGGTCGTGTTCAAATTCCTGTTTACGCTGCTGGCCGGCGTGGGTGCGCCGCTGGTCACCGCGATCATCGGTTTGATCGGGCTGGCCGCGCCCGCGGCGGCGCAGGCGCTGCATCGCGACTGGATCGTGTCGATCCTCGCGTTCGTGCTGACGATCGTTGCGCTGTACCTGCTGGGCTGGCTGTCCGGCCGCGTGGTGGGCCGGCGCGTGCTCGGCGCCGTGGGCAAGCTGCTGGAACGCCTGCCGCTGGTGCACACCATCTACGGCGGCGTCAAGAAACTGGTGTCGCTGATGCGCGACAAGCCGGCCGGTACCCAGCGCGTGGTGCTGATAGATTTCCCCTCGTCCGGACTGAAATCGGTCGGCTTCGTGACCCGCACGTTTCTCGATGAATCCGGCCGCGAGGTCGCGGCGGTGTACGTGCCGACCACGCCCATCCCCACCGGCGGTTATCTGGAACTGGTGCCGACCGAGCGCCTGATCGCAACCGACTGGACGATGGATCAGGCGATGGCCTTCATCGTCTCCGGCGGCGCGGTGGGCCCCGATCGCCTTCCGGATATCGAAGCCACGCAGCGCGCCGCGCAGACGCGCCTCGAACGAAATCCTGCAAGGGTGCCGTGAGCGGACCGTGGCCAGTCGAATCCGGACACGAACCGCGCTGCTTCCTCGCGCTGCTCCCGGACCCTGCCAGCCGGCAGGCGCTGCAAGGAAGCACCGCCAGACTGGCTTCGACCGCCGCGGGTGCGGCACGTGGCGTGCGCTGGATCGCCCCTGACGCGTTGCATCTCACGCTGCGCTTTCTCGGGCCCTCCACCACCGCGCAGATCGAATACTTCAAGCACATGCTGCCGGCGCTGGCGCCGGCGCTGCCCGCGTTCCGCAGCCGGCGCTACGGCGTCTGGCCCAACCGCGCGCGGCCGCGTCTGCTGGTGCTGGAACTCGAAACGGAACCGGCCCTGTCCGCGCTGGCGCAGGCGTGCGAGGAATGCGCGCGCAAGGCCGGTTTCGCACCGGAAACCCGCGGTTTCCGGGCACACCTCACGCTGGCGCGGCTGCGGCCCGGCAGCGCGTTCGGCATCCTGCCGCCGCCGCCGCACACGCTCGCCTTCGAGGCCATCGCGCTGATGCAGAGCACGCTCACCCGGCCCGAGGCGACCTATCGGGAACTCGCCCGCGCCACGATCGAAGCATCCCCCGGAGGGTAGCGGCGAGGGAGCTCGCGAGCACGGCCTCGCGGGCCGCGCCCGGTATGACGCGCTGCACGCGGGCTGCGGTGGCGGATGCGCCTGCCCGGACCGGTGCTTCCGAACCAGCCGCCTACACCGTGACGCGCGTTCCCGGCATCGGCAGCGTCACCCTGCTTCCCCACTTCGCCTTCAACGCATCGGCCAGCCTGGAGCGGCCGGGATCCTCGCCGTGCACCAGGCACACCGGGGGATGATTCGCCACCGCGCCGTACCAGGCGCAAAGGCCGTCCCTGTCGGCGTGCGCGGACAACCCACCCACGGTGTGCACCTGCGCGCGCACCGGAATGTCCTCGCCGAACAGCCGCACGCTCTTGGCACCATCGACGATCCGCCGGCCCAGCGTGCCGTTGGCCTGGTAGCCGACGAACACGATATGCGCCGCGGGATTGGCGAGGTTGTGCCGCAGGTGATGGCGGATCCGCCCGCCCTCGCACATGCCGGAGCCCGCCATGATCACGGCGTGGTCATGGATATCGTTGATCTTGCGCGAATCCTCGCCGGTAGCGGTGAAGACGAGGTTGGGCAGATGCAGCGGATGCGGCCGCGTGGCCCACAGCTTCTTGGCCTCGGCGTCGAACAGGTCCTCGTGGCGGTCGTAGGCGTCGGTGACGCGCGTCGCCATCGGGCTGTCCAGGAACATCCTGAACGCGCCAAGCCCCCACTCGTCGAAATGCTCGGCGAAGAAATACAGGATTTCCTGGGTGCGGCCGACCGCGAACGCGGGGATCACCACGTTGCCGCCGTCCTTGTGCGCGGCGGCAAAGATGTCGGCGAGTTCGGCCAGCGTGTCCTCGCGCGACTTGTGCAGGCGATCGCCATAGGTCGATTCCATGATCACCAGATCGGCGGCCGGCACCGTTTCCGGATCGCACAGGATCGGACTGTTCCTGGCGCCGAGGTCGCCGGTGAACACCAGTTTGCGCGTCGTCCCGTTTTCGTCGGCGTCCAGTTCCACCGTGGCCGAACCCAGGATGTGCCCCGCGTCGCGCAGCGTGACGCGCACGCCCGGCAGGATTTCCTTCGGTGCGTCGTAGCCGACCGGCTGCATCCGCTTCATCGCCGCCTCCACGTCGTCCTGCGTGTACAGCGGCACCGACGGTTTCTGGCCGGGTGCCAGGTGCCTGTTGTCCTGCTGGGCATCCATCAGCGCGATATGCGCGCAGTCGGCCAGCAGGATCGCCGCGAGGTCGATGGTGGCCGGGTGCGTGTAAACCGGTCCCGCGAAACCGCGCTTGACCAGCAGCGGCACACGCCCGGTGTGGTCGATGTGCGCGTGGCTCAGCACCAGCACGTCGATGCTGCCCGGATCGAACGGAAAATCCGCCGCGTTGCGTTCGTCGGCCGTGCGGTCACCCTGGACCATGCCGCAGTCCAGCAGGATCCGCTTGCCGCCGGCTTCCACCAGATGGCAGGAGCCCGTCACCTCGCCCGCCGCACCGTGAAACACGATGTCCATGCGCCCTCTCCTTGGATGGCCACAACATCGCGCGCAGTATGCCGGCGATTGCCGCCCCGGCAAAGCACGGCCGCGTATGGGCGGCGTGACTTTCGGCACAGGCATGCTTCGCGCTGCCCGATTGCTGTCACAATCACGGGTTCGGTGCGCCGGCGGACGCCGCGCCGTTAACCACTGCATTGCTTTGTTCGGAAGGAAATGCCCATGCAAAAACCATTGTTGACCCCGATCGCCCTGGCCGTCGGATTCGCCCTCGCCGCCACGGGCTGCAGCCAGGCGCCGCATGGCGAGAGCAGCGCGCCGGCCTCGTCCGCGTCCACCCCCGCACCGGCACGCACGGCGCCGGCATCGGCCTCGACCGCGGCGCCCGCCGCCGCATCCAGCGCCGAATCGAAACCGGAACCGTTCGAGCTGAGCGATCAGTACAACCCCTGCAACGACTTCAACGACTACGTCAACGCCAAGTGGATCGCGGCCAACCCGATTCCGCCGGATCAGACCCGCTGGGGTGCATTCAGCGTGCTGTACGAGCAGAGCCTGCAGGACCAGAAGTCGATCCTGGAGAGCGCCGAGAAGGACGCCCGGGACAACAAGGGTTCGGCACTGGAGCAGAAGCTGGGCCGCCTGTATGCCGCCGGCATGGACGATGCCACGATCGACAAGCTGGGCTTCGACCCCATCAAGCCGCAACTGGCCCGGATCGACGCACTGAAGAACCGCGCCGGCATCGTCGACTTCCTCGACCAGAGCTTCGACGACGGCGATTCGTACGTCTTCGATTTCCATTCTGGCGCCGACTTCCACGATGCCACCAAACAGATCGGCTACGCTGACCAGGACGGTCTGGGCCTCCCGACGAGGGACTACTATCTGCAACCGCAGTACAAGGCCATCCGTGACGCCTACCTCGCGTACATCGCGAAATCCTTCGAACTGGTGGGCGTCTCGCCGGCCGACGCCAGGAAGCAGGCCGATCAGGTGATGAAGTTCGAGACCGATCTCGCCAAGGCCTCGCTGTCGCCCACCGAGATGCGCAACCTCGACAACCAGTACCACTTCGTCACCGTCGCCGAGGCCGACAAGATCACCCCGCACTTCAACTGGGAACAGTTCTTCAAGTCGCAGGGCGTGGACGTGGGCAACGGCTTCTCGCTGTCGCAACCAAAGTTCATGGCCGAGTTCGACAAGCTGCTGGCGACCGCGCCGGTTTCGCAATGGCAGGCCTACCTGAAGTTCCATCTGATCAGCGACGCCTCGCCTGCCCTGAGCCAGGCATTCCAGGACAACCGCTTCGACTTCTACAACAAGACGCTGCGCGGCCAGCCCGAACAGCAGGCGCGCTGGAAGCGTGTGGTGCAGATGGTCAATCACGCGATGGGCATGGGCCTCGGCGAGCTGTATGTCGCGAAATATTTCCCGCCGGAAGACAAGGCGCGCGCCGAGCAACTGGTCACCAACGTGCGCGACGCGTTGAAGAACCGCATCGAGCATCTGGACTGGATGAGCCCCGAGACCAAGCAGAAAGCGCTCGAGAAATGGGCGCTGTTCCTGCCCAAGATCGGCTACCCCGACAAGGGCGAGTGGCGCGACTGGAGCGGGCTTGCCATCCAGCCCGGCAACTGGTACGCCAACCTGCAGGCGGCGTCGAAGTACAACTACCACTACGACATCGGCAAGATCGGCAAGCCTACCGACCGCAAGGAATGGTTCATGACGCCGCAGACGGTCGACGCCTACTACGATCCTTCCACCAACACCATCAACTTCCCGGCCGCGATCCTGCAGCCGCCGTTCTTCTTCCCGCACGGCGACGATGCCCTCAACTACGGCGGCATCGGCTGGGTGATCGGCCACGAATCCAGCCACGGCTTCGACGACCAGGGCAGCCAGTTCGACGGCCACGGCAACCGCGTCAACTGGTGGACGCCGCAGGACAAGAAGCAATTCGACGAGCGCGCCGCAGTGCTGGTGAAACAATTCGACGGTTACGCGCCGATCAAGGACAAACCCGACCTGCACGTCAACGGCAAGCTGACGCTGGGCGAGAACATCGCGGACCTGGGCGGACTGAACATCGCCTACGACGCCCTGCAGACCGCGCTGAAGCAGGACCCGCAGGAAGCCGACCAGAAGATCGACGGCATGACCGAGGAGCAGCGCTTCTTCCTCAACGCCGCGCGCATCTGGCGCGGGCAGTCGCGCGAGAAGACCGCCGAGTTGTTACTCAATGTCGATCCCCATGCACCGATGTCCATCCGCGCCTTCGCCGCAGCGTCCAACATGCCGCAGTTCGCGCAGGCGTTCCAGTGCAAGCCCGGCGACAAGATGGTGCACACAGGCGACCAGCTGGTGAAGATCTGGTAGCCATGCCGAGGCGCGGCATACGCTCCGCGCCTGCAGTCGAACGAGCCCCGCGGGAAACCGCGGGGCTTTTTTGTCGCGCCCGTGATCGATGCCGCTCGTGACGTCGCAAAGGCGCGCGTCATCGATCACCGCCCTCCACACGCGCCGTGATCCAGCCATGCGCCGTCTCGAGACCTGGCACCGGATGGTCGGCCGGTCTTGATAGCTATTGCGAATCATTCTCATTTGAAATACGATTCGCTGAACGGCCGCCCGCACGGCCTTTCGCCGTGTCACGTCATGCCTTGCCGCGTGACGCGGCACCGCCGCGCGGCGACGCCGGGACCGTTTCCGCCCAGAACAAGCTCCGACATCCACGGAACCCTCCCGATGACGTTCATCAAGAGCCGCAAGCACCCGCTCGTCCCCCGTGCCACGCAGCCCCTGACCGCCACCGCGCTGATGACCGGCATCGCGCTGGCACTGCCCTCCGTCACCGCAACCGCCGGTTCCGCCACGACAACGAACGCCGACCCCGCGCCCGAGCAGGTGCTGCCGGTCGTGCAGGTGGTCGGCACCCGCAATCCCTACAAGGTCGATCGGGTCGCCTCGCCCAAATTCACCCAGCCGCTGCTCGACACGCCGCAGACCATCAGCGTGATCAGCAGGGAGATCCTGCAGCAGCAAGGCGCCACCACGCTGACCGAGGCGCTGCGCAACAGCCCCGGTGTGGGCACCTTCTACGCCGGCGAGAACGGCAGCACCTCCACCGGCGATGCGATCTACATGCGCGGCTTCGACACGTCCGGCAGCATCTTCGTGGATGGCGTGCGCGATCTGGGTTCGATCTCGCGCGACGTGTTCGACGTCGAGCAGATCGAGGTCACCAAGGGACCCGACGGCACCGAATACGGCCGCACCGCCCCCACCGGTGCGATCGACATGGTCAGCAAGCAGCCGATGGGCATCGACAGCGTTTCGGGATCGCTGAGCTACGGCAGCGCCGACCAGAAGCGCGCCACCGCGGACTGGCACCAGGCGCTGGGCGAGCACTCGGCGTTCCGCCTCAACGTGATGGGCCAGAAGAGCGGCGTGCCGGGCCGCGACGAGGTACGCAACGACCGCTGGGGTGTCGCGCCGTCGCTGGCGTTCGGACTGGGCACGTCCACCCGCGTGTATCTGGATTTGCTGCACGTGACACAGGACAACGTGCCGGACGGCGGTGTGCCCACGATCGGACTGCCGGGTTATTCGACGCCCGACCCGGCGCGCCCGTTTCTCTCCGATGCGGCGCCGGTGGATCCTTCCAACTTCTACGGCACCGGCGCCGACCACGATCACGTCAAGGCCGACATGGCCACGCTGATCGTCGAGCACGAGTTCTCCGACAACCTCGCGCTGCACGACACGCTGCGCTGGGGGCGCACGCACGAGAATTATCTCTTGACGTCGTTCATGGGCAATGCGGCCAACCTGCTGACGCCCGATCCGCTCGATCCCTCCACCTGGACGATCGCACGCAGCAACCCGACGTTCAAGGACCAGACCAACCGCATCATGACCAACCAGGCCAATCTTGCGGCGCACTTCATGACCGGTCCGGTCACGCATGACCTGAGCGCTGGCGTGGAGCTGACCCGCGAGGAAGTCGCTAGCGGCGGCAGCGGTGCGCTGGACAACAGCGCATGGCCACCGGCGAATCTGTACGATCCCGATCCGGACGTCGGCGGCCTGATCATCGGCGACACCGGCGCGTGGAGCCGCGGGCGCACCGACACCGCGGCGGCGTACGCATTCGACACGCTGCACCTCGGCGAGCGCTGGCTGGTCACGGCCGGTGCGCGCGTCGATCACTACCGCACCGGCTTCGACAGCGTGGTGCCTTGCGGCCCCGCTTCCTATCGGCAACCCGCCTGCGGCACACACCCCGCCAACACCCCGCTGCCGTGGGTGGACGCGGACAAAAACGGCAACCTTCGCGGCTACAAGCTGGGCGTGGTGTACAAGCCGGCGGCGCACGGCAGCGTGTACGCGAATTTCGCGACCGCGGCCGAACCTCCGGGCGGCAACAACCTGGCGTTGAGCGCATCCGCAAGCAGTGCCGACAATCCCGTCTTCGATCCCCAGCATGCACGCACGGTCGAAATCGGCACCAAGTGGGAGGTGCTGGACGAACAGCTGCGCCTGACCGCCGCGCTGTACCGGACGGTGGTCAGCAACCTGGTGGTGAGGGATCCGGTCGACCAGCAGTATTACCAGATCGGCCGCGAACGCGTGCAGGGCGTCGAGCTCGGCGCGGTGGGCCGGATCACGCCGGACTGGGCGGTCAGCGCGGGTTATGCGGTGATGGACGCCCGTGTGACGCGCGGCCCCGACGTCGCGCAAAACGGCTCGGACGCCCTGCCCTACACGCCGGAGAGCGCGTTCACCGCGTGGACCAGCTACCGCTTTCCGTGCAAGCTGGTGATCGGCGGCGGCGCGCGCTATTCGGGCGCGATGAAGCGCGGCATCGACGGCGCGATCGGCACGCCCGCCTTCACCGAGGCGTACTGGGTGTTCGACGCGATGGCCAGTTATCCCGTCAACCGCAACGTCGATCTGCAGTTGAACGTGTACAACCTGTTCGACAAGCGCTACGTCGCGGCGATCAACAAGAGCGGTTACCGTTACATGCCCGGCACGCCGCGTTCGGCGTTGCTGAGTTTCATCGTGCACCTCTGATCGCAGGCAAACGGGCGACGCCATGCTCCTGCACATTCCGGGCGTACTCGACGATGCGGCAACGGCAAGGATGCGCGCTGCACTCGCGGCCGCCGGGTGGACCGACGGCCGCGAGACCGTGGGTCCGCAGGGCGCGAAGGTCAAGCACAACCGGCAATTGCCGGAAGCCTCGCCGCTGCGCACGGAACTGGGCCGTGAAGTGCTTGCGGCGCTGGCGCGCCATCCGCTGTTCCATCCCGCCGCGCTGCCGCTTAGGATCCTGCCGCCGCGCTTCAACCGCTACGAAGGTGGCGGCGAATACGGGCTGCACATCGACGGCGCGGTAATGGCGCTGCCCGACGGCACGCAACTGCGCAGCGACCTTGCCTGCACGCTGTTTCTCAGCGAACCGGAGAGCTACGAGGGCGGCGAGCTGGTCGTCAGCGACAGCTACGGCGAGCACGAGGCGAAACTTCCCGCCGGCGACGCGGTGCTGTATCCCGCCTCGAGCCTGCACCGGGTCCGGCCGGTCACGCGCGGCACCCGGCTGGCGGCATTCTTCTGGATCCAGAGCCTGGTCCGCGACGACGCGCAGCGCCGGATGCTGTTCGAACTGGATGCCTCGATCCGGCGGCTCACGTCGACCGGCGCCGATGCCGACGCGGTGCTGCAACTCACCGGCGTCTATCACAATCTCCTGCGGCAGTGGACGGAAACCTGATTCCGCCTCCGCGCCGTTGCCCGACATCCATGTCGAACGGAGCGCGCGGAAAGTACGCGCGCGGCGCAACAGCGGCGATAATACGCATCCGCCCTTGCGATCCCCCCCGATGAACTACGTTCCCGGCCAGCGCTGGATTTCCGACGCCGAACCGGAACTGGGCCTGGGCACGGTGCTGCGCTGCGACGACCGCACGGTGCAGGTGCTGTTCGCGAAGTCCGGCGTGCTGCGCACCTATGCGGGCAACGGCGCGCCGCTGAGCCGGGCGGCGTTCCGGGTCGGGCAGCGGGTCTCGGGACGCGGGGTGTCGTTCGTGGTCGAACGCATCGACCTGCGCGACGGATTGCTGGTGTATTCGGGCGAGAAGCGCGAACTCGCCGAGGGCCAGCTGGATGACGAACAATCGGCCTCGCACGCCGACGCGCGGCTGATCTCGGCACGCATCGACAAGCCGCTCGATTACGAATTGCGCAAGCAGGCGCTGCATGCACGGGCCGCGGCGCGGCGTTCACCCGCCTGGGGCATGCTGTCGGCACGCGTCGACCTGCTGCCGCACCAGTTGAACGTCGTCGCCGCGGGCATGGAACGGCATTTCCCGCGCGTGCTGCTGGCCGACGAAGCGGGACTCGGCAAGACGGTCGAAGCCGGCATGATCCTCGCGCGCATGCTGGCATCGGGGCGCGCGGCACGCGTGCTGATCCTGGTGCCCGACACGCTGGTGGTGCAGTGGTTCGTCGAGATGCGGCGCCGCTTCCAGCTCGACTTCGCGATGCTGGACGAGGCGCGCTGCGAAGCCGTCGAGAATGCAAATCCCGGAGACAACCCGTTCGAGGACGAGCAGCTGGTGCTGGCTTCGCTGCCGTGGCTGGTGGACCGGCCCCGGCGCGCGCAACAGGCGCTGGCGGCGGGCTGGGACATGGCGGTGGTGGACGAGGCGCACCATCTCGAATGGACACCGCAGTCGGCCAGCCCCGCGTACCGCGTGGTCGAACCGTTTGCCGCGGCGAGCCCCGGACTGATCCTGCTGACCGCAACGCCCGAACAACTGGGCCGCAGCGGCCATTTCGCGCGCCTGCGCCTGCTGGACCCGGCGCGCTACACCGATCTGGAGCGTTACCAGGCCGAAGCCGACGGTTACCTCGCGCTGTCGCCGGTGGCCGAGCGGATCGCCGCCTCCGCGCCGCTGTCGGACGCCGACCGCGGCATGCTGCGCGGACGTTACCCCGAGGACCAAGCGCTGCATGCCTTGCTCGATGATTATCCAGGCAGTGCGCGCGAATTGCTGGACGCGCTGATCGATCGCCACGGCACCGGTCGGGTGATGTTCCGGAACCGCCGCACGGGCGTGGGCGGCTTTCCCGGCCGGCGGGCGGTCATCGACCTGCTGGAGACCAGCGGCGAGGACGAGCCCTTGCGGCAGATGCTGCTCGCCGAATTCCACGCCGACCTTGCGGGGGCGGCGCCCGAAACCGGTTTCGACTACGCGGACGACCCGCGCATCGCGTGGCTGATCGCATTGCTGGATGCCCATCCCGGCGACAAGTTCCTGCTGATCTGCACCAGCCGGTCCAAGATCGCCGGAATCGAATCCATGCTGCGGACGCGCAGCGGCGTGAAGACCGCCGTCTTCCATGAAGGCATGCCGCTGTTGCAGCGCGACCGCGCCGCGGCGTGGTTCGCACAGGCAGACGGGGCGCGCCTGCTGCTGTGTTCGGAGAGCGGTTCCGAAGGACGCAACTTCCAGTTCGCGCACCGGCTGATCCTGTGGGATCTGCCGCTCGATCCCGACTTGCTGGAACAGCGGATCGGCCGGCTCGACCGGATCGGCCAGCGCGAGACGGTGACGCTGCACGTGCCCTGCCCCGCCGGCACCGCACAGGAAGTGCTGGTGCGCTGGCACGCCGAGGGCACCGGCGTGCTGCGCGAGAGCCCCGCCGACGGACGCGTGCTGCTGCGCCGTTTCGGCGGCAGCGTCCGGCGCGTGGCCGAGGCCCACGCCCGGATCGGCGAGAGCGACGACCCCGAGCTGGACGAATTGATCGCGGAAACCGCGCGGGCCCACGCGCAACTCTCGCACGAGGTGCAGGCCGGACGCGACCGCCTGCTGGAACTGGCCGTTTCCCGCCACGGCGGTGACGGCCTGCTGGCCGCGATGCGCGAGGGTGATGCCGATCCGGCCGGCCAGGACCTGATGCAGCGCGTGTTCGAACCGTTCGGTGTGCACGCGGAAGATCTCGGCGACGGCAGCTTCGTGCTCGATCCGGAACACCTGGCCACCGATGCGCTGCCCGGTTTCGCCGACGGTCCGCGCCGGGCCACCTTCGACCGCGCGCTGGCGCTGGCGCGCGAGGACCTGGAGCTGCTCCGGATGGACCATCCGCTGGTCACGGGCGCGCTGGACTTGCTGCTGGGCGGCGAACACGGCAACACCGCCTTCCTGGTCGATCCCGCGCTGCCGCCGCGCAGCGTGCTGCTGGAAGCCGTGTACGTGGTCGAATGCGTGGCCGCGCACAGCCTCGACGTGCCGCGCTTCCTGCCGCCGACGCCGGTGACGGTGTGCGTGAATTCGCGGCTGGCCGCGCGTGATTACACGCCCTCGCCGCAATCGCTGCAGCGCTCGCGCGAGCGGGTGCTGGACATCGGCCGCTACCGGCGCCATCTGGCGCAACTGGTGCCGCCGATGCTGCTGCAGGCCGACAAGCTGGCCGCCGAACGCGCGCGCGAAACGGTGGCGACGGCGCTGACGCAGGCGCGCACCTCGCAGGATGCGCGCGTGCAGCGGCTGCGCGCGCTGGCCGCCGTCAATCCGTCGATAAGCGACCAGGAAATCGCCGCGGCGGAATCACGGCGCGATGCCTTGCTGGCTGCGCTGTCCGGTGCGCGGCCGCGTCTCGACGCGGTCCGGATGGCGGTCAGCGGAGACTTTCTGACGCTGAAATGACGCAGCGGATCCGCAAGGAACTGTGCGACGGGGCGCTACGGCCTTCGCGCGAGTTCCGGATTTTCCTTCGTCACCGGCATCAGGTCCTTCTTCGAAACGCCCAGCCACAGCAGGATGGGGCTGGCGAAGAAGATTGACGACAGCGTACCGACCAGGATGCCGATCAGCATGGTGATCGCGAAGCCGTGCACCGCGGTGCCCCCGAACAGGTACAGCGAAGCCATCGTGATCGCGGTGAACACCGAGGTGATGATGGTCCGCGACAGGGTGTTGTTGATCGCACGGTTGAGGATCTGCTCGGGCTCGGCCTTGCGGGTCAGCCGGAACAGCTCGCGCACCCGGTCGAACACCACCACCTTGTCGTTGATCGAATAGCCGACCACCGCCAGCACCGAGGCCAGCACGGTCATGTCGAACTCGCGCTGCACCAGCGCGATGATGCCCACGGTGATCACGGTGTCGTGGATTTCGCTGGCCAGCGCCGCGACCGCGAAGCGCTTCTCGAAACGCATGCCGAGATAGATCATGATGCCGATGATCACCACGATCACCGCCATCACGCCGCTGTTCTTCAGTTCCTGGCCGACTTCGGGGCCCACGAAATCGTGGCGGGTCATGGTCACGCCGGGACGTTTGGCCTTGAGCGCCGCCAGCACGCTGTCGGAAACCTGGGTGGCGAGCTGGTCGGCGCTGACGTTCCGGTTCCCGCTCTTGGGCGGCTGCAGGCGGATCGAGATCTGCCGCGTGCCGCCCAGGCTCTGCACCACGGCGTGCTGGAAACCCGCCGCTTCCAGCGCCTGACGCACCTCGCCCACGTCGATCGGCTGCTGGTAGTTCACCTCGACCATCACGCCGCCGGTGAAGTCGAGGCCGTAGTTCAGCCCCTTCACCATGATCGCCCACGCCGACACGATCAGCAGGATCGCCGAAATGGCGATGCTGACCTTGCGCATGCCGAGGAAGTTGATGTTCAGGTCGTGGTGGAAGATTTCCATGTCACACCCACAGCGTCTTCAGCTTGCGGTGGCCGTGGATCGCCGCGGTGATCGCGTGCGTCACGGTCACCGAGGTGAACAACGAGGTCAGAATGCCGATGAACAGCGTGACGCCGAAGCCCTTGATCGCGCCGGAACCCAGCGTCATCAGGCCCAGCGCGGCCAGCAGATGGGTGACGTTGGCGTCCAGGATGGTGGACCAGGCCTTTTCGTAGCCCGCGCGGATCGAGGCCAGCGGCGTCGAGCCGTTGCGCAGTTCCTCGCGGATGCGCTCGCAGATCAGCACGTTGGCGTCGATCGACATGCCCAGCGTCAGCACGATGCCGGCGATGCCGGGCATGGTCAGCGTCACGCCGATCGCCGACATGATCGCGATCAGGATCACCAGGTTGAACACCAGCGCGATGTCGGCCACGATGCCGAACAGCTTGTAGTAGACCGCCGCGGCCAGCAGCACCAGCACGAGACCCAGCACCACCGCGCGCTCGCCCTTCCTGATGTTGTCCTGGCCCAGGCTGGGACCGATCACGCGTTCCTCGACGATGTCCACCGGCGCGGCCAGCGAGCCGGAACGCAGCAGCACCGACAGCGTCTGCGCTTCCTGCTGGCTGAGGCCGGTGGTCTGGAAACGCTTGCCGAACACGCCCTGGATGGTGGCATCGCTGATCACCGTCTCGGTGGTCTTGGCGGTGCGCACTTCCTTGCCGTCCACCATGCTGGTTTCCGGCACGCGCTCGATGTACACCACCGCCATCGGCTTGCCGACGTTCTGGGTGGTGAAGTCCAGCATCTTGGCCGCGCCGGCGGAGTTGAGTTCCACGTTGACGTCGGGCAGGCCGGTCTGCGGGTCGTAGCCCTGCGAGGCATCGACCAGTTCGTCGCCGCTGACGATGATTTTCTTCTTCAGCACGATCGGCTGGCCGTTCTTCATGTGGTAGAGACGGTCTTCCGGCGGCACGTTGCCGGTTCGCTCGGCCTCCAGCGGATTCACGTTGGTATCGACGGCGTGGTATTCCAGCGTCGCGGTCGCACCCAGGATCTTCTTGGCCTCGGCAGTGTCCTGCACGCCCGGCAGTTCCACCACGATCCGCGAATCGCCCTGCTGCTGGATCAGCGGCTCGGACACGCCCAGCACGTTGATGCGGTTGCGCAACGTGGTGACGTTCTGGGTGATGGTGGTTTGCGCCAGCTTCTGCAGCACGTCCGGCTTGATGGTGGCCTGCAGGGCGTAACCGCCGCCCGGCGTGCTCTTGTCCGCAAGCGTCAGGTCGGGCGTCTCTGCGCCGATCACGCCCATCGCCCTGTCGCGGTCGGCGGCGGTCTTGAACACCGCCTGCACGCCGTTGCCGCTGACGGTCACCGCGTCGTAGGGGATCTGTTTCTGCCGCAGGATCGAGCGGATGTCGTCGAGATAGCGCTGCTGCTGCTTCTGCAGCACCGCGTCCTGATCCACCGCCATCAGAAAGTGCACGCCACCCTGCAGGTCCAGGCCCAGCGGCATCGCGCGCGCACCGATCGCCTGCAGCCATTTCGGCACGGTGGTGGCAAGATTCAGCGCGACCGTGTAGTTGTCGCCCAGCGCCAGCCGCAGCGCATCCGAGCCCTGCAATTGCACCTGCGTGTTCGCAAAGCGCACCAGCATCCGGTCGTTCTGGATCGTGACGTCCTGGTAAGGAATCTTCGCCTTGTCGAGGGTCGCCTCGACCTTCTGCTGCAGCGCCGCGTCCACCCTGGCCTCGTGGTTGGCGGAAATCTGCACCGCCGGCTGCGGCGGGAAGAGGTTGGGCGAGGCGTACAGCAGGCCCAGCGCCAGCACGATCGCCACCAGCGCATATTTCCAGCGGGGGAAGTCGATCATGGGGACAGGCTGCGGATCGGGTTCACGGGAAGCGTCATGCGGTCTTGGACATTCACGACGATTTCAAAGTGCCTTTCGGCAGCACCTGCGAAATCGCGCCCTTCTGCACCTTGATCTGCACGTTGGGGGCGACTTCGACGGTGACGAAATGCTCGCCGATGTCCTCGACCCGCCCGGCGATGCCGGCGGCGATCACCTCGTCGCCCCTGGCCAGCGCTGCCAGCATGTTGCGCATTTCCTTCTGCCGCTTCATCTGCGGACGGATCAGCAGGAAATAGAAAACGATGACGATGAGGACCAGCGGCAGGAAGCCCAGCAGCGAACCGGGTTCGGAGGGCTGCGCGGCCGGCGCCGCGGCGTGGGCGGCGGAAATCAGTGACAGCATGCGGATTCTCGAGTGGTCGGGCGGCCGCGGCGCGGCCGGTCTGCCCAAAAGACGGCGGATTATGCCATGCAAGGCCGCGCCGCGCATGCGCGCCCGGCCAGGGGCAGCGATCGAGTGACGCCCACGGTGCCGGCTGCGATAATGGGCGACCCGTCCAGCGATCCGGCCCCGGCACGATGCGCCACCTGACCATCATTACCACCGGCGGCACCATCGACAAGGTGTATTTCGACGCCAGGTCCGATTATCAGGTCGGCGCACCGCAGATCGGCGAGATCCTCACCCAACTGGGCGTCGCGTTCGAATTCGAGGTGGTGCCGGTGCTGCGCAAGGACAGCCTGGACATGACCGATGCCGACCGTGCCGTGATCCGCGCCGCGGTCGAGCAGCAGACGCATCGCCACGTCCTGATCACCCACGGCACCGACACCATGGTCGAGACCGCGCGGGCGCTGGCCGGCATCCCCGGCAAGACCATCGTGCTGACCGGCGCCCTGAATCCGGCACGCTTCCAGGGCTCGGACGCGGTGTTCAACATCGGCTGCGCGGTCGGCGCGGTGCAGTCGCTCGGCGACGGCGTGTGGATCGCGATGAACGGGCGCATCTGGGACCCGGCGCGCGTGCGCAAGAACCGCGAAGCCAACCGCTTCGAGGAAGTCGCATAGGAATCCGCGCGCAGGCGATCGCCCTGTTTCCGCCGCACAAAAAAGCCCGGCCTTGCGGCCGGGCTTGAGGTTTCGTCACGCTCCGCCGGATCCGTCCCCGGCGTCGATGACCGCATCACTTCAACGCCGCGGCGGCCTTGCCCACGTCGAAGCTGCCGAGTCCGGTCGCCCAGTCCCAGCCGCGCTTGGCGATGTAGCCGCCGTTGTTGCCGCTCACCACGTCGTGCAGCGCAGCCGCCGGCAGCGCGTACAGGTGCGGCGCCGCAAAGCCGAGCTTGGGGTTGCCCTGCAGGATGCGCGCCCACGCCCCCGCAAACAACGGCGCCGCCAGACTGGTGCCGCCCACCTGCACCGGCTGCCCGTAGTTGATCTCGATCGCCCCCGATTGCGGGTTGGCGTCGAACGCCACGTCCGGACCCCGGAAACCCTTGTAGGTGCCGTAGGTCAGATTGGTCTGCCACGGCTGCGCCTTCTCGAACGAACTCGGACTGCCGCCCGTGTCGATCCACACGTTCTCCCGGGCCCAGGTGGTGCTCGAGGCCCGCAAGGTGGTGCCGCTCACCGCCACCACCCACGGCGAACTCGCCGGATAACTGGCCGAGTTCAACTGCCCGTCCCCGCATTCGTCCGATCCCGAATCACCGGTCGACACCGAAAAGGTCACGCCCTGCGCGGCCGCCACCTGGAACAGCGCATCGTTCGACTGCGCCGAACCGTCACCGCCCTGGTTGATGTCCTGGAAACGCTCGCATTCGCCGAACGAGGCGTTGATCACCGCCGGCCGGGTCTCGCCCGCGGTCGGGTTGACGATCTCGTTGAGCGAACGGGTGATCGAGGTGTTGTAGCCGCCGTACGCCGAGTAGAACGTCAGGCTCTTGACCCCGCCCGACATCCCCACGATGTCCTGGCTGTCCAGGTCCCACTCGATCGAACCCTGGTCGGAGTTGGCGCAGCTCGGATCGGTGGTGTTGATCACCCCGCTGTTGTAGCCGCCGTAGTCCACGCACACCACGTGGGTGGTCACTGGGCTCAGCCCGTTCTGGCTGGTGAAGGTGCTGAGGTCGGTGAGCGTCTGCGACATGCTGCCCCAGCCCCACACGCCGACGTTGACGTTGCTGGCGGCGGGCAGACTGGACGCGCCGTAGATGCTCGCGAACTCCACCGGATCGTGCCCTTCCACCCCGACCGTGTCCTGCGGCACGGCACTCGCCAGAATGTGCGCCTTGTGCACCGTCTGCAGACCCAGCACCGCCTGCACCGTGCCCTGCAGCGCGGCCGGAATCCGGATCGCCGAACTGTTGGCGAAGGCGTTGCGACCGTCGTGCGTGCGCACGTTGACCAGCGTGGTCTGGAATGCAGCCTGCGCCACCGCGGCGCTGGCATCGCCCGTCACCAGCAGGTTGCCCGGCTGGATCGCGACGTTCCGGAACCCCGCCTGCTTCAGGTAATCGGCCACCGCCTGCGCCTGGGCCGCCGTCGGCAAATGATCGGCCGCCAGTTGCGACCGGCTCATCGTGCCGTGATCGGGACTTGCCAGGAACGCCTGCAACTGCGCCGCGTTGCGCAGCTTCAGCGTCACCGTCACGTGCAGGCTCTGGTTCAACGGCAACGTCCCGTTCACGGCATCCCCGTGCGATAGCAGGGTGGCACGCGCCAACGGCGCATACGAACCGCTGACGGGAACCGCCGCCTGCGCGGCCGCACAGGCGAGACCGAAAACGGCGGACACGGCGAGCGCGAGCGAGCGCCGACGCAAAGGATTGCTTGACTTCTTCATGGTCGTATCCCCTACGATGGAAGGAGGTAACCCGTCCAACGCAACCCAGACAACCATGCCGCAGGACGGGATCAGGGCTTCTGAAACCACATCCGCGAGCCGGCGGGACCGCTTCCGACCCGCAACAGCCAACAACGTCGTCGCGCGAATCGATCCCCCCGTCTGGACGCGCGCGATCCTTGCAAAATAGCAGCCGCAGCGACAGCGTTCAATCGAATTCGATGCTGCGGACGCACAATTTGCGTTCCATTCCCGCGGCGAATTTCACCGGAACGAAACGGGGCCGCATTGCGCGGCCCCGTTTCATGGCTTTCCTGACACACGCGGCGGCATTGCGCCGGCGCGTGCGTTCCCGGTGCGATTACTGCACGTTCAAGTTGACGTCGTCCAGCACAAAGTCCGTGATGTCCGTATTCGCGGATTGCGTGCCGGTGAACTTGATCGTCACCGTCTGGCCGATGTACGCGTTCAAGTTCGCCGTGTATTGCACGTAGCCGCTGTCATCGTTGAGGTTGG
>JAJPHQ010000075.1 GCA_021325195.1 Gammaproteobacteria bacterium | reverse complement strand
GCCGGGCCGCTACAGTGTGTTCGTGGGCGGCGGCCAGCCCGGCGATGCGGCGGGCGTGCGCGCGACGTTCACGATCAACGGCCGCGCCGTGCTGCCGCGCTGAGAACCGGAAGCGAACCATGCTCGATCGTCGCGATTTCCTGAAGTTGATCGGCGCCGCCGCGGCGAGCGCGGCGTTGCCCGTGGCGCGCGGGTTTGCGGCGACGCCGGCGTCTTCGCGTTTCGCCAGCAAGCGTCCGCCGCCGGCGCAGCGCAAGTTCGTCAGTCCGGCGGTGGAACGCGAACTCACGCGGTTGAAGGCGAGGATCGGCGATCCGAAACTCGCGTGGCTGTTCGAGAACTGCTATCCGAACACGCTGGACACCACGGTGCACGCGGGCACGCTGGAGGGCAAGCCCGACACCTTCATCGTCACCGGCGACATCGACGCGATGTGGCTGCGCGATTCCTCGGCGCAGGTGTGGCCGTACCTGCCACTTGCGAAACACGACGACGCGCTGCGACGGTTGTACCGCGGGCTGATCCATCGCCACGCGCGCTGCATCGCGATCGATCCGTATGCGAACGCGTTCATGGCCGATCCGCACGCCCGCACCACGTTGCCGTGGGCGCAGCACGACGACACCGACATGCAGCCCGGCGTGGCCGAACGCAAATGGGAGGTCGATTCGCCGTGCTGGACGATCCGGCTGGCGCACGGTTACTGGCAGGCGACCGGTGACCGCGCGCCGTTCGACGACGACTGGCGCACGGCGATGCGTCGGGTGCTGGAAACGTTTCGCACCCAGCAGCGCAAGCACGGCCCCGGTCCCTATCATTTTCAGCGCGCCGCCGCCGCGCCCACCGACACGCTGGCGCTGGGCGGCTACGGCTGGCCGGGCAAACCGGTCGGGCTGATCTTCTCGATGTTCCGTCCGTCCGACGACGCCTGCAAATATCCGCTGTTCGTGCCGGGCAACTGGTTCGCGGTAGTGTCGCTCAAGCAACTGGCCGCAATGACGCGCGCGCTGTTCAGCGACGAAACCTTCGCGCGCGATTGCGAGACGCTGGCGGGCGAAGTGGAGACGGCACTCACGCAATACGCCCTGATGCGCGACGAACGTGGCAACGCATTCTGGGCCTACGAAGTGGACGGCTACGGCGACCAGTTGTTCATGGACGACGCCAACGTGCCGAGCCTCTTGGCTCTGCCGTACCTCGGATGCTGCAAGCGTGACGACGCGCGTTATCGTGCGACGCGCGCATTGGCATGGAGCGGGCGCAATCCGTATTTCTTCAGCGGCACCGCGGCGCAGGGCATCGGCGGCCCCCACGAGGGCTTGCGGATGATCTGGCCGATGTCGATCATGATCCGCGCGCTTACAAGCGACGACGATGCCGAAATCCGGCAATGCCTGCGCTGGCTCGCGACCACCGATGCCGGCACCGGCTTCATGCACGAAGCATTCGATCAGGACGATCCTTCGCATTACACGCGCGCATGGTTCGCATGGGCCAACAGCCTGTTCGGCGAGTTGATCGTCGATCTGGCCGCACGCACACCGAGTTTGTTGCAGAGTGGATGAAGAAAGCCCCTCTCCCTCCGGGAGAGGGTGCCCGAAGGGCGGATGAGGGTTCGGCAAGGTTGCAGCACCCCATCACATCGTACCCTCACCCCGGCGCTGCGCGCTCGCGCGCAGCGCGCCTCTTCCGAAGGGAGAGGGGTTCATTGCTGATCAAGGAGCACACGACATGGTGACACGCAGACGATTCCTGCAAGGCGCGGTGGCGCTGGCACTGCTTGAGCGCATCGATCCGCGCGCGGCTTTCGCGGCCACGCGTGCGGCTGGGCGGCACGGCGACGCGCCCTCCGCCGCAGGCGTATCGCGCCATGTCGACGTGTTCGTCGGCACCGGCGGACACGGCCACACCTATTCGGGCGCCACGGTGCCGTGGGGGATGGTGCAGCTTTCGCCCGACACCAACAATTCCGGCTGGGATGCGTGTTCGGGCTATCACCAGGCCGACGGCTCGATCATGGGTTTTTCGCACACGCATCTTTCCGGCACCGGCGGCGCCGACATGCTGGACGTGCTGGTGATGCCGGCGCAGGGACCGGTGCTGCTGGATGCCGGCGCGCGCGGCTTGCCGGATGAACTCTATTACTCGCGCTACGACGGTGCGGCGCACGGGCCACGCATGCAGGCCGACGTGGTGGCGCATCCGGGCAAGGGCTACCGTTCGCGCTACGACAGGGCTTCGGAACACGCGGTGCCGGGCTATTACACGGTGCATCTCACCGATCACGATGTCCTCGCCGAACTGACCGCCACCGCGCGCGCCGGGCTGCACCGCTACACGTTCAAAAAACCCGGCGCGGGGCACCTGCTGGTCGATCTCGCGCACGGTTACCAGGACAAGCCGGACGTGCCGTGCAAGGTCAGCGATGCGGAACTGCGCGTGGTAGGCCACGACACGCTGGTCGGCGGCCGGCGCGTGCATGAATGGGCCGATGGGCGTTATATCTTCTTCGCGATGAAACTGGCGCGGCCGTTCGCGCGCGCGGAACTGTATTCGGATGACAAACCGCTGGCAGCAGCGACCGACGCCAAGGGCGATCACCTGAAGGCCGCACTGCATTTCGACGATCCATCGAAGGCGCCGCTGCTGGTCAAGGTCGGCATTTCCGCGGTGGACATCGACGGCGCGCTGCGCAATCTCGAAGCCGAAATCCCCGACTGGGACTTCGAACGCCTCCGCCGCGACGCGGCGGAGCAATGGGAGCGCGAACTCGCGCGCATCCGCATCGAAAGCGATTCGGACGAAGTGCTGCGCATCTTCTACAGCGGCCTCTATCACGCCATGCTGGCGCCGACACTGTTCAGCGACGTCGATGGCCGCTATCGCGGCATGGACTTGAAGGTTCACACCTTGCCGAAGGGCCGGCACAACTACAGCACCTATTCGCTGTGGGACACCTACCGCGCGCTGCACCCGCTGTACACGCTGTTCCAGCCCGACAAGGTGCCGGACCTCGTGCAGGGTCTGGTGCGCAAGGCCAACGAGAGCCCGGCGGGCCCGGCGGTGTGGCCGCTGCAAGGCGTCGAGACCGGCACCATGATCGGCTACCACTCGATCGTGGTGATCGCCGAGGCGCACGCAAAAGGCTTCAAGGACATCGATTACGCCGCCGCGTGGCCGGTCTATCGCAAGCGCGCGATGAGCGACGACTACCGTGGCCTGCCCTGGTACCGCAAGCTCGGCTACATCCCCAGCGACAAGGAAGGCGAGGCGGTCAGTAAGACGCTGGAGTACGCCTACGACGACTGGGCGATGGCGCATCTGGCCGAAGCGGTGGGGCAGCACGCCGATGCCAAGTTCCTGCGCGAGCGTTCGCGCAATTACCGCAACGTGTTCAATCGCGAGTTGACCTTCATGTGCCCGCGCGGCGCCGACGGCAAGTGGCTGGAACCGTTCGCGCCCAACGAAATGGGGCACTCGGACAAGTGGCGCGACTACACCGAATCGAATCCGTGGGAAGCGACCTTCCTCAACCAGCACGACTTGTACGGCTACATGCCGATGTTCGGCGCCGACGGCGCGTTCGAACGCAAGCTGGACGAACTTTTCACCACGAGTTCGGCGTTGCCTGCGGACGCGCCGCCCGACATCGCCGGCATGGTCGGCCAGTACGCTCACGGCAACGAACCCAGCCATCACGTTGCGTACCTGTACGCCTATTCGGGCTCGCACTGGAAGACGCAATCGCGCGTCCGGATGCTGCTGGAAACCATGTACCGCGCGGCGCCGGACGGCCTCGCCGGCAACGAGGACTGCGGCCAGATGAGTGCGTGGTACGTGCTGAGTGCGCTGGGCCTGTATGCGGTCGATCCGGTCAGCGCGGTCTGGGTGTTCGGAAGTCCCCTGGTCGATCGCGCGGAAATCGACGTCGGCGGCGGCAGGAAATTGATCGTGGAAGCGCGCGGCAACGGCAAGGGCAGGCCGTACATCCAGCGCGTCACGTGGAACGGCAAACCCTGGACGCAAAGCTGGATCGCGCACGCCGAACTGGCGAAGGGCGGCACGCTGGTGTTCGAGATGGGCGAGGCGCCCAACAAGGCGTTCGGCGCGAAACCCGAGGATCGTCCGCCGTCGTTCGGGCGGCTCGCGACGGGGTCAGCCGTGACCGGCGCGGCCTGAGGCCGGGCCCGCGGCGCCGTCGATCTGCATCGCGGCGGCGCCGATCACGCCAAGCTGACCGTGCTCAAGCAACCGCACGGGAACGTTCGCCAGGAACGGCCGCATCAGCCCCTTGTTCAGGAAGCGCACGCGGAAGTCGCTGGCCAGCAGGAAATCGCGGATGGCGGGCAGGATGCCGCCGGCCAGATACACGCCGGCACTGGCCTTGAAGATCACCGCGAGATCGCCCGCGAAACTGCCCAGCAGGGCGCAGAACATCGTCAGTGCTCCGCGGGCCAGCGGGTCGTTGCCATGCACCGCCGCCGCACTGATCTGCGCCGGTTCGACAAGCGGCGAGGCGATGCCCTCGATCTCCGCCAGCGCGCGATGGAGATTCACCAGTCCCGGCCCCGACAGCACGTGGCCCACGTGCACGTAGGGGCGGTCGCGGCCGAGCCGCCGCAGCACCTCGATCTCGCGCTCGTTGCCGGGCGCCAGCGCGACGTGGCCCGCCTCGCTGGGCAGCACCGTCGCGCGATGACCGCCCGGCATCAGCACCGCGCAGCCCAGCCCTGTGCCGGGCCCGAGCACCACCGCCGGGCCCGGTGAGCCCGCCGTGTCGATCACCGGCATGCTGTCGCGGGGAGAGAGAAACTGGACGGCGAACGCCAGCGCCTCGAAGTCGTTGACGATGTCGAGATGCTCGAGACCGAGCCGTGCCCGCAGGTCCGCGATCCGTACCGGCCAGCGCAGGTTTTCCGCGACCAGCTCGCCGTTGCGCACATAGCCAGCCACCGCGAGCGCGCAGCGCTTGATGCCGTGCCGGCCACCGGCATGACGGGCGAGGAAGTCCTCGAGGATCTCCGCCAGCCCCGGCCATTCGGCACAGACGTAGGAACGGTGAGCCAGCACGGACACGGGCAACGCCTTGCCGGGCCGCGCCGCGACCAGACCGACCCGCGCATGGGTGCCGCCCACGTCGGCCGAGAGCAGGGTGGTGTGTACGTCGTCGCGGTTCGCGGAGGCGTGCGTGTCCGTCATTGTCTCGTGGCCATCCGCGGCAGACACCGTGTCGAGCCGGTTTTATCTGTGGATTGTATATCCATATACGGAACGTTGCGCCGGACCCGCGCCGAAGCGCAGAATGGCGGTTTGCTCCGGTCCGGCGGGGTGTCCCATGCGCGTGTTCCTTTCCCTTGCACTGGCCATGCTCGCCCTGTCGGGCGCGCCGTCCGCGTCCGCGGCGGCGAATGCCTACGCCATGGCCGATCCGATGATCGGCACCGGCGGCGGCGGACACACCTTTCCCGGCGCCACGGTGCCGTTCGGCATGATCCAGCTGAGCCCCGACACCGCGATGCCGGATTTCAAGCACGCCTACGCGTGGGCGGCGGGCTATCAGTACGGCGATCACAGCATCCTCGGTTTTTCGGAAACGCACTTCTCGGGCAGCGGACATTCCGATCTGGGCGACGTGCTGCTGATGCCGGGCGTCGGCAAGGTGCAATGGGACGCGGGCGATCCGGACAAGCCGGGTTCGGGCTATCGCTCCGCCTTCAGCCACCAGGCCGAAGTCGCGCAGCCCGGTTACTACGCGGTGACGCTGGCGACTTCGGGCGTGCGCGTGGAATTGACCGCGGGGCAGCGCGTCGGCTGGCACCGCTACATGTTTCCGAAGGATCAGGACGCGCACGTGCTGCTGGATCTCCGCCCCAGCATCTACGACTACCCCGGCAAGATGCTGTGGGCGCGCCTGCGCGTGCGTGCCGACGGCACGGTGACCGGCTACCGCGAAACGCGCGGCTGGGCGCCGGGGCGGCAACTGTGGTTCGCGATCCGGTTCTCGCAGCCGATGACATCGCACCAACTGGTCAATCGCGAAACCGACATCGTGTACAAGGGCTTCGCGGGACCGGCGCCCGATCCGACCGGTGTCGATGCGGTCGCGGGCAAACAGCTCGAAGGCACGTTCGAGTTCGGCAAGCTGACCAAACCTTTGCTGGTGAAGGTGGCGATTTCCACCGTCAGCGCCGCCAACGCGATCGCCAACCTCGACACCGACGGCAGGGGCTGGGATTTCGATGCACGCCGCGCCGAAGCGCGCGCGGCGTGGGAGCAGGCGCTGTCGGCGATCGACGTCGATGCGCCGCCGGACATCGAGAAGAGCTTCTACACCGCGATGTACCACGCGCTGATTTCCCCCAATCTCGCGATGGACGCAAACGGCGAATACCGCGGTCCCGACCATGCGGTGCACGCCGCGAAAGGTTTCGCGTTCCATTCCAGCTGGTCGCTGTGGGACGTGTACCGCGCCGAGATGCCGCTGCTGGCCTTCATCCAGCCGCCGCGGCGCATCGACGATTTCGTGGACTCGCTGGTCGCCGCGCAACAGGCCAGTCCCTTCGGCATCCTGCCTGTGTGGGCATACCAGGGCCTCGAAACCTGGTGCATGATCGGTTATCACGCGGTGCCGGTGATCGCCAATGCGTACATGCAGGGCTTCCGCGGCTTCGATGCCGACGCTGCACTAAAGGCGATGGTCGCGAGCGCGACCTATGCACCGTATGGTGACCTCGGCGACTACATGAAACTGGGCTACGTACCGCAAGACCATGGGGACGAGTCGGTTTCCAAGACCCTGGAATACGCCTTCGACGACTGGACGCTGGCGCGGATGGCGCAGGCGATGGGCCGCAAGGACATCGCGAAGACCTTCTTCAAGCGCGCCGGGAACTGGCGCAACGTGTTCAACCCGAAGACCGGTTTCGCGCAGCCGCGCCTGGCTGACGGCAAGTTCCGCGAACCATTCGATCCCGCGACTGCCGGCGTGGGCAGCGGCTTCACCGAGGGCAACTCATGGCAATACTCGTGGTACGAGCCACAGGACATCGGCGGATTGATCCACGAGCTCGGCGGCGATCAGGGGCTCGTCAAGAAACTGGACGAGGTGTTCGACGCCAAGATCAATCCCAGGGTGTTCGCCAGCCTCGAGGACGTCACCGGCCTGATCGGCTGGTACGCGCACGGCAACGAACCCAGCCACCACATCGCCTATCTCTACGACTACGCCGGCGCGCCGTGGAAAACACAGGCGCGCCTCGCGCAGATCATGCGCACCCAGTACGCGCCGACGCCGGAGGGACGGGTCGGCAACGGCGACCTCGGCCAGATGTCGGCGTGGTACATCTTCACCGCGCTGGGTTTCTATCCGGTCGCGCCGGCCAGCAACCAGTACGTGATCGGCCGTCCGTTCGTGCGCCGCGCGGTGCTGCATCTGCCGAACGGCAAGACCTTCACGATCACCACGGACGGGCTCGGCAAGGACCATCCCTACGTCGGTTCCGTGACGCTGGACGGCAAACCGCTGGCGCGCGTTTACCTGACGTACGCGGAGATCATGAACGGCGGCACGCTGCACTTCACGATGCAGGCGCAGCCGAACAGGACCTGGGGCGTGGCGCCGAAGGACCGGCCGTATTCGATGACCGCGTATCCATTACCGGAAGAGCGATTCGGCAGCCGGGAATAATGGCGCCAGCGTGCCATCTCCAATTGTTCCAGGGGTGAAACCGAAGGCACTGGATTCCGGGTTCACTTTCCCGATGAAGCCGGGAAAGTGCCCCGGAATGACGACGAGGTTTTACGCTCTACCCGAGTTCCGAGTTCCGAGTCCCGAGTCCCGAGTCCAGGGCCGCTCAGTCAATGCCCAGCTTCTTCAGCTTGTAGCGCAGCGCGCGGAAGGTGATGCCGAGTTTCTTCGCGGCGGCGGTCTTGTTGTAGCGGGTCTCGCGCAGCGCCTTCAGGATCGCCTCGCGTTCGACGCTGGAGATGAAATCGTCCAGCGGCACGTCGCCCGCGGCGCGTGCGGTGGCTTCCGCCTCGGCGTCTTCCTGATCCAGCTCCGCTTCCTCGTCGGCGTCGCGGCCGGCGGAATCCAGCATCAGGTCGCCGGGTTCGATCATGTTGCCTTCGCACAACGCGACCGCGCGCTCCAGGATGTTTTCCAGTTCGCGCACGTTGCCGGGGAAGTCGTAGTCCTCGAGCGCCTTCAGCGCCGCGGGTTTCAGCGTGGGCACCGGCACGCCGGACGACGCGGCCAGCCGGGCCAGGATGCGCGCGGACAGGGCGGGGATGTCCTGCGGGCGTTCGCGCAGCGGCGGCACGCGCAGCTCGATCACGTTGATGCGGTAGTAAAGGTCCTGCCGGAACTGGCCGAGCTGGGTCAGCCGCGCCAGATCCTTGTGGGTGGCGGAAAGGATCCGCACGTCCACCGGCACCTCGCCACGGCCGCCGATCGGACGCACCGCCTTTTCCTGGATCACGCGCAGCAGCTTGACCTGCATGTGCAGCGGCAGTTCGGCCACCTCGTCCAGGAACAGCGTGCCGCCGTGCGCGGTCTGGAACAGGCCTTCCTTGTCGGCGTGCGCGCCGGTGAACGAACCCTTCTTGTGGCCGAAGAATTCGCTTTCCATCAGTTCCGTGGGGATCGCCCCGCAGTTCACGGGCACGAACGGCCCTGCCGCACGCGGGCCCTGTTCGTGGATCGAACGCGCGACCAGTTCCTTGCCGACGCCGGATTCGCCGCTGATGTACACCGGCGCCTGGCTGCGCGCGACCTTGGCGATGCGTGCGCGCACCTCGCGCATCACGGGCGACTCGCCCACCAGGCGGCTTTCGCCCGGCGCCTCCTGCGTCTGTACCGACGGCTCGCGCGACACCCGCAGCGCGGTCTGCACCAGCCGCCGCAGCATGTGGATGTCGACCGGCTTGGTCACGAAGTCGAACGCACCGGCCTTCAGCGCCTCGACCGCGGCCTCCACGTTGCCGTAGGCGGTGATCATCGCCACCGGTGTTTCCGGGTGTTCGCGCGCGATCAACTCGATCAGTTCCTGGCCGGTGCCATCCGGCAGACGCATGTCGGTGAAGCACAGGTCGTAGCGCTGCTCGCCCAGCATCCGCTTGGCCTCACCCACGTTGGCCGCGGCATCGACATTCAAATCCATACGTCCCAGCGTGATGGAGAGCAACTCGCGGATGTCGCGCTCGTCATCGACCACCAGCACCGTCTGCTTGCCCATGGAAACGCCTTGCCCCTCTGGAATCGCCGGCACGAGGGTAGCGCCCGCCGCGCCTCGATGCCATGCCTCGCGTCACGGCGGCCTCGCCGCGGATGTGCGCCGGTTCACGCCGCGCAAAAAGCGGCGGACGTTGCCGGGCGACAAGCGAAGGCTGACTCGCCGCGTTACCACTCCCGACGCCGCTACGGCAGGCCCAGCCGCATGATCAACTGAGGGGACCGCCATTCCGCCTGCACTTTGTCGTCTTGAAGCGACGTCAGAAGCACCTGCAAGCGTATCTCTTTCTCCGGGAAACGCGAGCGGTCCATTTGATATTCACGGACGTTTTTCGCGCATGAGCTCGGGGCCGTCGAATTTCTCCATGCGGGAGACATTTGCGGCCCAGCGATCATTGTTCCACCAATCTCGGCGAGACCATGTCCCGTCGGGCTGCCGTTTGCGCTCCCCCAGCTTGGCGGATGCGTGCAAGTCGAGATCGCCGTTCACGAAAAGGTCGGTAAATCCGTACTTCCCCGACGGAAACACGATGGCGAGCAACAGATAATGCTCGTGTTGCTTGACGTATAACGTGGCGCCGTTTGCCAGAACGATCCGCTTCGCGTCGGACCATTCACCCGGCGATATTCTGCCGTCGATCATGACCGCCGATCCCCGCGGCACGGAAACGACCTGCCGTGGCTGCAATTCCCCTGCGCAGGCGGTACACAGGGCGAACGGGACGCTATGCAGCATGGCGCCTCGGATCCGTCTCCCGATTGACGGGGGGATGGAAGGAATCAGGAACTTGCACCGGATGACCGATGGCCGGGCGTTTCAAACCTCGCTGCTCACCGGTGCGCGCACCGGCGCGGTCAGGGTGATCCGGAAGCAGCTTCCGCCGCCGGCCACCGGCACGTATTCCAGGCTGGCCTGGTTGGCCTCGCACATCTGCTTGGCGAGGTAGAGGCCCAGGCCGGTGCCGTACTGGTGGGTGGTGAAGAACGGCTCGAAGATCTGTGCGGCCACCTTGGGCGGGATGCCGGGGCCGCGGTCGATCACCTCCAGCAGCGGCGGCCCGTTGTCGCTGGCGAGGCGCGCGACCACCATCACCCGCGCGGGTTCGCCGGGCATGCGTCCGTAGCGCAGCGCGTTCTGCACCAGGTTCCACACCACTTGTTGCAGGTGCTGCGGATCGACCAGCGCCTCGACCAGCCGCGGATACAGCAACGCGCGCAGGCTGTCCTGGCCGAGGTCGTTGGCCTCCTTGTATTCGTTGACGAACAGCAGCGCCCAGCTGTTGAGATCCAGCGTCTCCGGACGCGAGCGTTCGCGCCGCGAGAGCTGCAGGATGTTCTCGATGATCTCGTTCACGCGGCCACAGTGGTTGTTGATGATCTCGATCATCCGCTGGTCGGCGTCGCGCAGGTTGCGTGACTCGGCCAGCAGTTGCGCGGAATAGCGGATCGCCGCCAGCGGGTTGCGGATCTCGTGCGCGATCGAGGCGGACAGCCGGCCCAGCGTGGTCAGCGTCAACTGCTCGGCGCGCTGCGACACCAGCGAGGTGTCGTCCAGGAAAATCAGCACGTAGGAATCGTCGTTGGCGGCCAGGCGCGTGAAACGCGGCACCACCTCCGGCACGCCCTCGGCCAGCGCGATCGCGCTGTCGTCCGGTTCGTGCGTGGTGCGCCACTGGTACAGCCGCCGCGACAGCTCCGGCGCGACGGTGCCGAGGTCGCGCTGCTCGATGCCGGGGTTGCCCAGCAGCATCCACGCCGACTCGTTGATCTGGTGGATGCGGTTGCTGTCGTCCACCAGCAGCACGCCGGTGCGCATCCGGCGGATGATCAGGTCGTTGACCTGCGACAGGTTGGCCAGGTCCAGCCCGCGCTTCTCGGCCAGCGCCTCGCTGGCGCGCATCTGGCTGCCCAGCGCGTAGCACAGCGCAGCGGTCGCGAAATAGGCCACGCCGAACAGCCCGGCCTCCAGCAGGTAGCGGCTGACGTCGCCGCTGGCCAGCACCGCCTGACCCAGCATCGCCAGCGCGGCCAGCGCGGCGAACAGCGTGCCCATCCGCGGCGGCAGCAGCAGCGCAGCCGCACCCACGTTGATCACCAGCATCGCGGCGATGCCGGTGTGCGCGGCCGGGATGGTCACCGCCGCCAGGAACGCGGCGAACACGTCCACGGCCAGGCAGGCGCTCACGCCGACGTGCAGGTTGCGCGGCATCCGCGCGGTGCGCAGCAGCGCCAGCAGCGCGAACAGCAGGTACACCGCCGCGGTCAGCCGCGCGATGGCCGGCTCGCGCAGCGGCAGCCACGCGATCAGCATGGCGCTAAACGAAAGCGCCATGTACACGACTGCCTGCAGCACCCGGAACGTGTTGAGCACCAGCAGTTCGCGCTGCACGTGCTCCTTCACCGCCGGCGCGCCGGGCAGGGGCAGGGGTTGGGTGCTGGTCGCCACGGCAAGATCATCCTTCGGGCGGCGCCCGGGCACAAGTCTCCGCGGGTTTCCCGGCGGCGCCGGCTACGGCTTCGATGTCAGGCCATCGTGGCGTGTCTTGTCGTCGATTGGACTTGCAAGGTACTTCCCGCAACAATACGGGGTTTGTGCGCATCCCCGCGCATGAAGGCGGGCCCCGCGTGGCCCCGGAATTTGCGCCGGTCCTCGGCGCGGGGATCAAACAGCCGCCCAAGAGCCGTCATCCATGGCCGAGAGCTCCCGGGCTGCATTTTTCAACAAGGGTGCAAGAATCCGATCATGAATTTTCACGAGTATCAGGCCAAGCAGTTGTTCGCCGAGTTCGGCATCGCGGTGCCTCCCGGCAAGGTCGCGTCCACGCCGGTCGAGGCGGTCGAAGCCGCGCGCGCGCTGGGCGGCGAGCAATGGATGGTGAAGGCGCAGATCCATGCCGGCGGCCGCGGCAAGGCCGGCGGCGTCAAGTTCTGCAAGTCGCTGGAAGAGGTGAAGGCCGCAGCGGCCGGGATGCTGGGCAGGCACATGGCCACCTACCAGTCCGGCGGCCGCGCGCTGCCGGTGAACCTGGTGCTGGTCACCGAGGCCAGCGACATCGCCAAGGAGCTGTACCTCTCGGCGCTGGTCGATCGCGGCAGCAAGGCGATCACCTTCATCGCCTCGGCGCGCGGCGGCGTGGACATCGAACAGGTGGCGCGCGAAACGCCCGACGACATCCACACCGTCACGGTCGATTTCGTGGCCGGACTGCAGCCTTTCCAGTGCCGCCAGCTCGGCTTCGCGCTGGGCCTGAACCCCAAGCAGGTCAACCAGCTCGTCAAGATCATGCTGGGCATGTACAAGCTGTTCAACGACAAGGACCTGTCGCTGATCGAGCTGAATCCGCTGGCGATCGTGAAATCGGGCGACCTGATGGCGCTGGACGGCAAGGTCAATTCCGACGACAACGCCGAAGTCCGGCATCCGAAACTGGCCGCGATGCGCGACGTGTCGCAGGAAGATCCGGCCGAGGCCGAGGCCGCCGCCGAGCACCTCAACTACGTCACGATGGACGGCAACATCGGCTGCATGGTCAACGGCGCGGGCCTCGCGATGGCCACCATGGACGTGATCAAGCTGGCCGGCGGCGAACCCGCGAATTTCCTCGACGTGGGCGGTGGCGCCACCAAGGAACGCGTGACCGCGGCGTTCAAGCTGATCCTGTCCTCGCCCAAGGTGCGCTGCATCCTCGTCAACATCTTCGGCGGCATCGTCCGCTGCGACCTGATCGCCGAGGGCATCATCGCGGCGGTCAAGGAAGTGGGGCTGACGATTCCGGTGGTGGTGCGGCTGCAGGGCACCAATGTCGAGCAGGGCCGCGCGTTGCTCGCGAATTCGGGACTGCAGATCACGCCGGCCGACGATTTGAACGACGCGGCGCAGAAAGCGGTCGCTGCGGCCAAGCCCGCGTGAAGCAATGAGGGCGGCGGTCATCCGGCTTTTCGCCCCCTTGAGTCAAGGGCGCGGCGCTGGCGCGAAGCGTCAGCGCGGGGGTTGTGGGAGCAACCTTCTCAGCGCACCGCGCAACGGTGCGCTGCGGTAGCCGAAGCCCGTCAACGACACGCAATCGAAGGATTTCCACGACATGAGCGTCCTCGTCAACAAGAACACCAAGGTCATCTGCCAGGGCTTCACCGGCCAGCAGGGCACGTTCCACTCGGATCAGGCGCTGGAATACGGCACCAGGCTGGTCGGCGGCGTCACGCCCGGCAAGGGCGGCAGCGAACACATCGGCCTGCCCGTTTACGACACGGTGCAGGACGCCGTGGACGACACCGGCGCCGACGCTTCGGTGATCTTCGTGCCGCCGCCGTTCGCGGCCGACGCGATCCTGGAAGCCGCCGACGCCGGCATCCGCGTGATCGTCGCGATCACCGAGGGCATTCCGGTGCTGGACATGCTGCGCGTCAAGAACGTGCTGAAGGCCTATCCCGACACCGTGCTGATCGGCCCCAACTGCCCCGGCATCATCACGCCCGGCGAATGCAAGATCGGCATCATGCCCGGCCACATCCACCAGCCCGGCAAGGTCGCGATCGTGTCGCGCTCGGGCACGCTGACCTACGAAGCGGTGTTCCAGACCACCAACGTGGGCCTTGGCCAGTCCACCGTGATCGGCATCGGCGGCGACCCGATCCAGGGCATGAACTTCATCGACTGCCTGCGCCTGTTCCAGGACGATCCGCAGACCGAAGGCATCATCATGGTCGGCGAGATCGGCGGCAGCGCCGAGGAGGAAGCCGCCAAGTTCATCGCCGAGCACGTGACCAAGCCGGTCGTCGCCTTCATCGCGGGCGCGTCGGCGCCGCCCGGCAAGCGCATGGGCCACGCCGGCGCGATCATCTCCGGCGGCAAGGGCACCGCCGCGGCCAAGTTCGAGGCGCTGGAAAAGGCCGGCGTCACCACCGTGAAATCGCCGGCCGACCTCGG
>JAJPHQ010000060.1 GCA_021325195.1 Gammaproteobacteria bacterium | reverse complement strand
TTGTCGATCTCGTCGATGTAGACGATGCCGGTCTGCGCCTTCTCGACGTCGTAGTCGCACTTCTGCAGCAGCTTCTGGATGATGTTCTCGACGTCCTCGCCCACGTAACCGGCCTCGGTCAGCGTGGTGGCATCGGCGATGGTGAACGGCACGTTCAGCAGACGCGCCAGTGTTTCCGCCAGCAGGGTCTTGCCGCAGCCGGTCGGCCCGATCAGCAGGATGTTGGATTTGGCCAGTTCGATGTCGTCGTTGCGGGCGCGCGACTCCATGCGCTTGTAGTGGTTGTACACCGCCACCGCCAGCGCCTTCTTGGCGCGGGTCTGCCCGATCACGTACTGGTCGAGCGTTTCCATGATCTCGCGCGGCTTGGGCAACTGGTTGCGGCCGGTGGCGGCCTTTTCTTCCAGTTCCTCGCGGATGATGTCGTTGCACAGCTCGACGCATTCGTCGCAGATGAACACGCTGGGGCCCGCGATCAGCTTGCGGACCTCGTGCTGGCTCTTGCCGCAGAAGGAGCAGTAAAGGATCTTGCCGCCTTCGCCGCCGCGGCCCGGCCGGTCCTCGCTCATGCCCTGCTCCGTCGGTCAGTGATGCACACAGTCATGATTTCGTAACCCTCCGACGGCCGCAGCATAACACAGCCCGGGCGGCGTTCCGTCCCCGGCCGTTGCCGCGTTTCCAAAAGAAAAAGCCCGTGCTGCGCCTACTTGCGGGAAGAAGCTCAGGCCGACTTCACCGACTCGAGCGGGCGCCGTTCGAACACCGAGTCGATCAGACCGTACCGGCGTGCCTCGTCGGCGCTGAGGAAGCGGTCCCGTTCGGTGTCGTGGGTGATCTCGTCGATCGGCTTGCCCGTGTGGCGGGCGTAGATCGCGTTGAGCTTCTCGCGCAGCGCCAGGATCTCGCGGGCATGGGTCTCGATGTCGGTGGCCTGACCCGAGATGCCGCCGGCCCAGGGCTGGTGGATCATGATCCGGGAATGCGGCAGCGAGAAACGCTTGCCCCTGGCGCCTGCGGCCAGCAGCAGAGAGCCCATGCTGGCGGCCTGCCCGATGCACATGGTGCTGACGTCGGGCTTGAGGTACTGCATGGTGTCGTAGATCGCGAGACCCGCAGTCACCGATCCGCCCGGCGAGTTGATGTAGAGGTTGATGTCCTTCTCGGGGTTCTCCGATTCCAGGAACAGCAGTTGCGCCACGACCACGTTGGCCATGTAGTCGTCGATGGCGCCGACCACGAACACCACCCGTTCCTTCAGGAGGCGCGAATAGATGTCGTAGGAGCGCTCGCCGCGCGAGGTCTGCTCGACCACGATCGGGACCAGGTTGAGGTTCTGCACGGCGGGCGGGAATGGGCTGGACATGGGATCTCCGGTAACGATGGCGCCGGCGCGTTCAGGCGCCGGTCTGGGGGTGCATGACCTCGTCGAAGCTGAGACGCTGCTCGACGGTGTTGGCGTGCTCGGCCACCCATTCCGAGACCTGGTCTTCCAGCACCGAGGTCCGCACGTTGTCCATCATCTGGGGATTGCTGCGGTACAGTTCAACGACCTTGGCGGGTTCCTCGTAGGTGGAGGCGATCTGGGCGATCCGTTCGCCGACCCGGCGGTTGTCCACGCGCAGGTTGTTGCTCTGGGCGATCTGGCGCAGCAGCAGCCCCGCGATTACCCGCTGACGGGCGATCGGCAGGGCGGCGTCCAGCGCCGCTGCCGGCACCGGCTGGTCAGCCGGCAGTCCCGGCACGCTGGCGCGCACCAGCGACTCGGCGTCGGCGCGCACCAGCACCTGCGGCACGTCGAGGTCGGGATGCGCCTCGGCCAGCTTGCTGCCCACCTCGTTGCGCAGACGCGCCCGCAGCGCATTGTCGAGTTCGCGCTCCAGGTTGGCGAGCACCTCGCTGCGGAAGGTTTCGTGGTCGCCGCTGGCGATCCCGAAGTTGCGGATGAATTGCGCGTCCAGGTCGGGCAGGCGCGGTTCCTGCACGTGGTCGATCCGGAGTTCGACCTGCCCGGTCCTCGCCGCCAGTTGCGGGATCGGGAACGAGGGCGGGAACTCGACATCGAACGACAGCTCCTCGCCGGCCGCGTGGCCGCGCAGCGCGCTGTCGAACGAGGCCAGCGCGGAATGCGCGCCCAGCACCAGCGCGGTGCGCTCGCGTCCCTGTTCGGGATGCCGGAAGTCGCCGGATTGCGCGGCGTAATCGACGATCACCATGTCGCCGTCGGCCGCGGCGCGCTCGACGCGCACGTAGGTCTGGCGCTGCCTGCGCAGCGTCTCGATCATGGCATCGACGTCGGCCTGGGTGACTTCCGAAACGGGCCGCATGATCTTCAACCCCGCGACGTCCACCGGCGGCACCTCCGGGAACACCTCGAAGGTCGCGGTATAGGCGATCTCGCCGCCCTCCGGCTTGCCGCTGGTGTCGATGCTGGGATTGGCGACCGGCTGCAGGTTCTCCTGCTGCACCGCCTCGCGGAAGGTGCGGCTGATCAGGTCGCTCAGCGCCTCGCCGCGGATCTGCTCACCGAAACGCTGCTCGATCACCCTGGCCGGCACCTTGCCGGGGCGGAAACCCTTGAGGCGCACGCTGCGTCCCAGTTCGGCGATCCGCTCGCGCACCTTCGACTCGTACTGCTCCGCCGGGAATCTCACCGTCAGCTTGCGCTCGAGCTTGCCCAGGGTTTCGAGTTGCACTTGCATGGGGTAGGAGACTCCGACGATCACGTTGGGTGGATGGCCGCACCCGAAGCCGCAAGGGCCCTCGTCCGCGGCAGGAAACCGGGAAAGATCCCGATCGACGCCGCCGCTCGCACCCGGCTTGCCGGCGTGCAAACAAGGGGCCTGCAGGATCTTCCCTGGAACCGCCATCCATGGCCTGAAAACTCAAAGCCGCCGTCCATGGCACCAGAACTCCGTGGTGCGAAAGGTGGGACTCGAACCCACACGGGTTGCCCCGCCAGAACCTAAATCTGGTGCGTCTGCCAGTTCCGCCACTTTCGCCGGGGCGTGCCTGCGCCTGAACCCTGCCATAGATTATCCACTCGGCCAAGACCCGGGGGCGGCACATCCCGGCAACGCCACCGCGCGCCCGCACGACCATCGTCACGCGCCTGCCCCCGGACAAATTCGAGACAGGCTCGCGGCAAGACCTTCGGGGCTGACGACGATGATTTCGGCGGCCCTTGCCGGGAAAGCCGCCATTCAAAACTGGTGGGCCGTCTAGGACTCGAACCTAGGACCAAGAGATTAAGAGTCTCCTGCTCTACCAACTGAGCTAACGGCCCGTATTTGTATGCATCCCTGCACGTGAAAGCGACCCACGCCACCGCCCCTGGTCAAGGACTCCGTGGCCGCACTTTCCAAAAGAGCAACCATGGCGCGAGCGTGACTTCTGCTGTTCCCCTTTCCGCATGGGGCAAAAGCCGAGACCGAGGGACCCGAGTCACGAACCCCTCGTTTTTTCGACAATCGGCAATTGTACCGAAACTGGGGTGGACGATGGGATTCGAACCCACGACAACCGGAATCACAATCCGGTACTCTAACCAGCTGAGCTACGTCCACCGTAATTTCAAATCTCCGCATCAACCATCCCTGGTGCTTCTGCCAGTCGGCATCCCTGCCTCCTCCTCAACGCAAGCTGATCATGCCATTCATGGCATGATCAAAACACTTGCGTTTCGACCAGCCGAGCCACGTCCACCGTGACTTCCGCCCCGCCCGCGATGCGCGATTCCGCATCGCGCGGGTATTTCGAGCCCGGCTCGAACATCCGCGGCCAACCGCCAATTCTCGGGGACGGCACGGCAAGTTGCAAGCCGCCCCGGGCTCCCGCGATTGATTCGTCCGCGCCGCTGCGCTAGCTTGCCGGGATGGCCAAGTCTCCCTCCAGGACCACCGGGACGCGTGAAGACGCACCGGTAATCGCGCGATTCGAGGAGTCGCTGGACGAGCTCGAGCAACTGGTCGCGAAGATGGAAGGCGGCGAATTGAGCCTCGATGAATCGCTGCGTTCCTTCGAGCGCGGCATCGCCCTGTACCGCAGTTGCCAGTCGGCACTGGAGCAGGCGGAGGCGCGGGTCAAGCTGCTGCTCGACCCGGAGCATCCGGAATCGGCGCAACCCTTCGCGCCGACCGAAGAGCCGTAACGCGCGGCAGGCGCGCCGGAATGCCGGACGCGCCCAACCTTGGATCCCGCGTCAACGCCCGTCCATGGGCTGCACGGGATGAGTCCACGCCCAGCCTGGATCCCGTGTCAACGCCCATCCAGGGGCTGCACGGGATGAGCGCACGCCCAATCTGGATCCCGTGTCAACGCCCGTCCATGGGCTGCACGGGATGAGCGCATCCTGCGCTCACTTGATCAAGCGCAACGCGAACGGATAACGGTAAGCGACGCCTTCATTGGCCTTGACCGCGGCAAGGATGATGAACACCAGCGCCGCGATGCCGATGATGATCATCAGCGGCCCGGCAATGAGGAAGCCGACGCCCAGCGTGGCAACGCCCAGGATGGCGAGAATCACGAAAATGATCGTGACCGTGATGTTGAAGTTCAGCGCTTCCTTGGCCTGATCATTCACGAACGGCATGGTGTCCTTCTTGATCAGCCAGATGATCAGGGGACCGAGAAACCAGCCCCAGCCGCCGACCCAGCCGGTGACGAGGCCACCGAGCAGCGCAGAAAGGTGTGCAAACATCGCCCATTGCCGCTCTTCCGCACTTGGTGCGCCTGCGGGTGGTGGCGGCGGAGCGGTGTAGGAGGACGGCGGAGGTGTTGCGGATTCCGGTGGAACGCTCATCGGGATACCCCCTCGGGTTGGTGGCGCGATTGACGGACCGCGGGATGACTCTCCGCCACCCCGCGGTTGCTGTCAAGCCGCCTGCCTTGGTCCCGAAATCACGCCGCCACGCGGCTCGCCGCGACCAGCCCTTCCATCGGTTCGGCGGCGGCGCTGCCCGGAAACACCTTCGACTCGAGCAGCGATTCCGGCATGCCCAGATGCGCCGCCAGCACGCCCTTGAACACCGAACGGAAATCGGTGGTCGCGTGCACGTCGCGGTCCTGGTACAGCTCGCCCGCGCCGATGCCGGGCCAGTTGCCCGCCACGCGGCCGCCGCGCAGCGCACCGCCCGCGAGGAACATCGAGCCGCCGGTACCGTGATCCGTGCCACCGGTGCCGTTGATGTGCGCGGTGCGGCCGAATTCGGTGGCGACGATCACGATGGTGCGGTTCCAGATCGGGCCGATCGCCTGATGGAACGCCTTCAGCCCCGCGTCGAGTTCGACGATCTTGCGCGTCACGATCGCGGCCTCGTTGGCGTGCGTGTCCCAGCCGTCGTCCTCCACGAATGCCACGCGCGGCCCGTCGGACTTGCCCATGAAACCGCCCGCCGCACCCATCATCAGCGGCAGGCCGCCCTGCTTCTTGTTGCCCGGTTTGCCCATCGCCATCGTGCCGGCACCAGGTTTGAGGGCATTTTCCGGTACCGGCGAATCGTTCTGCTGCGCGATCGCGCGCGCGAACGGCGCGGCCAGCCGCGCGTCCGCAGCGTACAGCGGTTGCAAGCGCTGCAGCAGGATCGGATTCACCTCGGTCGGCAACGGCGGCGACCAGGTTTCCACTTTCGCGGGTCCGCGCATGGTCAGCGGCATCACCGCCGCGAGCGCCAGTCCGTCCACGCCCGGCATGCAGGCGATGCAGCGGTTCAGCCAGCCGGTCTGGGCGCCGTCGGGTTTCGCGGTGCCGTTCTCCACGCAGTTCTGCGCCTGGAAATGCGAGCGGCCCCAGTACGGCGGCGCCGCCGCCACCACCGGCATGAACTGGCCCTGCGCGTACAGTTGCGCCGCGTAATCGAACGAGGGGTGCAGCGCGAACACGTTGTCCAGCTTGTGCGCGGGTTTCTGCGCGGACGGCGACAACGCCAGCGCGCCGCGAATCTGCTGGTAACCCGGGTCGCCATACGGCGGCACCGACTCAAGGCCGTCCAGTCCGCCGCGCAGCAGCACGAACAGGAAGCGCGTATCCGAACCGGTGGCGGCGAAGGTGAGTTTCGGCCAGATCAGGAGCGTCGCCGCGCCCATCGCGCTGTTCGCGAGAAATTGCCTGCGGGTCAACATGGTCATGCCCTCCACTGGAACGCCGGACACGCGAACAGCGTCGCGTGCGCCTGCCGGGTCGATTCCGCGCGGCGGATCGCCTGCGCGGTGTCCTCGTCCAGCAGCGGGCCCAGGATGTCCTGCGCCAGCGCGAACGGCTGCGTGTTCAACTCGGCCACGCGCGCCGACAAGGCCTCGGCCGCCTGCACCCGCTTCCACAGCGCATCCGGATCGATCCAGTTGGCCGAGCTGTCGGGGAATCCTGCGGGCGAGCGCGGATCGAACAGCGGTTCGCCCATGTTCATCAGCAGCCCCAGCACCGGTTGCGGCCGGTCGCCCACGTCGATCTGCGCCGCGCGCAGCGAGGCGATCACGAAATCCTGCGGCGTCCTGAACTTGCGCGCCGCGCCGCCCCAGGCTTCGGGGCTTTCGACGAGCGTGCGATACACCGCGGCGAGGTCGGTATCGTGATCGAGGTAACTGCGCGCCATCCGCTCCACCAGCGATGGCGGCGGATCGTCGGACACGAAATGCCGCGCGAGTTGCAGCGAAAGATGCTTCGCCGTCGCCGGCTGGCGCGCGAGGAATGCCAGGATCGCCCGGCCCTGCTCGAAGCCGCCTTCGGAAAACGTCCTGCCCATCACGCGGCGCGATCCCGGTTCATGCGCGTTGACGCGGAACACGAAGGCGGATGCCGGCACGTTGCCGTTCGCGAAATCGCGCGGAAACGGAATGCTCCAGCCAGTCAGCGCGCGCGAGAACTCGGTGACGTCGGCCTGCGTGTAGCCGGCGTTGACGCCGACCGTGTGCAGTTCCATGACCTCGCGGCCGAGATTCTCGTTGAGTCCCCCGGCCTTGCCCTCGTCCGCATCGCCCTTGCGCGCCAGCCGCGCCTGGATGCGCCGGCCCAGCGGCGAGTTCGGCCCCACCGAGCGCGCGTTGTCGAGGTACAGCAGCATCGCCGGATGCGTTTCCACCGCCAGCAGCATGTCGGCGAAGCGGCCGGTGACGTGCGGGCGGATTGCCTCGCGTTCCATCGGCGCCGCGAGCAGCCGGGCCGGATGCTTGTCCACCGACACCGCGAAATGGTTGGACCAGAAATGCACCAGCCGTTCGACGAATGGCGTGTCGGTGGTGACGGCCACGCGGTAACGTGCCGCGGCCTCGGCCAGCAGTTGCTGCCGCTCCTCCTCGCGGTAGGGTTGCAGCGCCCGCTTCAGCGCCTCGGCGTTCGCGTCGCCGTCATCCGGTGGCGCGGCCTGCATCGCGCCGAACAGGAATGCGCGCCGGCCGCCCTGCTTGATCTCGCGCCGCGTCATCGCGAGTTGCGCTTCCTCGCGCAGGTAATCGAGGCTCGACGGCAGGCCCGCGAAAAAAGGGCCGCCGTCGGGACCGCGGGACACCTGCGCCAGCAGCCATTCGCGCGGGTCGCGCACGCTGGCCAGCTCGCCGGGCTTCGCGCCCAGCCCGAATCGATTGACCGCCGCGGTGGCGGCGTTGCCTGCCGTGTTCACGGGAACGGCCTCGCGTCATGGGGACAGACGCGATAACGGCAAGCGGGCGGTCCCGGTTGACCGCGACCGGGAACGGTTCAGTTTCGGGGACCTACGCGCCCGCCACGGTCATCCTGCCGACCAGGACCGAGCCGGTGAGAATCGACGAGCGCGGATCGACGTCCGCTCCGATCGCCTGCACGTCCATGAAGATGTCGCGCAGGTTGCCGGCGATGGTGATCTCCTGCACCGGATACGCGATCTCGCCGTGCTCAATCCAGAAACCCGCCGCGCCACGCGAATAGTCGCCGGTCACGATCGACACGCCCTGCCCGATCAGTTCGGTGACCACGAGGCCGGTGCCCATCCGTTGCAGCATGGCCTCGAAAGTCCGGGGCGCATCGCCGTCGCGCGCGCCGGCTGCCACCAACAGGTTGTGCACGCCGCCGGCGTTGCCGGTGGTCTGCAAGCCCAGCTTGCGCGCGGAGTAGCTGCCCAGCACGTAGCGTTGCAGCACGCCCTGCTCGACCAGCGCGGATTCGCGCGTGGCCACGCCTTCGGCATCGAACGCGGCCGAGGCGTGACCGCGCGGCAGCAGCGGTTTTTCGACGATGTCCACGTACGCGGGCAGCACCTGCCTGCCGGCATGGTCGAGCAGGAAGCTCGCGCGCCGGTACAGCGATCCGCCGCTGACCGCGGCGAGCAAATGCCCCCACAGCGAACGCGCGGCTTCCGGCGCGAACAGCACCGGACACTCGCGCGTCGCAAGTTTGCGCGCGCCCAGCCGCGCCGCCGCGCGCTCCGCCGCCTTGCGGCCGATCGACTCGAGCGGCGGAAACTCGGCCGCGTCGCGCACGTACTCGTACCACTCGTCGCGCTGCATCGCCTCGCCCCTGCCAGCGATCAGCGAACAGGCAATCGAATGGTGCGTGCCGCGCTCACGGCCGACGAAGCCGTGCGAATTGGCGTACACCCCCAGCGATGCCCCGCATTGCACGCCGGCGCCCTCGGAATTGGTGATCGCGGCATGGGCGCGGCCGGCGGCTTCGACTTCGCGGCCGACCTCGATCGCGCGATCGACATCCGGTTCCCACGGGTGCCACAGGTCGAGGTCGGGAAAGTGTTTCTGCATCAGCGCCGCATCGGCGAGCCCGGCACAGGGGTCGGGTTCGGTATGACGCGCGATCGCGCAGGCCTGCGCGATCGTCGCGTCGATCGAAGCGGGCTTCAGGTCGGCGGTGGAGGCGTTGCCCTTGCGCTGGCCGAAGTACACGGTCAACCCGAAGCCGCGGTCGCGATTGCGCTCGACCGTTTCCACCTCGCCCAGCCGGACATTGACCGACAACCCCGTGCTGACGCTGGCCGAGACCTCCGCCTGCGAGGCGCCGGCCGCGCGCGCGCGGCGGATCACGTCTTCGGCCAGTCCGGCCAGACGATCAAGTTCCGCGATGCTGTCGTCGGCTGTCACAATGTTCGTATTCACTTTCCATTCCCGTTCCAAGCCGTGGCCATGCACGATACCGAAGAAGAAACCGGCGCCCTTCGCCCCAGCCGCAGCGCGCGCCGGCGCGAGGCGCTGGACGTGCTGGCGTTCGCGAGGCAGCTTGCGGATCTGCCGCCCGCGCGTCTGGACAGGCTGGACCTGCCCGACGACGTGCGCGAGGAACTCGCCGAGGTGCAGCGCACGCCTTCGCACATCGCCCACAAGCGCCAGCTCGCGCACCTCGCCAAACTGATGCGCGCGCACGACGACGGCGCATTCGCCGCAGCGCGCGCGGCGCTGGCCAACGACCGCGCCGCGAACGCGCGCGAAGCCGCCACCCTGCACCGCATCGAAGCACTGCGCGAGCAACTGCTCGCCGACGGTGGCGACGCCGCGTTGACCGCGTTCATTGCCGCACGTCCCGACCTCGACCACCAGCGCCTGCGCGCGCTGATCCGGCAATCACGCCGCGAACGCGAAACGGGCAAGGCGCCACGTGCGCAACGCGAATTGTTCCGGCTCTTGCGCGACGCGCAGAGCATGGGGACGGAAGGCGGGTAGCGGCGCGACAGCAGCGCGTGGCGGGGCCCGAACGTTTCGCGGTGACGCGGTGCAAGGGCATCACGCCCCCACTATCCATGCCCCGCACCCGCTTGTGTGCCGCCCACCGTCATCGCATTGACCTTGATGGTGGGCATGCCCACGCCCACCGGCACGCTCTGGCCGTCCTTGCCGCACACGCCCACGCCTTCGTCGAGCCTGAGATCGTTGCCGATCATCGCGACGCGGGTCAGCACGTCGGGGCCGGAACCGATCAACGTGGCACCCTTGACCGGCCGCGTGACCTTGCCGTGTTCGATCAGGTACGCCTCGTTCGCCGAGAACACGAACTTGCCGTTGGTGATGTCCACCTGCCCGCCGCCGAAATTCACGGCGTAGAGACCGCGTTCCACCGAGGCGATGATCTCGCCGGGATCGCGCTCGCCGGCCAGCATGTAGGTGTTGGTCATCCGCGGCATCGGCAGGTGCGCGAACGATTCGCGGCGGCCGTTGCCGGTGGGCTGCATGTTCATCAAACGCGCGTTGTGCCTGTCCTGCATGTAGCCGACGAGCCGCCCGTCCTCGATCAGGGTGGTGCAGTGCGTCGGCGTGCCTTCATCATCGATCGACAGCGAGCCGCGCCGGCCCGGCAGCGTGCCGTCATCGACCACGGTGACGCCGTCGGCTGCGACCTTGTCGCCCATCCGGCCCGCGAACGCGGACGTTCCCTTGCGGTTGAAGTCGCCTTCGAGGCCGTGCCCGATGGCCTCGTGCAGCAAGACGCCCGGCCAGCCCGGACCCAGCACCACGTCCATGGTGCCGGCCGGCGCCTCGACGGCTTCGAGGTTCACCAGCGCCTGCCGCACAGCCTCGCGCGCCCAGGCGTGCGCGCGGCCGGAATCGATCAGCTCGCGGTACGCGCAACGCCCGCCGCCGCCGGAATAACCGGATTCGCGCCGCCCCCTGTCTTCCGCGATCACCTGCACGTTGATGCGCGTCAGCGGGCGCACGTCGGCGGCGAGCGTGCCGTCGGCCGCGGCGATCAGCACCGAGTCGTGCGTGGCGTTCACGCTGACGATGACCTGCCTGATGCGCGGATCGAGGCTGCGGGCCAGCGCATCGAGTTCGCGCAACAGCGCGACCTTGGCTTCGTTGTCCAGACCCTCAATGGGATCGTCGGCCGGGTACAGCGCGCGCGTGCCACGTACCGCCAGCGGCTTGCCGGAACCGTTGCCGTCGCGGGCGATCGCGCGCGCGGCGCCCGCCGCTTCCAGCAACTGCGGCAGCACGATGTCGTCGGAATAGGCGAAGCCGGTCTTGTCGCCGCTGATCGCACGCACGCCCACGCCCTGCTCGATCGAATGGCTGCCGTCGCGCACGATGCCGTCCTCCAGCAGCCACGATTCGCTGCGCGAATGCTGGAAATACAGGTCGGCCGCGTCGATGGACGGCGCCATCACCCGCGCGAACACGCGCTCGAGATCGTGGGTGGACAGGCCGCCCGGCGCAAGCAGGCTGCGTTCGGCGAGGATCAGCGGGGATTCCATCGAATATCGTTCCGGCACGCCGCAAGCGGCGAGATTCCAAACGTAGGGGCGATGCCGTGGAATCGCAAGCCGGAGGCGGCCGCCGCTTCGATGCCGATCACGCCGCACCGTGCCTGACGCCGCGCTGCATCCCGTCAGCCGGAACTCGCGGACGGCGGTGCGCCTGCCGCCGGCGCCGGTGCGGACGCCGGGGCCGCGGGCGCCGACACCGAACCGGCGGGCGCGGGTTGCGTGGATCCGGAGGCCGCGGGGGCCGGCGCGCGCGTGAGCGTGGTGATCACCGGCTTGTCCCAGCTTCCGGTCACGCGATACACGCTGCCGACGGCGTTGTTGATGCCCTTGCCGATCAGGCCCTGCACCACCAGTCCCGCCGCCGCGCCCACCGGGCCGCCGATCACCGCGCCCACCACCGGCAGCGTGCCGCCCACGTGCGGCGTGACGGCCACGGTCATGTCGTAGTCGTGCGCGCGCAGGCCGGTACGGCCCTGCATTTTTATCTGCGCGGCCGGCGCGCGGATCACCATGTCCCGCGTGTAGGCACTGCCGTCACGCAGGGTGAAATCGGCCGACGCCGTATTGAAGCCGAAACCGGACTTGAACACGTCGCCGAAATGCAGCGTCAACCGGCTGGGCAATTCACGCAGTGAGAGCAGGCCCAGCACGCGGCCCAGCCCCGGCTGCACGGCCAGGATGCGGCCCTCGCCCACCGAGATCTTCAGCGTGCCGTCGATCCGGTCCAGCGCGAACGCCGACGGCGCACCGGGCCAGGTGCCGTCGATGTGCACGTGCGCGTCCTCGCCGCCCGCCAGCAGGCCGCTGAAGCCGAATGCATCCAGGGTGTCGCCGAAGTTGCCGGAGGCGATGTCGATCACCATCCTCGAATGGCTGGAATCGGTGCTGCCGTTCCAGTCGCCCTGCGCGTGGATGGCGAAATCCCTGCCCTTCGACTCGAACTGCGCGATGTGCATGCCGGCGGCGGTCGGCACGCTCTCGAACCTGGTCTCGCCCAGCCGCGCCTTGCCCAGGCGCAGGTCGCCCACGCTGAAATGCAGGGGTGGCAGCGATGCCGGCGCCACCGGCGACTTCGCGATCTCGGCAGCCGGAGGCGGATGTTTCGGCGGCGGCGTTTCCGGCCAGTACAGGCGCTGCAGGGTGGCCGTGACGCCGCGCCGCGTCATCGCCGTGGCGGGCAGCTCGATCCTGCCGGCGATCGCGGCGCCATCGAAGGTGACGTCGTGCGCGCCCGGCACGGTCGCATAGTCCAAGGTGAGCGCACCCAGACTGGTGCCGAAGATCCGCGCGTCGTCGGCGCTCAACTGCGCGGTGGTCAATTCGGGCATCGCGGAAGGCGTGCCGGCAGTCGGCGTGGAAGGCGCTGTCGCGAAACCCTGCTCGGCCCAGCCGCTCAGGTCCAGTCTGGCCGCGTGCCCCGTGACCACCATGCCGCCGGCCGGCACCGTCGCGGGCACCGCCGTGCCCAGGCCCACCGCCAGCGCGGCGGATTTGCCGTGGGCGGGATCGGCCAGGCGTCCGCGCAATTGCATCACGTCGCCCAGCGACACCGCGAGCGGCGCACCGTCGGGCGGAAGGGTCAGCGTCACCTTCAGCGGCAGGCTCGTGTCGGCCGGCTTGTCCAGCGGCGCGGGGAAATCCAGCGCCACGCCGTCCAGATTGGACGTCACCGTCAGCACCGGCGTGGCCGGTGCGGTCCGGGTCGCCGAGGTCACGTTCACGCCGATGTGGAACGGCGCGACACCTTTCGCGTGCGCGGCCAGCCCGGCGAGGTCCGGGTAATCCTGCATCAGCACCTGCGGCGACAGGCGCGCGTCCAGCGAACCCTCCACGACGTCGTTCGGATCGGCGACGCCGGCGGCAACGGCCAGCGAAAACTTCGCCGGTGCGCCGCGAAAGACGGCATTGAGGTTTTCCGCACGAAAACCGGGGCCGGAAATGATCATCGGGCCGGATACGTTCTGCAGTTTCAGTTTCCACTTGTCGGCGGTGATGTCCGCGTGCGCCAGATCCACCCTGCCCTGCAGCGCGTAGTGCGAGGCATCGTCCAGCGGAATCACGATGGTCAGGCCGAACGCACCGGTTCCGCCCACGCTGATGCCCTTCAGTGCCTCGGCGGCGTCCTTGCCCACGGGGCTGTGCCGGACGAAATCCAGCAGCGCCGCCCCGCGGCTGCTGCCCTGGATGCCCAGCGTCAGCACGCCGTGGCCCAGATCGGGAATCGTGGCGATGGCGTGGCTGGCGGTCACGCCCTGCACCGTGGCGCGGGTGGCCTCGATCACCATGTGGTTGTCGATGAACGATGCGGTGGCATCGAGATCCGTCGCGCGCGGCCATTCGTCGGAATAGTCGAACGTGGCATTGCGCACCTGCCCGACCGCCTCGAAGCGCCCCTGATGATCGAGGAAGGGCCAGTCGTCCAGATCGCCCCGGAACAGCACGTGCGCGGAGGCGAGATCGCCGCCCACCAGCGCGTGATCCAGCCACTTGACGAGATCGGGCGGCATCGCGCGGTAAGGCCAGAACTGCTTGGCATCGACCACCTTGCCGTGGCTGAGCACGGCGTAGGCCGAGAGGAACGGTTTGTGCTCCTCGCCCTGCAGCACGATCTCGGCCTTCGCCTCGCCGTCCATGCCAGCCAGATCGAAACCGAGATCATCCGCCGCGACATGCCATTGCCCGCTGTCCCGCCAGGCCGCGAATTGGCCGTTCAGACGTCCGAACATGAACGGCTTGCGGAACACGCGCGGCAGCGCCAGCGTGGCCGGCTGCGCCGGCAGCTCCAGCGACAGCGCCTGGTCGTCGCCGCGCAGCACGCCGTGCAGCGCGTTCACGCCGGGAATCTTGCCGGCCGCGATCGCGCCCAGATCCGAGAACCGCACCGTCAGCGCATGGCGGCCACCCTCGCGCCATGCCAGCGCCGCGGCGTCGATCCGTCCGTGCGGCTTGGCCGCATCGACCCAGGCCGCCAGCGATTTGGGCGCCTGCGGCGCCATCGCCAGCAGCGCCAGCCACGGCGTGACGTCGAACGCTCGCACCGCGGCGGAAACCCGCCACGTGCCTGCGCGGCCGGATACCTGCGCGATCAGGCCGCCGGCGGCGTCGATGTCGTCGCGCTTGCGGCCGGGGCCGCGCCAGCGGATCCGCCAGCCTCCGGCGTCGCGATGCAGATCGGCCACGCCTCCGAGCGTCGGGATCTGCGCGATCCGGCCATCCGGGCCGGTCAGGGTCAATCCCGTCAACGCATAGCGCACCGCTGCGGAAAACAGCTTGCCCTCGCGCATGCTGCCCCACAGCTCGACGTCCCCGCTGCCACCGGCCACCGCGTAGCCCTGCGGATCGACACCTTCGGTGGCCGCGGCAAGGTCCATCCCGCTGCCGTCGAGGTAGAAGTCCATGTCCTGGTCGTCGGGATCGAACCGGCCGGCCACCGTCACGGTCTGCTTCGAGTCCAGCCGCTGGATGCTGCCGCCGAAGCGCAGCACGTTGCCGATGTTCACCACGCGCAGGCGCGACGCGAACAGTTGCCAGGCGTGATGCGACAGGTCGTCCTGGATGTCCACGCGCAGATCGCGCAGGTCCAGATCGACCGGCAACGATTGCAGCGACGCACGCGACTGGTCCGACGGGTTCACGAAGCCCAGCAGCCGCCAGCCGCTGGCATCGTGCACCACGCGCAGTTCCATCCCGCTGACGCGCAGCGTGATCCAGCGGTGCGCGGGCCTGAGCCACGCACCGAAATCGAACTTCAGCGCCGCATGCGGCAGCGTGACCGACTGTCCCCCCTCGAACACCGGCCCCAGCGTGAGTCCGCGCACCACCAGGAGCGGACCGGACGGTTGCCACTCGCTCTCGAGCGCGGCGAACTTCACCGGCCTGTGCAAGCGCGCCGACAGCTCGCGCGCCACCCAATCCGGATAATGCGTCGCCAGCGGCAGCAGCAGTTGCACCAGCCCCATCACCACCGCCGCGGCGATCAGCAGCGCCGCGATCAGCGCGCCGAGGGCGAAGCGCAGACGGCGCAGGCGGTGGCGCCACGGCGTCATCGCGCGATTACCTTGCGCATGGGGTGCTTGCGCTCGAGAGCTTCGGCGTCCCTGCCCTTTTCTCGCGCGTCGGGAACGCGCGAGAACGCCGAAGGCGGCCCGAAGGGCGGAGGGCAGGATGCCCGGAGTAAAGAGAAGCCCACCCCGGGAGCACGTCCTGAGCACTTGTGCGGCTGCGCATCCCGCTCCGTCGCCCGTTCGTCGTGTTCGAGGGCCCCCGGTTTGCGCACATCGTGTGCGCGTGGCAGCACGAAGCAGGTTGTTTGCTCTCGCTTCGAACGAGGCCATGGATGGCCGTCATCGAAGCAGAAACCGCGCCGTTGCATGACGCCGCGGCGCGCAGCCGCTCGCGCGAGCAAGGCGCGCATGTTCGAGCACAGGGACGTGCGAGTTCGCGCCGGCGCGCGATCGGCGAGCACCAAGGGCAGTCGAGCCGACACGACGTCGGCGAGACCGTCATGCCCGGCGCAACGGCTTTGGTTACTTTCCCCGAAAGGAAAGTAACCCGCGCGCATGGAGGCGTGCGGAACCAAGACATGGACGTCACAAGCGGGCGCCCACGCACGTGCAAACGCCATGGCTTTGGCTACTTTCGCCGCCACGAAAGCAGTTCGCTCGCTTCGCGAGCGAAACCACTCAAAGCAGCACGACATCGAACTGCTCCTGCGCGTACTGCTCCTCCGGCTGGAAGCGGATCGACTTGCCGATGAAGGCTTCCAGTTCGGCGACCGCCGCCGATTCCTCTTCCAGCATGCGCGTGACCACGCGCGGCGAGGCCAGCACCAGCAGTTTCTCGGCGTTGAACTGGCGCACCGCGCGGGTGATCTCGCGGAAGATCTCGTAGCCCACGGTTTCCGCGGTCTTGACGATGCCGCGGCCGGAACACGCGGGACACGGTTCGCACAGTTGCCGCGCCAGGCTTTCGGTGGTGCGCTTGCGGGTCATTTCCACCAGCCCGAGCGGCGACATCTCGTACACGGTGGTGCGGGCGTGGTCGCGCGCCAGCGCCTTCTCCAGCGTGCGCAGCACCTGACGGCGGTGATCGGGATCGGCCATGTCGATGAAGTCGATGATGATGATGCCGCCCAGGTTGCGCAGCCGGAGCTGCCGCGCGGCCGCCTGCGCCGCCTCGAGGTTGGTGCGGAACGCGGTTTCCTCCAGGTTGCGCGCGCCAAGGAACGCGCCGGTGTTGACGTCGATGGTGGTCATCGCCTCGGTCTGGTCGATCACCAGGTGGCCGCCGGATTTCAGCGGCACTTCCTTGCGCAGGGCCTTGCCGATCTCGTCCTCGACGCCGTACAGGTCGAAGATCGGGCGTTCGCCGGGATAGTGCTCGATGCGTCCGGCCAGATCCGGCATGAAACGGTGCGCGAAATCCAGCGTGCGTTCGAAGGTCTCGCGCGAGTCCACGCGCACCTTCTCGATGTCGGCGTGCATCAGGTCGCGCAGCACGCGCAGCGGCAGCGGCGGTTCCTCGTACACGCGCTGGCCCGGTTCGGCGTGCGCGATCGTCTCGCTCACGGCCTGCCAGACCTTGTTGACGTAGGCCACGTCCTCCGCCAGCGCCCCGGCAGACTGGCCTTCGGCGTTGGTGCGCGCGATCAGGCCGCAGCCCGTGCCGTTCACCAGCCGCCCCAGCAGTTCCTTGAGACGCGCGCGTTCGGTTTCGTCCTCGATCCGCACCGACACGCCCAGCGTCGAGCTGTCCGGCAGCAGCACCAGATAGCGCGAGGGAATCGAGAGGTGCGTGGACAGCCGCGCACCCTTGCTGCCGATCGGATCCTTGATCACCTGCACGATCACGCGCTGGCCCTCGTGCACCAGCTCGCCGATCGGCGGCGCCGCGGGCGGCGGCGAGGCCTCGCCGCCTATCGTTTCCGCGGTCACCGCGGGCCGCGCCATGTCGGAGGCATGCAGGAAGGCGGTGCGTTCCAGGCCGATCTCGACGAACGCCGCCTGCATCCCCGGCATCACCCGCACCACGCGCCCGCAGTAGATGTTGCCCACGTAGCCGCGCCGGCCGGCGCGCTCGATGTGCACCTCCTGCAGCATGCCGTTCTCGACCACGGCCACCCGCGCCTCGCGGGGCGTGACGTTGATCAGGATTTCCTCGGTCATGGAGCGGTCCGCGGGAGGGAAGTCTGGTTATATCCCGCCGTCCGTGTACCTGTCGATGCGCGAATCCCGGCCGTTCAGTCGCCGTCACACCGCGATTCCGAAACTGCGCAGCAGTTCCGCGGTTTCGTGCAGCGGCAGTCCCATCACCCCGGAATGGCTGCCGGACAGGTGGCTGATGAACGCCGCGGCGCGGCCCTGGATCGCGTAGGCGCCGGCCTTGCCGAACGGTTCGCCGGTGGCGACGTAGCGGGAGATCGCCTCCACGTCCAGCGCGGCGACTGTCACCCGGGATTCATTGACCGCCATCTCCCGTCTCGACGCGTCCACGCAGCAGACCGCCGAGATCACCCGGTGCGTGCGGCCCGACAGCGCTTGCAGCATCGCCGTGGCGTCTCCCGCGTCGCGCGGCTTGCCGAACACGCGCTGGCCCAGCACCACTTCGGTATCCGCGCCCAGCACCACGGCCCGCGGATCGCGCGCGATCACCTTATCCAGGCCCGCCCCGGCCTTGGCGCACGCCACCCGTTCGACATAGGCGCGCGGCGATTCGCCCTCGCCGCGCACTTCCGGCACCTCCACGTCCACGCTGTCGAACGCCACCCCGAGCTGCTTCAGCAACTCGCGGCGGCGCGGCGATTGCGAGGCAAGCCAGAGCGTCATGCGCGGTGATACGGATGGCCGTCCAGGATGCTGACCGCGCGATAAAGCTGCTCCGCGACGATCAGCCGCACCAGCATGTGCGGCAGCGTCAGCGGACCCAGCGACCAGCACCGGTCGGCCCGTTGCAGCACCGGAGGCGCGTGGCCTTCGGGGCCGCCGATCAGGAAGGCGAGATCGCGGCCGGCCATCCGCCACGCCGACAACTGCCTCGCCAATGCTTCGCTGGACCAGGCCTCGCCGCGGCCGTCCAGCACGATCACGCATGCGTTGCCCGGCACCGTGGCCAGCAATGCCGCGCCTTCGCCGCCCAGCGCGCGCGCCGGGTCCCGGCCCTTGCCGCGCAGTCCTGGTTTGATCTCGATCAACTCCAGCGGCAGAGCACGCGACAGCCGCTTGCGGTATTCGGCCAGCCCTTCCGCGACCCAGGCCGGCATGCGTTCGCCGACCGCGATCAGGCGTGCGCGCATGCGGCGGCGGTCATCAGAGGGTGTTGGCGGCCAGGACTTCCGGCATCTGGTCACCGACGGTCCACAGGCGCTCCAGCCCGTAGAACTCGCGGATGCGCGGCAGCATCACGTGCACGATGATGTCGCCCAGATCCACCAGCACCCATTCGGCCTCGGCCTCGCCTTCCACGCCCAGCGGCAGCATGCCCGCGCGCTTGGCGAACTTGACGACTTCGTCGGCGATGGACTTGACGTGACGGGAGGAGGTGCCGGACGCGATGATCAGAAGGTCGGCGACGGAGGTGCGGCCGCGCACGTCGATTTCGCGCACGTCGCGGGCCTTGATCTCCTCGAAGGCCGCAATCACGCGCCGGCGCAGCGTGGTGAGGTTGGGGACGGGATGGGTGACGGTGGCGGAACGGCGGGACTGCGGTTGGCTGCTCAAGTTCGGGAAGGCCTCGGCCTCTGATGGCGCGCCTCGGTGCGCGACTTCAGTATGCACGCATGCACGGGGAGCGCAAGTGCGGACGGCGGGACGGGTGCCGGAACCGTCGAAGCCTCACCGTCAATGGAAGATCCGCCCCGCGGCACCTCTTTGTCCGAATAGTCCGGCAACGTGCTGGTGCTTCTACCGGTCTCCAGCAAGATGGCGATACGGCTTCAGCAACGCCGGATCGGACAACAACGCATCCGGCACCAGCCAGCGGGGCTCGCCGCCCTCGGCGAGGATGGCGCGGATGCCGGTGGCGGAGATTTCCAGCGGCGTGACGGCGAGCTCGTACACCCGTCCCGCCGGGCTTTCGCGCAGGGCGGCCGCTGCCGTCACGCGGCGCGGCGCGGTTTCCGCGGCAAGCTCGCCCGGCAGCGGCAACGCGTGGCCGGGCCGGGTAAGCACGCAGAGGTGGGCGAGATCGAACAGCTCGCGCCAGCGATGCCACGTCGGCAACCCCGCGCAGGCATCGGCGCCGGCCAGCAGGATCAGCGGCCGCTGTGCGCCGATCTGCGCGCGCAGCGAGGCCAGCGTGTCGAAGGTGTACGAGGGTCCCGCGCGTTCGAGTTCGCGCAGATCCAGGCTCAGGCAAGCCTGTCCCGCCAGCGCGGCGCGCAGCATCGCGACGCGTTCCGCTGCCTTCGCGACCGGCTGCGGACGGTGTGGCGGCACGCCGGCGGGCACCAGCCGCACCTCGGCGTCCAGTGCCTCCGATGCTTCCCATGCCGCGCGCAGGTGCCCGATGTGGACCGGGTCGAAGGTGCCCCCGAGGATCGCGAGCGACCTCATCGCGTTCATTGCGCGGGGTCGCGGCCATCCGCCTGCGGAGGGACGCGGGCAGGTCCGGTCAAGACGATCTCAGTGGCGCTGTTTGCGTTCATGCACGGACTGACCGTCACGCCGCACGCTGCAGCAAGACTTCCGCACAGCGCGGCTGCGCGATCGCAACCAGCAGGCGTTCCATCTCGCGCCAGGGATCGCCTGCCTCGCGGCCCTTGGCCATCCGGTCGATCCGCGCGCACCAGGCAAGGCAGCGTTCCCAATGCGCGGGGCCGCGGCCCGCACGCTTCAGCGCGCCCGCGAACAGGCGCTGGCGCGCCGGCCAGAAGTTGTATTCGTGGCGCGCGGCCGTCGCGAAGTCCGGCGCAGACGCCAGCCGCAGGGCGAGGTCGAGCTGGTTGAGCAGCCAGCCCAGCATCGGGATCAGGTCCTCGCCTTCCGCGCGCAGGCCATTCAGCATCCTGAGCGCGCGTCCGGCATCACCCGCGAAGGCGGCGTCGGTCAGGCCGAACACGTCGTAGATGGCGTTGTCCGCGCCCAGCGATTCCAGTTCCTCCGCGCGCACGGGACCGCCCTCGCGCAGCATCGCCAGCTTGTCGATCTCCTGCGCGATCGCGAGCAGGTTGCCCTCGGCGCGTGAAGCCAGCAACGCGACCGCGTCGTCGTCGGGCGCAAAGCCGCGCGCGCGCATCCGCGCCCGGATCCACGCCGGCAGCTCGTCCAGCCGCGGCGCACGCAGCCACTGGTACACGCCGGCGCGCTGGACTTCCTGCACCCACGCACCTTCGTGCTTCCTGCTCCACTGCATCGCGGTGATCAGCAGCACCGTGTCAGGTGCGGGCGACTCGCACCATTCGGTGATCGCCGCCGCGCCGTCGCGGTCGGGTTTGCCGGTGGGCAGGCGCAATTCGATCAGGCGGCGCGAGGCGAACAGCGACAGGCTGGCGGCACTGCGTGCCAGCGCGTTCCAGTCGAAGCCGGATTCGACGTCCAGCACCTCGCGTTCGCCGTAGCCCGAGGCACGGGCGCGGGCACGCACCGCGTCGGCGGCTTCCTGCAGCAGCAGCGGCTCTTCACCGGCCAGCAGGTACACGCTCGCCAGCTCGCCTTCGGCGGGCGCTCGCGGAAAGCCGTCGCGACGGATGGCCACGTTCAGCCCGAACGCGCGGCGGCCGGTTCGACCAGTGCGCCGTGCCGGGCGGCCGCTTCCAGCCTGCGCATCACCGCGTCGGTCATCTCGCGCACCAGGCTGCGCTGGATCGCGGTGGTCTCGGAGGCGATGGCGGTCAACTGGGTCTGATCGACCGCGAATTCGTGCGACAGGTCGATGGTCTGCATCGGCACCACCGTCGCGCCCCTGGCGTCGGTGACCGTGAACTGCACGTGGAAATACACTCCGTATTCGCCGACCCGCTGGAAACCGCTGCTGGTCAGCAACTGCGTGGAAAATCCCGCCACCGGCACCGACATCGTGGCAGCGCCCTGGGCGGGCGTTTCCAGCACCTCGACCCTGTGCGCGCGCAACGCCGCCGCCAGCGAACGCGCGAACTCGCCGCCGCCGCTGACCGACAGATACACGCGCTGCTGCATCGGCGCGGGCAGCGCCGCGCTTTCGCGCAGATGAAAACCGCAGCCGGCGAGCACGAGCCCGCCCGTGACGCACAACGACATTCGCAACCATTGCCTGCGGCAAATCATGGACGGCTCCGGCGGATCGGGACTCGGGACTCGGGACTCGGGACTCGGGACTCGGGACTCGGGACTCGGGACTCGGGAAAAGCATAACAGCGGGCCCGACTTCAACGTTTCAGGCCGCGACGATATTCACGATCTTGCCCGGCACCACGATCACCTTGCGGATGGTCTTGTCCGATACGGCCGAGACGACGCCGGGCAACGCGCGCGCTTCCGCTTCCAACTGCTCGCGCGTGGCGTCCGCAGGTGCCTCGATCGTGCCGCGCAACCTGCCGTTGACCTGCACCGCCAGCGTCACGCTGTCGCGCACCAGGGCGAGCGGATCGGCCCGCGGCCACGGCACGTCCTCGATCAGCGTTTCGCCGTGTCCGAGCATCTGCCACAGCGCGTGGCAGGCGTGCGGCGTGAACGGATTCAGCAGCAGCACCATCGCTTCCAGCGCCTCGTGGCGCAGCGCGCGTCCGGCAGCGCCGGTGTCGTCGAACCTCGACACCGCGTTCAGCAATTCCATCAGCGCCGCGATCGCGGTGTTGAAGCTGCGGCGGCGGCCGATGTCGTCGCCGACCTTGGCGATGGTCTCGTGCACCTGGCGGCGCAGGAATTTTTGTGCCGGCGTCAACGCGCGAGCATCCAGCTTGCTGCGATTCTCCGAGTCCCGAGAAACTCGCCGCT
>JAJPHQ010000011.1 GCA_021325195.1 Gammaproteobacteria bacterium | reverse complement strand
GCTCCGGGCGCTCGCCGTTGCGCGATCTGCCCCCGGCAGATCGCAGGCGCAACGCCTCGCCCCTGGCCCGACGACCCTTGGGGCGCGGTCCCCACGCATCGGCCCAACCCGCGGCGCCGAGAGCCTGCCGGGATGTCGTGCAACATCCGCTCGCCATCCCTGTCTCGCGGTGTTGCTCCGGCCCTTCGCATTCCATGCTCCGGGCGCTCGCCGTGCAGTCGACATCCCTGTCCCCCATTGCTTGCGCGAACCAAAGCGATCGGCAGGAGCGTGCCTTGCGCGCGATCACTGCAAGTCGTACACCAGCGTCGACACCACACGGACCGTTTTCTCGACCTGCTTGTCCTGCTGCAGCATCGGCGCCTTGTCGCGCGGCAGGATCTCGAACACGCCCTGGTTGGCGCGGCGCAGGCTGCCCAGCCTGCTGCCGGAATCGCGCGCGAACTGTTCGGCCGCGGCGCGCGCATTCTTGGTCGCCTCCGCGATCATCGCGGGCTTCAGCGCATTGATGCCGTCGAACAGGTAAACCGGCCCCTCGTCGTTGCCGCCGTTGGGGTCGCCCAGCACCACGTCCTGCGCGATCAGCGCGCCGGCGTCCTGCGCCGCCGCCGCGACGTCGTCGACGTCCCTGCTGCGCACCATCAGGGTGCCGGTGACGATGAAACGCGTCTTGTACTGCTGGTTGCCGTACATCTGCGTGGCGCGGTCGGTGACCTGGATGTTGCGGAACGCGATCGCATCCTTGCCGAGCTTGTGCTGCGCCAGAAACGCGGTGACCGCCGCGTCGTCGTGCTGGATCTTCGCCTGCACGTCGGCGAGCTGGTCGCCGGTCTCGACGAAGCGGATCCGCCACAGCGCGATGTCGGCCTTCACGTCGCGCTCGGCCAGCCCCTTGGCCGTCACCCAGCTCTGGCGCCGGGCGTGATCGAAGCCGTGCCCGATGAACCAGCCGCCCGCGACCAGACCGATGGCCATCAACAATGCGGCGACGATGCGGGTCATGGCGATCCCTCCGGCGGCTGGATGCGTTCCAGTTTGCCACGGCGGCGGCGCGAATGCGCGCAGGTTGCGGCGCAACATGCCGGTGCATCGCGGGAGCCGTAAACTTCATGCTTCGTCTTCGCACGGGAGGTCGTCATGCGTCGCTTCGTTTCCACCACCCTGATCGCCGCGATCTGTGCTGCCTCCGCCCAGGCGGCGCCCGATGCGGCCACGCATGCGAAAGTCTTTTCACCCGCGATCACTGCAGCGGGCTTCCGCGCCTACGACAAGGCGATCTCGTCCGACTACATGGACGGCCGCAAGCCCGGCACCGTCGGCGGCGAGCGCGCGACCGCGTGGATCGTCGAGCAGTTCAAGAAACTGGGCCTCGAACCCGGCAACCACGGCTCGTGGTTTCAGGCGGTGCCCACGGTTTCCACCGCGTTGCAGAACGAGGACCAGATCAAGCTCGACGTCGCCGAGGGCGGCGGCACGCAGGCGTTCGATTTCGGCAAGGACATGGTCGCGCTGACGCTGCAGGCCAAGCCGAAGATCGATCTCAAGGATTCGCCCATCGTGTTCGTGGGCTACGGCATCGACGCACCCGAGTGGCAGTGGAACGATTACAAGGGCCTCGACGTCAAGGGCAAGACCGTGGTGGTGCTGGTCAACGATCCCGGCTACGCGACCGGCAACCCGCAGCTGTTCAAGGGCAAGACCATGACCTACTACGGCCGCTGGACCTACAAGTACGAGGAGGCCGCACGCCAAGGCGCCGCGATGTGCCTGATCGTGCACACCTCGGACGGCGCGGCCGGTTATCCGTGGACGGTGGTCAAGAACAGCTGGAGCGGCCCGCAGCTCTCGCTTCCGGCGTCCGAAGATCCCGCGCCGCGCCTGCCGGTCGCGGGCTGGCTGACGCGTGACGCCGCGCAACGCCTGTTCGCCAGGGCCGGCCTCGACTTCGACAAGCTGGAAACCGCAGCCGCACGGCGCGGCTTCAAGCCGGTGCCGTTGAAGGCCACCGCTTCGATCACGCTGGACAGCACGATCGGCCACGGCACCGCCAACAACGTGCTGGGCTTGATCCGCGGCACCGAACATCCGGATCAGGTGATCGTGTATTCCGCGCACTGGGACCACTTCGGCGAGGACGACAAGCTGAAGGGCGACAAGATCTTCAACGGCGCGATCGACAACGGCACCGGCATTTCCGCGCTGCTTGAAATCGCCGGCGCCTTCGCCAAACAGAAACCCGCGCCCAAGCGCAGCGTGCTGTTCCTCGCCGACACGCTGGAGGAATCCGGGCTGCTGGGTTCGCTGTACTACACCAGGCATCCGGTGTTTCCGATCGACAAGACCGTCGCCGACATCAACATGGACGCGATGGACGTGATCGGCCCCACGAAGAATCTCCAGATCATCGGCAGCGGCCAGTCGCAACTGGAGGACATGCTGAAGGCCGCGCTCAAGGCACAGGGCCGCTATGCGATCCCCGACCAGACGCCCGAGAACGGCTTCTACTTCCGCTCCGACCACTTCAGCTTCGCCAAGGCCGGCGTGCCCGCGCTGATGACCCAGACCGGCGACGACATGGTGCACGGCGGCAAGGCGCAGGGCGACAAGGAGCTCGCCGACTACACCGCGCACCGCTACCACACGCCCTACGACAACTTCGATCCGAAGTGGGACTTCACCGGCGTCGCCGAGGATGCGCAGGCGCTGTACGAAGTCGGCCGCGAACTTTCACTCGGCAACGAATGGCCCGAGTGGTACAAGGACAGCGAGTTCCGGGCCAGACGCGAGAAGATGATGCAATCACAGTGACCGCCTCATCGCTTTCGTCATTCCGGGGCTGCCCGCGCTGTCTGCGGGCAGAACCCGGAATCCGCTCCTGGTTCGCCGCCACAAAACGCAGATTCCGGATCGCCGCTTCGCGGCGTCCGGAATGACGAGATCGATGCGACTCACCGAGGCCGATGCGCAACCCGGATATGGTGAAACGAGATTCAGACTATCTGCTGGCTTGCAAAGCACCAACCCGCTACACTGCACGCAGTTTGACGCGCCGTACCCCGAACTTCCCTGGTGGATCACCGCCGCCGCGGGACTGAAAAGTCCAGCGCCGCCCGGCCCCTCGCCACTCGCCCGTCGCGCACACACGGTTGCCGCAATCGCGGCCGCCGCACATTGTTTTACATGCCTGCAGCGCGGTTTTGGGAACGCTCCGGGACTTAAGGAGTTTTCTCATGACGTTCGAATCGCTCGGGCTTGCGCCCGCGCTGCTGCGTGCCCTTGCCGAACACGGCCACGCCACCCCGACCCCCATCCAGAACGCAGCGATCCCGCTGGTGCTGGAAGGCCACGACCTCTTGGCCGGCGCGCAGACCGGCACCGGCAAGACCGCCGCGTTCGCGCTGCCGATCCTGCAGAAGCTCGGCGTCGCTGCCGGCGCGCAGAACCACAAGCAACCGCGCAAGCCGCGCGTGTTGATCCTCACCCCCACCCGCGAACTCGCGGCGCAGGTGCACGACAGCCTGCGCACCTACGGCAAGCACCTGCGCGTCCACACCGCGGCGGTGTTCGGCGGCGTCGGCATGGGCGGCCAGGTCATGAGCCTGCGCCGCAGCCTCGACGTGATCGTCGCGACGCCCGGCCGCCTGATCGATCACATGGATCGCCGCAACGTCGACCTTTCCTGCATCGACACGCTGGTGCTGGACGAGGCCGACCGGATGCTGGACATGGGCTTCGCGCCCGCGCTGAAGAAGATCCTCGGCGCATTGCCGAAGCAGCAACGCCAGACGCTGTTGTTCTCGGCCACCCTCGCGCCGGAGATCAAGGCGCTCGCCGCGCAGTTCATGCGCAATCCGCGCGAAGTGCAGATGGCGCAGCCGAACGCCGTCGCGGTCGGTGTCAGCCATCGCGTGCATCCGGTCGATGGCGACCGGAAACGCGACCTGCTGCTGCACGTGCTGGCCGCCGACAGCCGCCGGCGGACCCTGGTGTTCGCACGCACCAAGCACGGCTCCGACAAGCTGTGCAGGTACCTCGACCAGCACGGCTTCCGCGTGGCCGCGATCCACGGCAACAGGAGCCAAGGTCAGCGCACCCGCGCGCTCGCCGATTTCAAGAACGGCAAGACCACGGTGCTGGTCGCCACCGACATCGCGGCGCGCGGTCTCGACATCGCGCAACTGCCGGCGGTGGTGAACTACGACCTGCCGATGGTCGCGCAGGACTACGTGCACCGGATCGGCCGCACCGGCCGCGCCGGCGCCGAAGGTCTGGCGCTGTCGCTGGTCAGCCGCGAGGAAGAAGGCCTGCTGCGCGACATCCGCCGGCTATTGAAACAGGATCTCGCGATCGAACCGGTCGCCGGTTTCGAGCCGTCATGGACGCTGCGGATGGATGGCCCCGGGGGCGCGACGCGCAAGCCGGGCCGCAAGCATGGCAACACGCCACGCAACGGCGCCAAACCCGGCAAGCCTTTGCATGCGCGCCGTCCGCATGCGCAGGCGCGCGGCGAGCACGCTGCCGGCAACCAGCGCCGCAGCAAGTGGCGCGGCAACGCGAATTCGCGCAAGGCGTAAGCGCCCTTCGCATCGCACGGTGCGGCCTGGATATTCCGGGCCGCGTGAGGGGTTCGGGCGCGGCGGCGTGGACGCGCCCGGCTACTGGCCCACCGCCTTCAGTTGCGAATGCGGCCGCGCGATGGCGTACATCTCCCACGCGAACCGGTCGAGCAGCCCGTTGCGGTCGTTGCCGATCCGGTACAGGTCGAAGTGGGTGCGGTCGGGCACGAAGTGGAACTCCGATTTCGCGTGCAGGCCATCCAGCACGGCCTTCAGCCTGTGCGCGGCGCCATCCAGATAGAACGTGTCGGCGGTGCCGACCCAGAGGTGAATCTTGCCGTCGAGATCGGCCTTCAAAGCGGGCCAGTCGCGCTGCAGGCGGTACGCGATGTCGTAGTGGTCGCGCCAGTACGCGACCACCGCCGGATCGACATCGCCGGTGTCGCGGTCGAACATCGGCTCGGGCCGGCCATCCTTGCCCTTGGGCGAGAACACCCATTCGAACGACGCCATCTGGCCTCCGTAGGGACCGAACACGCGCTCGAGTTTCGCGAATTGCTCGAACGTGGCCAGCACCTTGTCGTGATCGCGCACCAGCGGATACAGCGTGCCGTCCGGCCGGTGATACACGTTGGCGTGCGGCGCGTACAGGTCCACGCCGGTGAAGTCGTGGAAGTCGCTGGGATCGGGCGAGGTGGACCAGGTGCCGCCGAAGATCTTCGGATAGCGCGTCTGCAGCCACAGCGTGGCCCAGCCGCCGGAGGAATGGCCTTGCAGGAAGCGGCCGTCGACGTCCGCGTCCATCCGGTAATGGCTTTCGAGGTACGGGATCAGTTCGGTGGTGAGCGCGGTGCCCCACGGACCGTTGTTCACCGAATCGGCGAACTCGTGGGTGCCGGTGGGGCTGGATTCGTCGAGGAACACCCAGATCATCGGCGGCATCCTGCGCTGCTGCATCGCCAGGTACACGTTGACCAGCGTGCCGACCACGCGGTCGTTGTTGCCACCGAAACCCTGCGTGTAATACACCGTCGGCCAGGTCTGCTTGCCGACCGGGTTGTAGCCGGGCGGCAGCAGCACGCGTGCGCGCACGTGGATGGGCCGTCCCCAGAACGCGCTGAGCACGGGACTGACGAAATCGATGTCGCGCGATTGCGCGCGCGCCGCGGGGACGGCCTTCCGCAGCGCGTCGGTCGCGTGCTTGCCGAGCTGCCACGGATCGCGCGCAGGCAGGATCGTGTCGAGGGTCAGCGCCGGGATCGTCGCGGCCGGCAGATGCAGCTTCACCACCGGGCTGATCCAGTCACCCGCGTCACGCCCCGAATAGTTGTAGTCGTGGTGCACGTCCAGCACCGCCTGCACGTAGTAATCGCCGGGCGGCAGTTGCGACCAGCCGGCCGGAAACGCCGTCCGGTCGGTATCGATGTCGATCACCTGGCCGGGCACCAGACGGCTCACCTCGCGGGCCGCGACCGCGGTGCGGGTGGGACGGAAATCGTTGGTATCCACTTCCGTCACCGTGCCCGTCTTGCCGTCCTTGCCCCCGGCGGCCTCGGCTTCCGCCGTCTTCGCATCGAGTGCGAACAGCAGCAGGCGTCCGGATGCCGGCTGCGCTGCGGCGCCGCCGAGTTGCACGTGGAAGAAAAGATGCGCGGGAACCGTCGGCGTTCCGCCTTGCGCGAACACCGCACCCGGCAACAACCAGCCGCAGACCAGCAACGCGGCGAGCACGACACGACGATGGCGCATGGAGGTTCCCCCGGTCGAAGGTGCCGGCAAGTCTGGCGCGAAGCGCGTTCGCCGTCTACAGCCAGTTCCTCGGCTTGAGGTATCCGGCCAAGCGCGCTTCCGCGCTGCCGGGTTCCGGCACGAAGCCATATTCGTAACGCACCCGCGGCGGCAGGGACATCAGGATGGATTCGGCGCGGCCGCCCGACTGCAACCCGAACAACGTGCCGCGGTCATAGACCAGGTTGAATTCGACATAGCGGCCGCGGCGGTACAACTGGAACTCGCGTTCGCGTTCGCCGTACGGCGTATCCTTTCGGCGCCCGACGATCGGCAGGTATGCGTCGAGATAGCCGTTGCCGACCGCCTGCAGGAAGGCGAAGCAGCGCTCGAATCCGCCTTCGATCAGGTCGTCGAAGAACAGCCCGCCGATACCGCGCGTCTCGTCGCGGTGCTTGAGATAAAAATACTCGTCGCACCACTGCTTGTATTTCGGATAGACATCGTTGCCGAAGGGCGCGCACAAATTCCGCGCGACGCTGTGCCAATGCACGCAATCCTCGTCGAACGGGTAGAACGGCGTCAGGTCGAAGCCGCCGCCGAACCACCACAACGGTTCCTTGCCTTCCTCGTCGGCCTCGAAATAACGCACGTTCATGTGCGAGGTCGGCACGTAGGGATTGCGCGGATGCACCACCAGCGACACGCCGCAGGCGGTCCATTCGCGACCCGCCAGTTGCGGGCGATGCACGGTGGCAGAGGGCGGCAACGCGCCGCCGGTCACGCGCGACCAGTTCACGCCCGCCTGCTCGAACAGGGCGCCATTTTTCAGCACCCTCGTCTTGCCGCCGCCGCCCGCGGGCCGTGTCCACACGTCCTCGACGAAGCGCGCGTCGCCATCGACGCGTTCCAGTGCGGCACAGATGCGATCCTGCAGATCGCGCAGGAAGGCATCCACTCGTTCCAGATTCGTTTGCATCGGCGTTCCGGGAAATGACGGGCGATGCTGCGCGGCCCCCAAGTGTACGGCACTGCCGGCGCTGGCCGGGGCCCTTGAGCGCGATCATGCGTGCGTATACTGGGTGGCCGATCCCACGGAACCTGCTCGATGCCGGCACGCATCGAACCGCTTGCAATCACACGCTACAGCGCGACGTCCGCGCTGGGCCGCGGCGTGACCGCCCACGTCGAGGCACTGCAACGCGCGCGCGGCGGCCTGCGCGCGAACGATTTCTCCTCGGCGCCGCTGGACTGTTTCATCGGTGGTGTCGAGGGCATCGAAAACGAGCCGCTGCCGGCAGGACTCTCGCACTGGGAATGCCGCAACAACCGGCTGGCGTGGCTGGGGCTGCAGCAGGACGGCCTGCGCGACGCCG
>JAJPHQ010000102.1 GCA_021325195.1 Gammaproteobacteria bacterium | reverse complement strand
GGTCGGCAACGTCGAGCCTTCGCACTTCGACCGGAACACCGCGTACGCGTCGATCGACCGTCATCGTCTTGACGACCGCAAACCGTACATCTATCGCACGCACGACGGCGGCAAGACCTGGACAGCGATCGTTGACGGCATCCGCGACGGCGATTTCGTCAACGTGGTGCGCGAGGATCCGGTGAAGAAGGGCCTGTTGTACGCAGGCACCGAACTGGGCGTGTACGTGTCGTTCGACGACGGCGAGCACTGGCATCCGTTGCAGCAGAACCTGCCGCGCACCTCGGTGCGCGACATCGCGGTCAAGAACGGTGACCTGGTGATCGCGACGCACGGCCGCGGTTTCTGGATCATGGACGACATTTCGGCGCTGCGGCAGATCGCGGACGCCAATGCGCTCACCGCGCAGACGCGCTTGTACAAGCCGGCGATCGCCTACCGCGTGCGCACGCCGGAGTTCACCGGTACGCCGCTGCCCAGGGACGAACCCACCGCCGAGAATCCGCCGTGGGGCGCGTACCTCGACTACTCGCTGGCCGCGACGCCGCGCAAGCCGGTCGAACTGTCGATCTACGACGCGAACGGCAAGCTGGTGCGGCACTACTCCAGCGCCGACAAGGCGCCCAGGCCCGATCTCTCGAAGATCAACATGACGCCGGACTGGATGCGCGAGCCGGTGACGCTGGAGGCCACCCCGGGCTTGCATCGCTTCGTGTGGCCGCTCCGCTACGCGCCGCCGCCGGCGCTGGCGCACGGCGATCCCTGGGCCGACGGTGCCTGGGCGCTGCCCGGGCAATACACGGTGAGGCTCACGGTCGATGGCAAGGTCTTCAGCGAACCGCTGACCGTCGAGGCCGATCCGCGCGTGCACCTGCCGCAGGCCGCGTTCGATCAGCAGTTCGCGCTGGCGCGGCAGGTCGAGGCCGAACGCGCCAGGCTCGCCGTCGCGACGGGCGAAGCGCACGCGTTGCATGCCGAACTTCAGAAGGCGCGCAAGGGTGCCAATGGCGACCTTCGGAAATCCATCGACGCGCTGGATGCCAAGGTCGTCGCCGCGGCCCACATCGTCGAGGTCTCCAATCCCTACAACGCCTGGACCAAGCCGCCCGACAACACCCGGAACTTCCTGTTCCTTGCCGAAGCGCTGGGATCGCTGGACCGCGCGGTGGATGGCGGCGCCGACGCCGCGCCCTCGCCCGACACGCGCGCGGGCTACGCGAAGTTGAGCGGCATGCTGGACGCGTCGCTGAAGCAATGGGACGCGCTGAAGACGAACGAACTCGCCGCGTTGAACGCGAAGTTGAAAGCCGCGGGCAGGAAGCCGGTCGCGTTGCAGACGGCGGATCGCGGTTGACGCGATCCGCCGCCGTGCCAAGCTTGGACCGTCACGGCAGGCGCCCCTCCGACAAGCCCGGCAGGCCTGTCGAGCCGCGCACGGCATCGGCAGACCCGGATTTTCACGGGGTGCCCCGGGATGGATTCAGATCAACGCGCGGCCCAACTGCTTCTGCAGGATCGCCAGCGGCGACTTGTCCGGCTCGACCATTGCATCCACCGGCAGGAAAAACGTCTGTTCCAGCATGAACTGCCCGGACATCGCCGCGTGCGAGGTGGCATCGGAAAAGCACACCCAAGCCGTGCCGGGCGCGAAGGCAACCGTCTGCTGATCGCAGTCGCGCTGGTACGCGAGATCGGATTTCATCGCGTCGTGCAGTTGCAGCATGTAATGGTCGTAGTCGCTGCGCTTGTCCTTGGTGATTTTCAATGCCGCCAGCAGCGCGGCCTTGCCGGGTAGCTGCGGGCGCAGCTTGGGGAGGAAATGCGCGGCCACCTGCTCGAACGGCTCGCCGATCCGCCACACCCGCGCCACGCCGTTCGGGTTGACGTTGAGGAACACCCGCAGGATCCGCTCGCCGTGATTCGGCCGCGAGGGAAACGCATCCACGTGCAGACGGCTGTCGTCCTTGCGCCACGAGGTTTCGCGCGTCTCCACCCTTTGCAGACGCAGGCTGGTGGGCGCGGCGCGCAGCGCGCCGCGGTATTCGGGGAACAGGCGATCGACCAGGTCACGCGCGGCAGCGAAATAGCGCGCGATCAGGCCGCGCACCGCAGCTTGCGTGGCAGCATCGCCCAGCACGCCGTGCAGGACACCGCTCGCCGGATCGAGGCTGATGTTCTTGCGTTTGGGATCGGCGATCGCGGGATCGAGCAGGCGCAATTCATCCGTTTGCAGCGCGAACGGGAAGGCCGGGAAGCACAGCACCCTGCCTTCCTCCACGGCGGCCAGCAGCGCCTCGCGGGGCGGCGCGAAGCCGTCGTCCGTGAACGAAACCTCGACGATCCGATTCTCCGAATCCATGCCGCTCTTCCGCACCGCCGCAACGTCCGGGCCCTGCATGATCCGGGATGATAGGAAAGGCCTGATCAATCTGCCAGTTCGCGCTTCGTCCTCACAAATCCATTCCTCCACAACCCCCGACTGCGCGCGTTGGAACGCGCGCGAACGGCGCAGCCGGCCCGCAGGGCGAGCGCCAGGGATGGCGCGAGTCAAGTGCAGGACTGCACTTTCTCAACAACCTGTTGGAGTAGGTAATCAGAGGTTCCGTGGTGCGCGATGAAAGTCGCGGCGTGGCAGCGCGGGCATGTCGCGCTTGTGCCGGCATTCAATTCCCGGAACGCAACAGGTTCTTGAGGAGCGCGGCAGGGCCGTCGTCGTCCAGCACGTTGATGTGCATGCCGGGGGCGATGATCACGTCGCCTGGCTTCTGTCCCGCTTCGCACGGCCCGATCCAGCGCGAATCCACCACCACCGTGTCGTCGCTCACGCCGTCCTGCGGCGGATCGTAATGCACGACCTCTTCGCCGTGAGAAGCGCTGTCGCCCTCGAATCGCGTCACGGCGTGGGTCGTCATCGTACCGCGGCCGGCGGGCGCCTTGCACACGCCGTCCACCACCACCTCGTTGCCGCGCACCTTGACGTCCAGCCTGCTGCACTCCTTGTTCTGCGTCACGCCCCACTTGTACAGCGCAGCATCGGTCCGTTCATCCAGACACATCTTCGGGCCCGACAGGATTTTGCCTCCGTGCGTGATCTGCACCGTCCATAAACCGGGCTTGCGGTGCGGGAGGTTCGACGGCAACTGCACGTCTGCCGCCGTCGCGGCACCGGTCGACATCATGGCGATCAGCGCCAGCGAAAAACGTTTGCACGTGTTCATGAGGTTTGCTCCGGCTTCAACCCCTCTCCCGCAAGCAGGAGAGGGGCAAGGATCAGGGGAATGTGTCTCGGCATCGCTCACCAACTGAACCCCGCGCCGACGCCGCCGGAGGTCCGCCCGCCGCCGAACGATGCGCCGACGGAGACGCTGGCGCGCTTCTCCGCGAACATGCGCTGATAGCCGATCGCCGCGGCGGTCTGGCCGCCATAGCTGCCGGCGCCGATGCCCACGCGGTTGTCGCCGGCCAGGCCCGCGGTGTTCATCGCCATCTGCACGCCGGCCGCGCCCATCGCGCCCAGCTTGTCGATGCGGCGGTCCTGTTCATGGAAGCGCGCGTCCACCTGCTGGCGGAACTGGTCGAGACTCGCGCCCACGACGTTGGCGAGCTGCTGGTCGGTATAGGCCCTGGCCGCATTCAGCGCCTGTGCGCTGCTCGCGTCGGTGTAGGTCTTCGCTGAATTCAACGCCTGCTGGGTCTGGGCGTCGGCGTAGGACCTCGCCTCGTCCAAGGCCGCTGCGTGGGTATCGGCGATCTTGCTGTCGGTGTAGGCGTTGGCCTGATTCAGGGTGTTGCCCGCCACCGCGTTGAGTTGTGACATGTTCACCGCATCGGTGTCGTGGATGCCCGCGGCGACGTTGGTGATGCGCCGCTCGTTGCCCGCGCTGCCCACCGAAACCGTATTGGCTTGGTCGGCGATCGAGTTGGCGCCCAGCGCCACGCTGTTGTCCGCGCTGGCCTGCGCATGGAAACCCACCGCTGCAGCCTGATTGCCATCCACGGTGACGTTGGTGCCCACGGCCGTGGTGTCATGACCGTTTGCCTGCGTCCCATTGCCGATCGCGATCGCGCCCATTCCCCCGGCCACCGCGAGTTCGTCGAAGGCGAAGGCGTCGTCCCCGTTGCGGTCGTACCAGCCGCCGATCGCCATGCTGTACGTGTTGAGAGCGCGCGCGCCGCCGCCCACCGCCGTGCTCCAGTCCGCATAGGCCGCACTGCCCGCGCCCAGCGCGGTGGATGCCCGTCCGTCCGACCAGTTGAATACGATGAAGCTCGTCGGACCTTCCGTGTATTTGAGGGTGCCGCCGAGTGCGACGCTGGAGACATTGGTGGCCTGCGCGTTGTAGCCCAGAGCCGTGCTCAGCTCGCCCGAGGCATGGGTCAGGTGCCCCAGCGCCGTGGCACCCGAGACCGTGGCGCGCGAATCCGTTCCCACTGCCGTCGTCTCGGTGCCGGAAGCATCGGCGAGGGCGCCCAATGCGGTGGCGCGGTCGCCGGTTGCGTGCGCCGCGCTGCCGAACGCGGAAGCCATTACACCACTGGCGGCGGTCACCTCCCTGTAATCGGTGATGTCGACGATGCCATCGCCGTTGGAATCGTACCAACCGCCCACGGCGGTGCTGTGGTCGCCGGTCGCCTTTGCGATCGCACCGATGGCCACGCTGCCCTCGCCGTCCGCCGAAGCGCTGTTGCCCTCCGCCAGCGAGGCGAAGCCGGAAGCCGAGGCGGAACTGCCGCAGGCGTTGGCATAGGTGCCGCTCGCGCTGACGCCGGTCGGGCCGGTGCACGTCTGACCCGCCGCCGCCGGCAGTGGAGCAAGACCGGACAGCAACAACGCCAGCACCAAAGATCCTTGCAGCAGCATTCTGGAACGTGAGAGGTGGATGTCGCGTACCAACATGATCAAGTCTCCCGAATGAAACCGGCAGGCGGCCGCGCTGCCGGGCCGGCGGGTGACGATCGGACGGACACGACGCCGGCTTTGTGGATTAACGGAAAGCGCGCGCGAAACACGACACGAGGCATTGCACGGAAACGGGAAACCGTGAAAGCAAACGGGCCGGCAACGACCGGCCCGTTCGTCCCTGCTCCCGATCAAGCCATTCCGCCGCTACCAGCCGACGTTCATCCCCACGCCCGCGGCGTTGTCGCTGCCGCCGCCCAGCGCCACGTCTGCACGCAGCGACACGGCTGCGCCAATCAGACGGCTGTGGCCGCCGCCCAGCGCCCGGCGGTTGCGGCAGCCCAAGCCTGAGTCAAGCTGCGCCGCGAAGCGGCATCGGCTCGGAGAATTGTCAGACGGCACCCATTACTCTGCCGAGTAGATGGTTGCTTGCCTGACGGCCAACTTCCAGCTGCCACTGACATCGGTCCAGATTTCAGTAGTGCGGCGCTTTACCAGTTTGTTTGCGAACCTGGCTTTGCCGACAGGAGTGATTACTTCTTCACCCATGAGCAAAACTTCATGCGGGCCGCGGACCGCGGCGTATTCGAGCGACCGCTCCAGGCTCGTGTAATTGATGAGGCCAGTTCGCATGTTGTTGATCGCATCTTTCTTGAGCGCGATCCTGTTGAAAGGATTGTTCACAACCGCGTCTTCGGCAAACAGGCTGGAAAACGCCACTTCATCCTTTGCGAGGATCGCCTTGTCGAACCGCTCGGTCGCCGCCAACGCGGCGGCGATCTGCGGAATCCTGGCTGCCTCCCGTGCCTGGGGAGTAGTGGCGTGCCAAGCGGCACTCACGGGCGAGGCTACAAGGGAGATCAAGAGTACGAGCAGAAGCCGGATATTCATGTCGTCTTCCTCCATGGTGAAGCAACGGTGTGCCACATGTGTCGCCTAACATCGAAGTCGAACCACCCGCCGACCGCCGCGGCGTGATTACCGGTGGCCTGTGTTCCCGTGCCGGCGGCGATGCTGCCCTTGCCGGCAGCATTCGCGCTGTTGCCCGGCGCCAGCGCCAGCAGGCGTTTGCGAGCGGTGTTGCGTGATGGCATCGTCATGGAATTTCCCTCGAACTGGAAACCGGCAGGCGGCCGCGCTGCCGGGCCGGCTGGCATCGAGAGCGGATGGATGCACGTCGGCTTCCCGTTAAAACGGAAAGCGCGGGAAAAACACGACACGCATGACCCGGGGGAGCCTCGAAGCCGGCCGTGCCGGCGGGAGAGACCCGCCTTCAGCGCAGCGGCAGCGCCGCACGACGGCGCAGCGCGTGCGCGGGTTCCAGCATGACCAGGGTTTCGCGCGCCCGTGCCTGCTCGGTGGCGGCCTCGGCGCGGCGTCCCGACTGCGCCCACGCCTCGGCGCGCGCCAGCCGCGCCTCGGCGGTGCGATAGCTGTCCTCGCCGAACTGCGCGCGCCGCCACGCCAGCGCAGCTTCGATGTCATCGAGCCCCGCGGCCGCGCGGCCCTGCCGCACCTGCGACCAGCCGCGCCACAGACGCAGCGTCGCCAGCAGCGCGCCATACGACGGATCGTCGCCCGCTGCCGCCTGTGCGGCGAAAAATGCATCGCGGGCTTCGGCGTGGCGGCCCAATTCGACCAGCGCGACACCTTGTCCCAGCAGCACCTCGGCCAGGCGCTGCCGACGCTGGGCGGGATCGGTCAACGTGGCTTCGAGTCCGCGCCAGGCCTCCAGCGCATCCTGCGCCCGGCCCAGCGCGAGCAGCGCGCGCGGCGAATCCAGACGGTCGTTCCACGGCGGCAGGTGCGGGGAGCGTGCCAGCAGATCCCGCAGCCGTTCGAAGGCGGCGCCGTCGCCGCGTTCGGCATCAATGGCCGCGTGGATGAAATGCACCGCGTGCAGATAACGCGGGGTTTCGTCGCCGGAGGGCTGGGGCAGCGCCTCGATCCGTGCAACCAGGTTGCGCGCAGCGGCCAGATCGCCGCGGGCGCGCGCAACGCCGACCAGCGCCATCAGACAGTCGCTGGTTTGCCACACCATCATCCGGGATGCGGCGGCCTGCTGGACCTGCATGGCTTGCGCCGCCCGTTCGCGCGCTTCCCGATAACGCCCCGCGCCCCACAGCAGCGAGGCAAAGCGACATGACGTCGCCGCCGTGCGCGGATGGTCGTCGCCCAGCATGCGCTGCTGATCCGCGACCAGTTGCGCGTACTGCTTCAACGCCTCGTCGCTGCCGTCGGAATGCAGCAGCGCGAATGCCAGGTTTTCGCGTTCGTCCAGTGTTTGCGCCGCGCTGGCGCCGCGGCTCCGTTCGTACAGCGCCACCGCGCTGCGCAATGCCGGCACGGCCGCGGCCATGTCGCCGCGGCCGAGGGCTGCCTGCGCCAGCAGGTCGTGGGCTCGTGCCTGATACTCGGCGGATCCCAGCGCACGCGCCGCGGCGAGGGCGCGTGTCGCTTCATCGTGCGTGCGCGCATCGTCGCCCAGGTGCGCCGCGACCCGGGCCAATACCAGATGGGCGCGAGCGCCGATCGCATCCGCGGCGTCGCGGGTTTGCGCCAGCACCTGCCGCGCTTGCGTGCGCGCTTCCTGCTGCGCATCGCCCTGCTGCAGGATTTCGGCGTACTCGATGCGGACTTGCAGCGCTTGCGCGCTGCGTGCGCCTTGTTGCGCGACGACGCGTGCGAGCGCGCGGGCCGCCAGCGATCGCGCACGATCCCAGACGCCGATGCCGGCGTAGCTCGCCGCCAGCGCGCGCGTCAGCGCCGCCGCCGTGCGCGGTTCACCCCGGAATTCGTCGAGGCGCTGCGCGCCGGCGTCCAGCAGTTCGCGCGCGTCCGGAACGGCACCCGGATGTTTTTCGGGATCGGCGCTGGCGAACACGTCAACCATGAAATCCTTCACGGCCGTGGCATTGGCGGCCTGGAACCGCGCCTCGCGCGCCTGCCAGAGCACCGCTCCGAGCGCCGCGATCAATGCAACCGCCGCCAACGTGCCGAGTGCGGCCGCAGCGCGGTGCCGCGCCACGAATCGAGCGAATCGATAGCCCCGCTCGCGGCGCAGGCTGATCGGATGTCCGCGCAGATGGCGGCCCAGATCCTCCGCCAGCGCCGCGGCCGAGCGATAGCGACGCGCGGGTTCCGGATCGAGTGCGGCGCGCAGGATCCGTTCGAGATCACCGCGCAGTTGCCGGCGCAAACCTTGCGGCGTGGTGCCACGCGCGGCGGCGCACGCTTCGACATCCGGCGACGACGGTGCGCAGACGCGCAATGCGGAAGGCGCTTCGCGCGCGGCGAGCGGATCGGGAAACGGCTGCTGCCCGGTCAGCAGCTCGAACAGCACCGCGCCCAGCGCATACACGTCGGTGGCCGCGCCGACCGGTTCGTTGCGCAGCTGTTCGGGCGCGGCGTATTCCGGCGTCATCAGACGGGTCTCGCTGTGCGCGACCGCACCGTGCCGCGTCAGCAGCTTGGCGATCCCGAAATCCAGCAGCCTGGGTTCGCCATCGGCGTCGACCAGGATGTTGGCGGGCTTGATGTCGCGGTGGATCACCAGTTGCCGGTGCGCATGATCCACCGCGTCGCAGACCTTGCCGAACAGCGACAACCGCGCACGGACCGGCAGTTGGCGCGCATCGCACCATTCGATCAGCGAGGCGCCGTCCACGTACTCCATCGCATACCACGGCTCGCCATCGGGCCCCAGCCCGCCGTCCAGCAGGCGCGCGATGTGCGGATGCGCGAGTTTCGCCAGGACGCGGCGTTCTTCCAGGAAGCGCCGTCGCGACACGTCGTCCAACTCGCCGGCGCGCAGCAGTTTCAACGCGACGCGCTGTTCGAAACCGCCCGCCTCGCGCGCGGCCAGGAATACGTATCCCATGCCGCCGCGTCCGATCAGGTTCAGAACACGCCAGGGGCCGATGCGCGTGTCCAGCAGCGCTTCCCCGCGATCGGCGGCGCGCAGCGCCGCAGCCATTCCGGTCCGCACCTGCGCCGCGCCCGGCGCGTCGAGTTGTCCCGGCGCGGCATCGAAGGCCAGCAGGCGTTCCAGTTCCGCACCGAGTTCGGGATCGCCGCCGCATTCGCGCGACAGCAACGCGCGCCGTCCCGCAGCGTCCAGTTCGAGTGCGTGGTCGAACAGTTGCGTCACGCGCTGCCAGCGTTCCGGATCGAACCGCCGCCCCGTCATGCGGACGACTCCGCGAGATGCGCGTGCAGGAAAGCACGCGCGCGGCGCCAGTCGCGCTGCACGGTGCGCTCGGAAAGTTGCAGGACTTCGCCGATCTCGGCGAATTCCATGCCGGCGAAGAAGTGGCATTCGACCACGCCGACCAGGCGCGGATCGATTTCCTGCAGGGCCTGCAGGCCCTGCTCCAGCGCCAGCAGATCGATGGCGTCTTCGCCCTCCTCGATCAACGCGCGTGTATCCAGCGTCATCGCACGCGCACCACCGCCGCGCTTGGCTGCGCGGCGCCGGCGGACGTGGTCGATCAACACGTGGCGCATCGCGCGCGCGGCCAACGCGAGATCCGGCACGCGTTGCCGGTGCGCGCCGAGCTTGAGCCAGGCTTCGTGCACCAGCGCGGTGGTGCACAGGGTGGTGCGTGGCGCGGCGCCCAGTTGACGGCGCGCCAGCTTGCGCAACTCGGCGTACAAAGCGCGGAACGTGTCCGCATCACTTTCCGATGCGGATGCCGCCCGTGCCGGCCGCGCTGCCGCGCGCGCCCGTGTCATGTCCGCTCCCCGTGACACCGGACTTGCCCTCGTTCGAAGTCCGGAGGGATTGTCTCAAAAGCCGGCGCCGCGCGCCTGTCGGGAAGGTCTCTCCCCGGCGCGCGGCGACGCCGGGGCGCGATCAGCCGTGATGGCCCGCCAGCCCTTGCAGGATGTTCTTCATCATCGAGCCCGGGCCGGTCACGTTCTGCACGTTCACGGTCATGCCGTTGGGCAGCACGATGTCGCCGGGTTTCTGCCCCGCTTCGCACGCGCCGGTCCAGCGCGCGTCGATGGAGGTCACCTCGTCGGTCTTGCCGTTCAACGGCGGATCGTAGTGCGTGGTCTGCTCGGTGTGGTAGGCGGTGTTGCCGCTGAAATGCGTGACGCCGTGGCCGGTCATGGTGTTGCCGCCGTGACCGAAGAACCTCGGTATCGTGCAGACGGTGTCCACCACCATCTCGTTGCCGCGCATGTGGATGCCGAACTTGCTGCACATGGCGTTCGAGGCACCGAGGCCGAACTTGTACAGCGCGGCATCGGTCGCCTCGTCCAGACAGATCTTTTCCGTCACTGAAGGATGGCCCTGCGTCGTCACCTGCTGCACCCACAAGCCGGGCTTGCGGTGCGGCAGGTTCGCCGGCAACTGCACGTCCGCCGCCGTCGCGCCGCCGGCGCACAGCACCAGTGTGAACATCGCCAACCCCACACGATTGCGCATCAACATGATCCTTCCTCCGTTCGCTGCAGGCAGCGATTGAATCGTTTGCACATCCGTCATCCGCCCGCGGCACGCCGCCGCGCGCGGATCTCCGATGCCGTCACCAACTGAACCCCGCGCCCACGCCGCCGGAGGTCTGCCCGCCGCCGAACGATGCGCCGACGGAGATGCTGGCGCGATGATCGGCGAACATGTGCTGGTAACCGATGGACGCGGCGGTCTGGCCGCTGTAGGTTCCCGCGCCGACGCCGACGCGGTTGTCGCCCGCCAGTCCCGCGGTGTTGATCGCCATCTGCGAAGCCGCCGCGCCCATCGCGCCCAGCCGGTCGATACGCTTGTCCTGCTCGTTGAAGCGTGCATCGACCTGTTGCTCAAAACCCGAAAGATCGGCGTCGAGGGCATTGGCGATCTGTTGATCGGTGTAAGCCTTCGCAGCGTTCAAGGTTTGAACCGACGAGGCGTCGGTGTAGGTCTTGGCCGAGTTCAGCGCCTGCTGTGTCTGGCTGTCCAGCTGGTTGACGTTGACCGCGTCGGTGCCCGCGCTGCCGGCAGCGACATTGCCGATCACCGTGCCGCCGTTGCCGTTCAAGGTCAGGGTGGCGTGGCTGCTGTTGTCATAGGTCACCTCGTTGGGGCCACCGCCAGCGGGCCCTTGCGGACCTGCCGGACCTTGTGGCCCCTGCGGGCCTGCCGGACCGGCTGGTCCCGTGGTTCCGGTCGGACCCTGCGGACCCGCGGGGCCTTGCGGACCGGTCGGACCTTGCGGACCGGCCGGACCTTGCGGGCCGGGCGGTCCCTGGGTGTTGCTGAGCTTGCTGTAGAGATTGGTCAGGTTGCTGTCCACCGCGGCGAAAGCGGCGCCGACATTGCCGTAGCTGCTGCCCTGGATCGTGTAGGTCGGCGCGGTGAACACGCCGCCGCTGAAACTCGCGCCGCCGCCCAGCGCGGCCGCGAACGGAACGAGCTGCGACACGTTGACCGCATCGGTGTCGGCACTGCCCGCGGCAACGTTGGTGATCTGACGCAGGTTGGTCGGACTGCCAACCGATACGCTGTTGGCACGGTCCACCGTGGAATTCGCACCCAGCGCCACGCTGTTGGCGAAGCTTTCGGTGTTGGCTTTGTAACCCAATGCGACGCTGTCGGTGGAGTTGGCGACGGCCAGCGTACCGATCGCGGTCGCATACGCCCCGCTGGCCGCCGCGGCATTGCCGAAGGCGGAAGCTTCGATCCCGGATGCTTGCGTGGTGGTGCCCGCGGCGGTGGCGCCGCTGGCCGTGGCCGCGGCCTGTTGTCCCAACGCCAGCGAGCCGCCGCCGCTCGCGATGCTGAAGGTGCCGAATGCTTCTGCAAAACTCGCGGTCGCCTTCGACTTGAAACCGATGGCCATGCTCGATTCCTGGGTGGCTTGCGCGTTCCCGCCCAATGCGCTGCTGTAATTGCCGGAAGCCTGTGCGGCATAGCCGAGCGCGGTGCCGAACTTTCCGCCGGCGGAAGCCTTGGTGCCGAGCGCAGTCGCATACGCCCCGCTGGCTGCGCTGCCGAAGCCGAGCGCCGCGGAATATCCACCGCTTGCCGTCGCGAACGTACCCAGCGCGACGGCGCCCGTGCCGGAAGCCACGCTGTAGGCGCCCGCCGCGACGGATTCGTCGGCGGATGCATGCGCCTCAAAGCCGATGGCGGAAGACCAGACACCATCGGCAACGGCCGTGGTGCCGAGAGCGATCGCATCAAAGTTCGTGGCGGCGGCCTGTTCGCCGATCGCCGTCGCACCTTGGCCACTGGCAGTGGCGTAACCCCCCAGCGCCTGCGAATAATCCGCACTGGCATCGGCGTGCGTGCCCACCGCCGTGCTCCACAAGCCCGACGCCTGCGAGGACGCGCCCAGCGACGAGGCATTGGTGTTGTTGGCGACCGCGTGATAGCCGAATGCCGAGGAATGGCTTGAAGTGGCTTGCGCGCGCTCTCCCACCGCCGTGCTGTAATCGCTCGCCAGTGCGCTGACGCCCAGCGCGGCGCTCCGGATGCCGGAAGCAGCGCTTCCTGTGCCCACCGCGGTGCTCAAGTAACCGGTGGCATTTGTCTCGTAGCCGACCGCCGTGCCCCATGTGCCGGAAGCGACGCTTTTCGCACCGATCGCGGAGGAAACGGTGCCGCTGGCGGCCGCACCAAAGCCGAGTGCGGTTGCGTTTTGCGTCTTGGCGCTCGCCTGGAATCCCACAGCCGTCCCTTGCGCCGCGGCATACGCATCGGCACCGAGCGCCGTACCGTTTCCTCCCGGTGACTGCGCGTTGTAACCCAGCGCAACGCTGCCGATGCCGAAACTGTTGGCTTTTTCGCCGACGGCGGTACTGTAGGTGCCACCGGCATTGGCCGCATTGCCCAGCGCGGTGGCATTGTCGGTGGCGTAGGCGTTGCTGCCGCAGGTGACCGAGCCCGTGCCGGCGGCGTTCTGCCCCGAGCCGCCGCAGGAGGTGTCTCCGGCATGCGCGGCCACAGGCGCAGCGCACGCAAGCAGCAACGCCAGTGCCAGCAGATTGCGGCGATGCCGCGATCCGGTGGCGGGCCGGCGCGCGG
>JAJPHQ010000065.1 GCA_021325195.1 Gammaproteobacteria bacterium | reverse complement strand
GAACCGGTCCATCGAACGGCACGGCGACGTAGTGGCCGTCGCGCTGCTCGTGCGGACTCGCCACGTTGCCCACTTCGTCGCGGTTCCAGGTGCCGATCTGGCAGCGGTTCATGCCCAGCGGCCGGAACACCTCGCGGCGCAGCAGTTGCGCATAGGGCGCAGCGCCGGCCACGGCGGCCACCTGGCCGGCCGTCACGTACAACACGTTGTCGTAGGCGTAGCCGGCGCGGAAGCTGTAGGCCGGCTTGAGGTAGCGCAGGCCCTTCACCACGTCCTCCGGCGTGAAATGGCTGGGGTGGGGCCACAGCATCAGGTCGCCCGCAAATCCCGGCAGGCCGCTGTGGTGCGACAGCAGGTCGCCGACCTGCATGTTCTGCGTCACCCACGGGTCGTACATCCGGAACGACGGCAGGTACTTCGTGACCGGGTCGTCCCAGCGCAGCTTGCCTTCTTCCACCAGGCGCGCGAGCAGCGTGACCGTCATGGCCTTGGTGGTGGAGCCGATCTCGAACAGCGTGTCGCCATCCACGGGTTTGCCCGACGCCAGGCTGCCCTCGGTGTGCCTGTAGACCACCTTGCCGTCCGCGATCACGCCCACGGCGAGGCCCGGCAGTTGGTAGTGCGTCGCCACGGCCTCGACCAGACGGTCGAAGTCGGCGTGCGAATCCGTCTTCGGTGACGCGGGCTGTGCAACGGCCATGCACAAAAACAACACCCACAGTGCAGGCAGCGATCGGGCGAGGCGTTTCATGCGGTCTCCCAGTTCTGCGCCGGCTGTTCACCGGCAATCATTTCCTCGAAGGTCTGGCGCCGCCGCACCACCGCATAACGGCCGCGATCGAGCAGCACCTCGGCGGCCAGCGGCCGCGAGTTGAAGGTCGAGGCCATCGACGCGCCGTAGGCGCCGGTGGTCCGGATCAGCAGCAGATCGCCGGCCTCGCATTCGGGCAGTGCGCGGCCGACGGCAAAGGTGTCGCTGGTCTCGCAGACCGGTCCCACCACGTCGCAGGTTTGCAGCGGACGTGACTCGCGCGCCACCGGCACGATGTCATGCCAGGCGTCGTACAGGCTGGGCCGCACCAGTTCGGTCATGGACGCATCCACCACCACGAAGCGCCGCTGGCGGCCCCGCTTGATCCGGATCACGCGCGTCAGCAGCACGCCGGCTTCGGCCACCAGCCAGCGTCCCGGTTCCAGCAGGATGCGGCCGTCGAAACCGGCCAGCGCATGGCGGATCACGTCGGTGTAGTCCTCGATCGCGACCGGATGGTCGTGGCCCGCGCGATAGCACACGCCGAGCCCGCCGCCGACGTCGATGCTGGTGATCGCGTGTCCCGCCGCGGCCAGTTCGCACCACAGGTCGGCCGTGCGGTGCAGCGCCTGCCGGAGCGGCTCGAGGCTCAGCATCTGCGAGCCGATGTGCACGTGCAAACCGTCGAGATGGACGTGCGACAGGGTCGCGCTGCCGGCAAACCAGCGGCGTGCCTCGTCGATGCCGACGCCGAACTTGTTGTCCGCGTTGCCGGTGGAAATCTTGGCGTGCGTGTGGGCATCGACGCCGGGATTGATCCGCACCGCGGCGCGCGCGATCACGTCCCGTTCGGCCGCCAGACGTTGCAGCAGATGCAGCTCGTCCTCCGACTCCACGTTGAAGCGCGCGATGCCGGCGGCCAGCGCCGCGGCGATTTCCCCGGCCGTCTTGCCGACGCCCGAAAACACGATGCGCTGCGCCGGAATGCCGGCGCGCAGGCTGCGCCGCAGTTCTCCGGCCGACACGATGTCGGCGCCCAGCCCCGCGTCCGCCATCAGCTGCAGGACGGCAAGGTTGCCGTTGGCCTTGACCGCATAGCACACCAGCGCATCCAGTCCGCGCAGTGCGTTTTTCAATGCGCCGATGCGCTGCCGGATCGCGGATGCGGAATACGCATGCAGCGGCGTGCCCGCGCGTTGCGCCAGTGCCGCGAGATCGACGCCGTCCAGACAGGTGGTGTCCGCGCGCACGGTTGCGGGGCTGGCGGTGGTCGTCATCACGCGGTGCCGGATCAGTAACCGGCCGCCAGGCCCGCCGGCCGCCGGCGGTCGTTGGCGCCTTCGCGGATGCCGGTCGCGGGATCGATCAGGATGGCTTCGTCGGCGCCCATCGCGCGGACCGGCTTGAACGTGTAGCCCATCGCCTGCAGCATCCGTTGCGACACCGGCGTGAGCAGTCCGGGCTCGATCCACACCGCCTGCGGATACCATTGCTGGTGCATGCGCGGCGCGTTCACCGCCTGCTGTACGTTCATTCCGAAATCCACCACGTTGAGGATGCTTTGCAGCGTGGTCGAGATGATGGTCGCGTCGCCGGGACTGCCGGTCAGCAGATACGGCTTGCCGCCCTTCATCACGATGGTCGGCGTCATCGAACTCAAGGGACGCTTGCCCGGCTGCACCTCGTTGGCCGTGCCCTGCACCAGACCGGCCGCGTTCGCCACGCCGGGCTTGGACGTGAAGTCGTCCATCTCGTCGTTGAGGAAGAAGCCGGTGTCGCCGGCGATCTGCCGGATCCCGAACAGGAAATTGAGGGTGTAGGTCACTGACACCGCATTGCCGTACCGGTCGATCACCGAGTAATGCGTGGTGTGGTTGCCTTCGGCCGCGCCGAGGCTGCCCTGGATCTCGGACGAAGGCGTGGCCCTGTCGGGCAGGATCGTGGCGCGCAGCCTGGCCGCGTGTTCGGACGACAGCAGGCGTGCGATCGGGTTGTGCACGAATGCGGGGTCGCCGAGATAGGTGTTGCGGTCGGCGAAGGCGCGGCGTTCGGCCTCGGCGAGATGGCGCACGGTCTGCACCGAACCGTAGCCCCACCTTGCGAACGGATAAGGCTGGATGATCTGCAGGATCTCGCACAGCGTGGTGCCGCCGGAACTGGGCGGCGGCGCCGAGATGATGGTGTAGCCGTGGTAACGGCACTCGATCGGCTTTTCCCACTGCACGGTGTAACCGGCGAAATCCTGCATCGACAGGATGCCGCCGCGGGCTTCGCTGGCCGCGACCACGGCGCGCGCGATCGGACCCTTGTAGAAGGCGTCTGCGCCGCCGTCGGCGATCAGCTCCAGCGTGTGCGCCAGATCCTTCTGCACCAGCCGCTGGCCGGCGACGAAGGGTTTGCCGTGATCGAGGAAAATCGCGGCGACATTCGGATGCCGGGCGAAATCCCCGCTGCTGTCGTCGAGGATATCGACGTCGCCCTGTTCCAGCACATAACCGTCGCGCGCCAGCTTGATGGCCGGCGCCATCACTTGCTTCAGCGACATCGTGCCGTACTTCGCGAGCGCGGCATCGAGGCCCATCACCGTGCCCGGCACGCCCACGCCGAGGTACGAGTCGGTGCTGCGGCCCGGCACCACGTCGCCGTGCGCGTCCTGGAACATGCCGGGGGTCGCCTTCAGCGGCGCCTTCTCGCGGAAGTTCAGGAACAGGTTCCGGCCGTCCTTCAAGTGGATGGTCATGAAGCCGCCGCCGCCGAGGTTGCCGCAGCAGGGGTGCACCACGGCCTCGGCATAACCCACCGCCACCGCGGCGTCGATCGCGTTGCCGCCTTGCTTGAGGATCTGCACACCCGCCAGTGTCGCCAGATGCTGCGCGCTGACCACCATCGCATGTTGCGCGGTGACCGGCCGCGACTTTTCCAGCATCGCACGGGTGGCGGCCGGTGCATGGGCGATCGCGGTGGGCAGCGGCGCTTCGAGGTTTCTTGCGCCGGCCGGCGTGCCGAAAGCGGCGATGGCCGCGATCAGCAGGGGTCGGCGCCATCCCCGCGGTCCGCGGCGCGCCGGCGGCTTGGGCGCGGAGGCTTCATCGAGCCGAGGCGTGTGGCGTCCGGGCATCAAGCTTCTCCTTCCCGAAGGAATCTCCGACCAATGCGATCGAGCCATGGCCGCGCGTGCCGGTTCATCCCCAGAATCCCGGTGCCGGCGGCAACAGCCGTCCGCCCTGCAGGCTGACGCCGCCGGGAAGATCGTTCGCCAGCCACAGCGGGCCGTCCAGATCGACGAAGTCCGCCTCGCGCGCCAGTTCCAGCGCGGGCGCAATGCCCAGCGAGGAACACACCATGCAGCCGACCATGATCCCGAAGCCCTCGGCACGCGCGGCGTGCAACAGGCGCCATGCTTCGGTCAGGCCGCCGGTCTTGTCCAGCTTGATGTTGACCGCCTGGTAACGGCCGCGCAGCTTCGCCAGATCCGGGGTCGCGTGACAGGCTTCGTCGGCGCAGACGGGAATCCGGCAGGAAAACTCCAGCAGGGCCTCGTCGGCGCCGGCGGGCAGCGGCTGTTCGAGCAGGGCGACGCGCGTGCGTTCCAGTACGGGCCGGACGTCGCGCAGGATGTCGATCGTCCAGCTTTCGTTGGGATCGACGATCAGCGCGGCGGCGGGCGCCGCATTGCGCACGGCTTCGATCCGCGCGGCGGGATCGGCGGCATCGACCTTGATCTTGATCAGCCCCGCGTCCGCGATGCGCGCCGCCGCTTCGCCCATCCGCTGCGGCGTGTCGATCACCACGGTCAATGCGGTGAGGAGCGGTGCCAGCGGCGGCCGCGCCAGTTGCGCCCGCACGGGAACCCGGCTCAGCCGCGCTTCCAGATCCCACAGCGCCGCGTCCAGCGCGTTGCGCGCGGCGCCCGCCGGAAGGCGGACCTGCAAGGCGTCGCGGCCCATGCCTGCGCACAACGCATCGCGCAGCGTTTCCATCTGCTCGATCACGGAAGCCACCGATTCGCCGTAGCGCGCGTAGGGCACCGACTCGCCGCGTCCGATCCGGCCGTCCTGCTCCAGTTCGACGCTCACCACGTCCGCCGCGTGCTTGACGCCGCGCGAGATCCGGAACGGCGCCCGGAGCGGCAGGCTGCGCTGCCGGATGTTCAGGCCGCGCAGCATGCGAGCAGGTTGTCCACGATGGCCTCGACGCCCATGCTGACCGGGTCCTGGCAAGGCAGCCCGAGCCGGTCGCTGATCGCCCTGCAGGCTGCCCACGCTTCCCGTTGCGGGAGATTCGAGGTGTTGAGCGCGACGCCGACCGCCTTGACCGCCGGATTGGTCAAGCGGGCGGCGGCGAGGTTGGCTTGCAGGCAGGCTTCGAGATCGGGCAGCGGGTATTCCGGCAGTCCGCGCATGTGACGCCGCGTGGGTTCGTGACAAAGCACCAAGGCATCGGGCTGGGAGCCGTGCAGCAGCCCCAGCGACACGCCGGCGTAGGAGGGATGGAACAGCGAACCCTGGCCTTCGATCAGATCCCAGCCGCCGTCGTCACGCGCCGGCGAGATCAGTTCGGCCGCGCCCGAAATGAAATCGGCGATCACCGCATCGACGGGAATGCCGTCGCCGGCGATGAAAATGCCGGTCTGGCCGGTGGCGCGGAAATCGGCCTTGCAGCCGAGTCTGCGCAGGCTGCGCTCGATCGCCAGCGCGGTGTACATCTTGCCGACCGAACAATCGGTGCCCACCGTCAGCAGCCGCAGGCCGGGGCGTTTGCGGCCGGTGCCCACCGGGATGCTGCGGGTCGCTTCGCGGGCGTCGAACAGCACCCGGCCGTTGCGCCGGGCGGCGGCGAGGATGTCGGCGTTGTCGCGCAGCTTCTGATGCAGGCCGGCCGCGACGTTGAGGCCGGCATCGAGCGCGGCGAGCACGTCGGCGACGGTTTCTGGCGCCATCACGCCGCCGGCATTCGCGGTGCCGACCAGCATGGTCTTGGCGCCCGCGGCCCTGGCCTCGGCCATGCCCAGGTCGGGCAGTCCCAGCGACAGCTTGCAGGCGGGGCTCCGGTACTGGCCCACGCACCATTCGGGCCGCCAATGCGCCACGCCGCGGGCCGTCTTGATGGCCAGCTCATCGGCCGGATTGCCCAGGTACAGAAGATAAGGCGGACCCCAGTGCTGGGGGGCGACTGCTTCCCCGCGGTTCGACATGTTTGCTCCGCCGGACTCCATTCAGGACCAGGACACCCGATCGAGCATACCCAGCGGCAGGTCCGGGTCACCAATGAAAAGACGGACATGTGGCATAACTGGAAGTTGTGGACGCAGCGGTTCCGTGTCTGCGCGGTTGTCTCGGGAGGCGGCGACGGTTGCCCGCGGCGGCGACCTGTGCTGCACTCGGACGCCGCCGCTGCGGCATGAGGGACTTCCGGTGTCGCGCTCTCGCGAGGCTCCCGCCCTTAAAACCCCTCGGGTCAATGGGGTGATCAGGCCCTCGCGCGGCAAGGGCCTGATGGGGTCCCGGAAGAGCGGGCTTGCAGACATGCAGCTGGCAGGGTGTTGAGAAACACCCTGCTAAGCGCGGGCCACGGATGGCCCGCCGCGGATCAAGCGCGCAAGCGCTGATCCGTCGGGAGCGAGTCCGGACATGTGCCGGACTCGCGACGTTGAGAAAGTGCAGGACTGCACTTTCTCAACAACCTGCTCCAGCCGGCAGGTCGATCAGACAATTCTTGAGCGAACCGACATGCACCTGCGCTACATCGAACTGTTCCATGCCGTGCTGACCACCGGCAGCCTGACCGGCGCCGCCAAGCTGCTCAACATTTCGCAGCCGGCCGCCAGCAAGGCGTTGCAGCACGCCGAGGACCAGCTCGGCTTTCCGTTGTTCAGCCGCGTGCGCGGACGCCTGCAACCGACGCAGCAGGCGCTGCTGCTGCGTCGCGACATCGAGAGGATCATGCAGGAACTGCAGGACCTGCAGCGCCTCACCATGAACATCAGCCGCCCGGAAAGCTGTCCGCTGCGGGTGACGTGCACGCCGGCGCTGGCTCTGGCGCTGGTGCCCGATGCGACCGTGCTGCTGCGCAAGGCATTTCCGAACACCGTCGCCGAACTCTCCACCCAGCATTCGGCGGTGATGTGCAAGTCGCTGGCGCTGCGCGAAACCGACATCGGCCTCACGCTGCAGGACACCCGCGAGCACAATCTGCGCAAGCTGCCGCTGTGCCGTGGCCAGGTGATGGTGATCGCGCCGCCCGGCTGGTGGCCGGACAGGGAACTGTCGCAACCGTTGCGGGTCGGCGCGCTGGCCGGCCAGCGGATGATCGGCATCACGGTGCGCGACGCGCTGGGCAGCATGCTGCAAAGCCATCTGTCGCAGCTCGATCCGGCACCCGTGATCTCGGTGTGGGTGCAGACGTATCAACTGGCGTATGCGCTGGTCGCGCAGGGCGACGGTCTGGCGCTGGTCGATCCCTTCACCGCCCGTGCCGGTGGCGCCGAGCGCGTGCAGATGCGCCCGCTGGAACTGCATCTGGACGTCGTGCTGTACGCGATGTACCGCTCTGACAGCCCGTTGAACCCCGTGCAGAAGCGTTTTCTCGATCTGGTGCGCCAGCTCGCGCAGCAGATGCTGGCGCAAGACTGAGCACCTCGCCGGACCCGCCGCAGACCCCCGCGCCGGTCACGCCGTTTCGCGCCGCTTGAGCGCCTGGAAGGCGTCGAACACCCGGCGCCAGAGCGGACCGGGCCTGCCGGTGCCGACGGCGCGGCCGTCGAGCCGTGTCACCGGCAACGCTTCGCGGGTCGAACTCGCGATCCAGATTTCGTCCGCCGCGTGCAATTCTTCGCGATGCACGTCGCGCACGTCCAGCGGCAGGCCGAGCGTGGCGAGCACGTCGCCGACGACCTGGCGGGTGATGCCGGGAAGCCGCTCGTGGTTGGCCGGCGGCGTCGCCACGCGTCCGCGCCGGGCCACGAACACGCTGCTGGAACTGCCTTCGGCGAGACGTCCGTCACGCAGCAGGATCGCCTCGTCCGCACCGCGGCGCCCCGCCTCCATCCGCAGCAGCACCGATCCCAGCAGGGCGATGGACTTGATGTCGCAGCGCAGCCAGCGGATGTCGTCCAGCGTCACGCACGCGAGGCCGCGCTCGGGCTGCCCCGACCCGCTCGCCGCGAGCCGCCAGCAGAAACCGAAGACCGTGGGTTGCATGCCGGCGCGGGGCAGGAAGTCGCGGCCCGAACCGGCGCCGCGCGTGACCTCGAGATACAGGCCCAGGTCGCCGCCGCCGTTGACGGCGACGAGTTGCTGCACCAGCCCGGTCCAGCGTGCACGCGAATGGGGGTTGGGGATCGCGAGCGCAGCGAGGCCCGACTGCAGACGGTCGAGGTGCGCTTCCAAGCGGAACGGTTTGCCGCCGTAACAGGGCACGACCTCGTAAACGCCGTCGCCGAACAGGAAGCCGCGGTCGAACGGCGAAACGCGGGCTTCGCCGGCAGGCACGAAGGCGCCGTCGAGCAGGCAAACGGGGAGTGCGTCGGCCATCGAAACCCCTCGCTGGAAGACTCATCCCGCCAGCACGCCGCTTTCGCGCAGGCGTTGGCGCAGGTGGTCCAGCTTGTCGCCGTAGTGGGCGCTGCGCGCGGTGTCGCGGCGCAGCGGTTGCCGCACCTGCGCGGCGCTGGGCAGGCTCTGCACCGTGCGCGGCGTCTTGTGGAACTCGAGGCAGGCCGGGTCGAACGGCAGATCGCAGAAATCCAGCAGCCGGCGGATCATCGCTTCCGGTTCGGCCAGCAGCGCCTCGTACGGCATATCGAACACGCGGTCCGGATATTTCTCGAGCCAGAAACGCGTCAGGTCCAGGAAGTCGATCAGGTAATCGGCCATGTCGTCGAGATCGCAGGAGAACCCGCTTCTTTCGCTGAAGCACTGGCGGAAACACGCCAGGCAGGTTTCCACCGGATCGCGCCGGACCACGATCACGCGCGCGGCCGGCAACATCGCCAGCGCCGCGCCCACCAGATACCAGCTCACCAGATTCTTGTCGGTGAAACGCGGCTTGCGTTCGCGCCAGCGCGCGGTGCGCGCGAGGTATTCGCGGCCCAGTCGTTGCCAGTCCTGCGCGGTCGCGCTCGGCACCCACGACAGGAACTCGATGCCGCGTCGCGCGCTCTCCCCGTCGATCACCTGCATCAGGTCCCGGATCTCGTTGGCGCCCTCGACCTGCGGATGCGAGGCCAGGATGTGTTCGACCAGCGTCGATCCGGAGCGGGGGACGCTGATGATCAGGATGGCCTCATGGCCGAACCCGGGGTCCAGTGGCTCCGGCTTCCCTTCGGCGAACGCACGCCGGGTCGCCACGATGCGTTCGCGGTGCCCCGCCGCATCCCACTTCACCCGGCGGCGGCGCGATGCATTGGCGGCCCGGAACACCTCGAAGGCTTGTGCGTAGTCCCCCTGGTTTTCCAGCGCCTTCGCAAAAGTGAAACCGAGCAGCTCCCGGTCGCGGTCGGGCAGGTTTTGACGCGCCAAGGCTCGCTGCAGGGACGCGAGATCCGCGGCATCGAAGCGGACCGTGTTGAGGTTGGAGAGTCCGAACCAGCCTTCGGCGTTGCCGGGATCGCGCTGCAGCACTTCGCGGAATCCCGCCACCGCCGCGTCGATCCGTCCCAGGTTCGCCTGTGCCCTGGCCAGCGAAAGCCGGGCCGAGAGATGCGCGGGATCGAGTTCCAGCGCCTTCTGCAACGCCGCCACGGCTTCCGTCGTGCGCGCATCCCGTGCGAGCGCCTCGCCGAGGTTGAACCAGGCCGACGCGGAAGCCGGCGCGAGTTCGCAGGCGCGCCGCAGATGCATCACGGCTTCCGGGACTTCACCCTGTTCGTACAAGGCGATGCCAAGCCCGATGCGCAGGTCGTCGTCGTCGGGCCACACGGGCAGCACCTTCCGGAAACATTCGATGGCCCTGACGTACTTGCCGCGGCGCAGCACCACCCCGCCCAGCATCCGCGTGGCCTCCGGGTCGTCCGGCGCCAGGGCCAGCGCGTTGGTCAGCGAGCGCTCGGCGGCTTCGTACTCCTGCCTTGCCCATTCCCTGCGCGCCCTCTCCAGCAGGCGTGCGGTCACGGGCGAGCGTGGTGGCCGGGAGGGATCCTGCGCCGGCAGGGATCGTGTGTGCGCGGTCATGTCGTCACGGAGCTGCGGCATCGTGGGCGCAAGTTACGACACCCGCGGATGGACTGCAAAAAAACGCCGGGCGCAAGCCCGGCGAGGGAGAGATCGTGTCCATCGCTCAAAAATCGTAGGCCATGGAGAATCGCACCGAGCGCGGCGGCGTGGAATTCTCGATGGACCCGTATTCGGGGTTGGGACTTGCGGTGGTGTGGAAAAAGTCGTTGATGAACAGCGCCGTCTGGCTGTTGAACACGTTGAACACCGCCAGATTGAAGTCCAGCTTGTGCCGGGCCCAGGCCGGCCTGTAATCCACGCTGAGGTCCACGCGGCGGGTCCACGGCAGACGGCCCAGCGATCCCGGCGGAACCGGCACGCCGCCGCACCAGTAGTACGTATGCGAACCGTGCAGGGCCAGCTCGTCCGGCCCGTAGCCGCCCCGGCACATGCGCGGCGTGCCCGACGCCATGTACAGATTGCCGCCGACCGTCCAGTCCTTGTTGATCGCGTAGGCGCCGTAGATCTTGATCTGGTTCCTGCGGTCGTTGGGCAGGAAGCCGTACGAATACTGCATCCTCTCCGGGAAATCCCACGCCGTCGTGATCGATTCGTACGAGCCGCTCTGCTGGGAAAAGGTGCTCACCGGTCCTTCGGTGTTGCCGATGGTCTGCGACCACACGTAGTCGAATTTGACGAACCACTTGCCGTCCCACACGTGCTGCAACGACAGGTCCATCGAGTAGTACTTGCGGGTCGGCCCTTTCGGAAAATCCTGGTCCGCAGCCGTGAGCGTCACCGGGACCAGGCTGCCGTCGGGTGCCTTCATCAAAAGGTTGTTGGTGACGCCCGGGTTGATCAGGACCAGGCTCTGGGCCCAGTTGCTGCAGGTATCCGGCGTCATCCAGGCGTAGCCCTGGCTCCGTCCCGCCGCACATTCGATCTGCTCGTCGTCGAAGTCGTCGATGATCCGGCTCATCTTCTGGTACGTCGCGGTGGCCCCGAATACCCACTGCGTGCCCAGCATCCGGAATTCCTGCTGCATGCCCAGCACGAAGTTGTCCGAAAACTCGGCCTTGATGTTCTGGGCCGCGGATACCCTCGGATCCTTCGGCTGGCCGTATTCGTTGTCGATCGACACGCCCGTCGAGGGGTTCTGCGGCAGCGGCGTGAAACCGATCGGTGCGCCGGTCGCGGGATCGATGCCGGTGTAGGTCCCGTACAGATTGGTGGCGATCACCGGCGCGGCAATCGACGTTGCGGTCGTCAACGGCAGCGCCAGGTAATAGCGGCCTGCATTGCCGAACACCTTCATCGTGGAGTCGCCGTGCACGTCCCAGCTGAAGCCGAAGCGGGGTGCCCATTGCGGCTTGGTCAACCTGATGTAGGGCACGCCGAACGAGTCGAAGTTGGTGAACTGGTCGTTGCGCAACCCCAGGTTCAGCAGCAGGTTGGGCGTGACCTGCCAGTTGTCCTCGACGTACTGCGCGCGCTGGAAGACTTTCACCGACGCGGACTGCATGTCGATCTGTTTCGCCACGTAATAGCAGACCGGGGTCGAGTTGGGCACCGGGTGACAGTCGGGCGACGGCGCGACAAACGGCGGCACGTTGGGGTTGACGCCGAAAAGCGGCACCCCCGGGGCGCTGCTTCCGTACACCCATGCATAGCCGGGCCCCGTCATTTCGAAACCGTCATCCCGGTCCCAGGAGTTGATGTTGTCGATGCCGATTTGAAAATCGTGGTTGCGCCATTTGTAATCCAGGCTCACGCGATAGCTCATGACGTCGACGCGGTGCGAGGGTATCGCCTGCGTCGAGTTGACTTGCGCGTTGGAAATGCCTCCGGGCGGGACGAACGCCGGGTTCTGCAGGGAGGCGCTCTGGATGTTCGGCAAACTCGGATCGAACCCCGGGTATGCGGGCTGCTGGGTGTAGTACTCGCCGCGTATCTTGCCGAACATCGCGTTCAAGGTCAGGTTGTCGGTGAGGTAGGACGTGTAGTTGAGCGCCCATATCCGGAAGGTGTCCTTGCTGGTCTGGTTCAGCCCGGCGGTACCCGGGACGACCTGCAGGGTGTCGTAATCGAAGGTATCGTAGGAACCCCATCTCTTGAGGGAATTCTGCACGCCGGTCAGGGTCAGGAAGTTGCTGTCGTTGATGTTCCAGTTCAGCTTGGCGTAGATCTTCGGGCTGTGTTGCGTGACGAAGAACCTCTCCGCGGTGCCGCTGTTGATGCCGGTGGTGCTGGTGTGGGAGTTGTCCTGCTCGGCGCTCAGGAAGAAAAACAGCTTGTCCCTGATGATGGGTCCGCTGACATAGGCGTCGTAGATCGTTTCCTGGGTGCGGTTGTCCTTGTTGTAGGAAAGCAGATCTCCGGGCTGCTCGCCGGGTTGCGTCTCCAGCGGATTGGCGAAGTAGTAGTTGATGGGATCGCTTCGCCAAGCTGCCGGTTGCCACAGGGCGCGTACGCCGAAATGCCACTCGTTGGAGCCGCTCTTGCCGATCTGGTTGATCACGCCGCCGATCGAGCGGCCGTACTTGGCGCCATAACCGCTGATGTAGGTCTGTTGCTGCTCGATCGCGCCGTACGGCAATTCGAAACCGCCCTGCGCGTAGAGTGCGTCGGTAACGTTCATGCCGTCGATGTAGTACGCGTTCTCGGCCGTCGAGGCGCCACCGAACACGTTGATCGGATTGCCCACCGGACCCGGCACCAGTTGCGGCGAACCCATGTTGACACCCGGCGCCAGCATGGCGATGTCGGCGGCATCGCGCTGCAGCGGCAGTTGCTGCAACTCCCTCGCCGTGATCGTGGTGACCTGGTTGGTGGTGGTCACGTCGATCGCGGGAATGGCCCTGGCCGTGACGTTGATCGCGTTGAGGGTCGTGATGTTCTGGGTGCCTGCCGAGCTCGAGAAATCCACCGCCACCGCGCCCGCCGCGACCGGGCTGACGTTCGTCCTGGTCTGCACGACCTTGCCGTTCTGCAGCAGCGACACGGTGTAGGTGCCGACCGGCAGGGTAATCGAGTATTTGCCGGACGGTCCCACCGTGATGGTGCGGTTGAAGCCCGCGCCGCCGGTGATCTGGATGGTTTCGCCGGAAGCCGCCGGGACCGTGCCGTAGATGGTGCCGGTGGTTGCCTGTGACCAGGCCGCGCCGGTGAATCCCAAAGCCACCGACGAACCGATGGCGACAGCCAGCGCCTTGCGCCGGAAGACGTCGTTGCGATTGGACGTGCGTGGAGATTTGCCCTTCATGGATGTGCACCCCTCTCGATTCAAACAGCCGGTACGGTGACCCCGACACGTCGTCCGTCGTGAGGCCTCATCGGATTGACGGAAGGCGTCCGAGCCGTCCGTCGAGCGAACGGCTACGTGGTGCCGATAAGGCGTTGCCGCAAACCCGGACCCCCGTTTCTCTTGCCCGGCAGTTCACAGGCAGACCTCGCGCGTGGCAGCGATGTGCATCGACCGGACTTTTCACCGACCGGATGCAGTCGGCTGTCGAGCATAAATACCGGCAGGCGAAGGCCGCCAATGAAAAAACAGCTACGCGGCATAGCCCGGGGTTATGGACACGCCGCCGGGATCCGGGGATGGCGCCAATCTGAACGATCCCGCGCGTGGATTTTCCGGATGCAGGTGCGATGATGTCGCCGTCCCCAGCGCGCGGCCGGACGCGTGCGGAGAATGCATCACGGGAGCGGACGGCGGTGCGCCGGATCCGGCACGGCATTTGCGGAAACGGCGCCGATGTGCGATTCGGCACATGGCGCGCGAACCTGATTCGGCATAACTTGCACGCACCGACGGCTTCGGAGGGGCGCATGAAACGACGGTCGTGGCTTGCAGGCTTGCTGGTGTTCGCCGCGTCGCTGTCCGGTGCCGCGCAAACGGCCGCGGAGGTTCCGGCCGGTCCGGTGTCGTTGACGGTGCGTCTGCCCGATCCGGCGCAGAAGATCCTGTACGTGGACGAGGCGATGCCGGTCAGGCCGGGAGCCTTGACGCTCCGCTACCCGAAGTGGATTCCCGGCGACCACTCGCCGGATGGTCCGATCGGCGACATGATGGGTCTGCAAATCACGGCCGACGGCAAGCGGCTCGCATGGCAACGCGACGAAGAGGACATGTTCGCGTTTCACCTCGCGGTGCCGGCGGGCGTTGACCGGATCGACATCCGTTTCCAGTTCCCGGACCCGGAGCGGATCACGCCCGATTTGCTGGACCTCACGTGGGATCACGTCGCGCTATACCAGGCCGGCTATCCGGCCAGCGCGCAGACGTATCTGCCCGCGCTGGTCATTCCCGCCGGCTGGCAATACGCCAGCGCGCTCGGAACGGACAGGCGTGAGGGCGGCCGGATCGCGTTCAAGCCCGTGCCGTTCAACACGCTGGTCGATTCGCCGGTGATCGCAGGCAGGTATTTCCGGCAGATCGACATCACGCCGCCCGGCTCACCGGTGCACCGCTACCTCGACATGGTGGGCGACAATGCCGCGGCCATCGCGATCTCCGACGCGCAGGTCGCCGGCTATCGTCAGCTGGTCGAGCAGGCGCAGGCGCTGTTCCGTTCGCATCATTACGACGACTATCACTTCTTGCTGACGTTGAGCGATCACACCTCGGTCGGCGGGCTGGAGCACCACCAGTCCAGCGACGATCGCGCGCGCAGCGGCTCCAGGATGTTCGCCGACGCCGACCATTTCATGCTCGACGGCTCGCTGCTGCCGCACGAATACACCCATTCGTGGAACGGGAAGTTCATGCGCCCGGCGGGGCTGTGGCAGCCCGACTTCGAGCGCCCCGAACACACCCGGATGCTGTGGGTGTACGAGGGACTCACGGCCTACCTCGGCGACGTGCTGACGGCGCGCAGCGGGCTGTGGTCGCCCGACACGTGGCGCGACGTGATCGCGTACCGCGCGGCCGCGATGGCGCACCGGACCGGCCGCGCGTGGCGGCCGCTGATCGACACCACCGTGGCCGCGCAGTTGCTGTACGGTTCGACCGAAGCGTGGTCGAACTGGCGCCGGCAGACCGACTTCTATCGCGAGGGCGAACTCCTGTGGCTGGCGGTCGATGCGAAGATCCGGCAGTTGAGCCACGGTCAACGTTCGATCGACGATTTCGCGCGGAAGTTTTTCGGCGCCGACAATGGCAGCTTCGTCACGCACACCTATGCCTTCGACGACGTCGTCAACGCGCTCGACGCGGTGCAACCGTACGGCTGGGCCGGTTTTCTGCAAGGCTGGCTGAACGGTGTGGACGATCAGGTGCCGCTCCTGTCCGGCATCGAAGCCAGCGGCTGGCGGCTCGTCTACACGGACAAGCCATCGCGCTACCAGAACGCACTCGAGAACGTGGGCGAGGGCGAACTGGAAGGCAAGGGCGTCAACGCGATGTATTCGATGGGCCTGTTCCTGGACCGCGACGGCAAGATCCTGGACGTGTTGTGGAACGGGCCGGCCTTCAAGGCTGGCCTCGCGCCGGGCATGAAGCTGGTCTCCATCAACGGCCGCGGCTACAGCACCTCCGTACTGCGCGAGGCTGTCGCTCAGGCGCAGCGTGACAGGAAACCGCTGGAGATCCGCGTGCAGGACGACGGCGTGATCGGATCACGCACGATCCGTTACGACGGCGGGTTGAAGTTTCCCCACCTCGTCCGCGTGCAGGGCAGCGCCGATTATCTGGAGCAGATCCTTGCACCGAAACCGGTGGCCAACGACTAGAGTGGTGTCCCGAAAACATCTTGGTCATTCCGGACCAGCCCGCGAAGCGGGTGAGATCCGGAATCTGTTTCCCTTTCTGGATGGACTTGGTCCGGAGCTTCCCCGGAACTTCCGGAATGCAACAAGCCTTCTCTCGCTCTAGCATGGTGCTGAAAAACACCCCGCTAGCGCAGGCCATGGATGGCCTGCCGCGGAAACCAGCTAGAGGGGATGAAGGGTACGGGGTCATTGCGACGAGACGGTGAGGAGAATTGTCCAACGTGTTCGATGCTCGAAGCCGACGGCGGATCATCCGATCGCATGGCGCCCGCGCAAGCCTTGCGGCGTTGACGCTGCTGTCGGCGATCTCGCTGTCCGTGGCCGTCATGGCCTCCGGCATTCCTTCGGCGAACACCGGCGACCGCAGCGTCAGCGCGGTCGTGGAACTGGTTTCCGCCGGGCAGTTCCGCGAAGCCGAGGCCCGCATCGATGCCGCGCTGAGGCAGCCGGGCCTTTCCGGAACCGCGCGCGCGGCGTTGATGTTCCAGCGCGAGCGGATGCAGCGGATGCGCAAGGACTTCAGCCTCACCGCCGATCAGGTCGAGGCCGAACTGCGCAGGCAGATTCCAAGACTCAGCGACGCCGACTTCGCGCGCTGGGACGCGCACGGGCTGTTCGAGCACATGGACATCGACGGGCAGCGGCTGTATTTCAACCGCGCGCCGTCCAACCTGTTTCATCTGAGCGCGGAGGCGCGCGCGCGGCGCATGGGCGCGTCGTCCTTCGTCGCGAGCGGTCTGCCCGCGCAGGTCAATGCTCGTTACATCGACTTCGACCGCAAGGTGATCCGGCAGGCGGAAGCGGACGGCCGTTCCAGCGTGCTGCCGCAGCGCGTGCGGGTGACGCAGACCCTGACGGTGCAGCCCGGCGCCGTGCCCGCCGGCAAGACCGTGCGCGCCTGGATTCCCTACCCGCGCGCCATCCCCGGGCAACAGGAAGACATCCGCTTCGTTGCCAGCCAGCCGTCCGTGCACCGGATCGCGCCGGCATCGGCGCTGCAACGCACGGTGTATCTCGAGCAGGCCGCGCGGGCAGGCAAGCCGACCGTGTTTGCGGTGACCTACGAGGTGAAGCTGTACGCGCAGTACCATCCGATCGATCCGGACAAGGTGGTGCCGGTGAAGGTCACGCCGGAACTCGCACCCTACCTGGCCGAGCGTCCGCCGCACATCGTGTTCACCGAACCGCTGCGGGTGTTTTCTCGCCAGGTGGTGGGGGATGCCGCCAATCCCTACCGGATCGCGCGGAGAATCTTTGCCGCGGTGGACGAGATTCCCTGGGCCGGCGCGCGCGAGTATTCGACGATTCCGGACCTGAGCGCCTACACGCTGCACGCGGGTCATGGCGACTGCGGCGAGCAGACCATGCTGTTGATCACGCTGATGCGCATGAACGGCATCCCGGCGCGCTGGCAATCGGGCTGGATCTTCACCGATGACGGTTACGACAACATCCACGACTGGGCCGAGATCTATCTCGCGCCCTACGGCTGGATTCCGGTGGATGTGACCTACGGACGGCTCGACTCGGGCGATCCCGGGCTGAAATGGTTCTACCTGGGCGGGCTGGACGATTTCCGGATCGCCTTCAACGACGACTTCTCGCAGCCGTTCGTGCCGCCCAAGCGGTTCTTCCGCTCCGACACCGTCGATTCGCAACGCGGTGAAGTCGAGTGGGACGGCGGCAACCTGTACTACAACAAATGGGATTATCGCTTCGACTGGAAGATCCTTGCGCCGCCCGCGAAGTAAAGGCCCGCCGGAGCGGGCCTTTTGCCTGAAGTCACCGCCATCGCCGGCGCGCGGGCTCCCGCAGCGCGATCATGGCTTTTCCGGTTCCAGCCCGCGGTCCTTCTTCATCGCCTCGATCGTGGGCGGACGGCCGCGCCAATCGGCGTACATCTTGGCGAGGTCCTCGGTGTTGCCGCGCGACAGCACCATCTCGCGGAAGCGGTCGCCGTTGGCACGGGTCAGGCCGCCGTGCTCCTGGAACCACGCGAAGGCGTCGTCGGCCAGCATCTGCGTCCACAGGTAGGCGTAGTAGCCGGCCGCATAGCCGCTGCCCCAGATGTGCGCGAAATAGCTGGAACGGTAGCGCGGCGGCACGTAGGAGAGATCGACGTGGTTGTCCTCGAGCGCCCTGGCCTCGAACGCATCGACGTCGGCCACTTTCGGCGCGGAAGCCGGCAGGGTGTGCCAGGACATGTCCAGCAGCGCGGCGGAAATCAGCTCGGTCATGTCGTAGCCCTTGTTGAAGAGCTGCGAATTCTTTAGCTTGTCCACCAGTGCCTGCGGCATCGGCTGGCCGGTCTTGTAGTGCTTCGCGTAGTGGGCGAACACCCCGGGATACAGCGCCCAGTGCTCGTTGAACTGCGAGGGGAACTCCACGAAATCGCGCTGCGGCACGGTGCCGGACAGGCTCGGATATTCCTGGTCGGCGAACATGCCGTTCAGCGCGTGGCCGAACTCGTGGAACATCGTGATCACGTCGTCGAACGACAGCAACGCGGGCTGGCCCGGCGCGGGCTTGGTGAAGTTGGCGACGTTGTAGATCACCGGCTTCTGGTCGAGCAGCCTGGACTGCCGGACGAGGTTGTCCATCCACGCGCCGCCGGACTTGTTGTCGCGCTTGAAGTAGTCGCAGTAGAACAGCGCCAGCGGCTTGCCGTCCTTGTCATCGACTTCGAACACGCGCACGTCCGGTTCCCACACCGGGATGTCGTGGCGCTCCTTGAAGGTGAGCCCGTAGAGCTGGTTGGCGGCATAGAACACGCCGTTCTGCAGCACGTCGTTCAACTCGAAGTACGGCCTGACCTGCGCTTCGTCGATGTCGTACCTGGCCTTGCGCACCTGTTCGCCGTAGTACTCCCAGTCCCACGGTTCCAGCTTGAAGGACGGCTTGCCGAGCTTTTTCTGGTCGCCGTCGATGGTCTGCTGGCGGTCCCGGGCTTCGGCCTCGGCGCGCGCCACCGCGGGCGGCGCGAGCTGGTCGAGGAACTTCATCACCGCGGACGGCGTCCTGGCCATCTGGTCTTCCAGTTTCCACGCGGCGAAGTTGTCGAAGCCAAGCAGCTTGGCCTTCTCGGCGCGGATCTTCGCGATCTGCGTGATGGTGTCGCGGGTGTCGTTGGCGTCACCCTTCTCGGCGCGCGTCCAGCCGTTCTCGAACAACCGGTGGCGCACGTCGCGGTTCTCCAGCGACGCCAGCGCCGGCTGCTGGGTGGTGTTCTGCAGCGGGATCACCCATTTGCCGGTCAAATCGCGCGCTTTCGCGTCCTGTGCGGCGGCGTCGATCTGCGCGGGCGAAAGCCCGGCCAGCTCGTCCCTGTTGTCCACCACCAGCGCAGCGGCCTTGGTGGCCGCCAGCAGCTTGTTCTGGAACTGCGCGGACAGCGTGGACAGTTGTTCGTTGTACTGTTTCAGGGTGGCCTTGTCGGCATCCGACAACCTGGCGCCGTTGTGCACGAACTGCTGATAGTCGTATTCCAGCAGCCGTTCGGATTCGGGGTCGAGTTTCAGCCTGCTGCGCTCGTCGTAGAGCGTCTGGATCCGGTCGAACAGCTTCTTGTTGAGGAAGATCGCGTCCTGGTGCGCGGCGAGCCTGGGCGCCTCTTCCTCCTGCACCATCTGCAGCGCGGGATTGGTGTCGGCGCCGGTCAGCAGGCCGAACACCGCCATCACGCGGTCGAGCATCCGGCCGCTCTTCTCCATCGCCACGATGGTGTTGTCGAAGGTCGGCGCATCCGGGTTGTCGGCGATCTTCTCGATCTCGGCCAACTGCTGCTTCATGCCCTCCTCGATCGCCGGCTGGAAATCGCCGTTCCTGATCTTGCTGAAATCGGGCGCCTCGAACGGCAGCGTGCTGGCCTTGTAGAAGGGGTTGGCGGTGATGTCGCTGCCGGCGGCTTCGGCGGTGCTCGCGGGCGCGGGCTTGGCCGGCGCGGTGCTGGCGGCGGACGGCGCGCTGCTTTCGGCCGTCGGCGCCGGCGCTTGCGAGCACGCGCTCAAGCCGGCCGCTCCGGCCAGCAGGGCGCAGCAGGCGAGGGTGATGGGCTTGGTGCGCAGCAGGTGCATGTCGGAGTTCCTTGCACGGCGGATGGAAACGGGGATGTGGAAACGCGGCAGCTTTGCGAATGCGGCGGTTCTAGGCAGCGCGCACGTCGCGCAACTGCCAATTCGGCCCGATCAGGATGAACAGCCGGTGCCGCAGGATCGCGTGCGGCAGGCTGGTGACCACCTGCACGTCGGTGTGCAGGTCGTCCTGTTCGGCGGTGACGGTGGCGTCGGGATCGGCCGGCGCCAGCGAGTTGTCCACCTCGTCGGGATCGGGCTGGCGCGCCTTCCAGCGCTGGAACAGCACGGTCTGCCGCAGCGCCTGTTGCAGGGCCTCGGCGAATGCCTGCGGCGACGAGCCGTGAAACGCCAAGTCGGGGTCGGGACCGCGCGCGGTGGCGAGGTCGGCGATGGTGAGGTAATAACGTTGGGCCTGGCTCAAGTCGGTGCTCCGGAAACGGGGCGGTGGCGGGGAGAATCAGCCGCCGATAATGCCGCGATTGTCGTCAAGGTTCCATCCGTGCCGTTGGTAACCCCCCGATATGCCGTCCCGCAAACAAGCTTGCGGGTTCGCCGCCTCCGTTCGCGACGGTTCTTGGGGGCACGCGCAGGCGAGGGTCGCGCCGGCGCGGCGTGACGCCGTTGCCGGGCGCACCCTGACCAGTTGCAGTGGCGGGTGCGGGGAAAACCGGCTATACGGGCGGCTCACGTCACGGCACGAGGGATGCCCCATGTCGCTCGCGATACGCAGGTCCGCGCTGGCCGGCTGCACGCTGCTGGCCGGCGCCCTCGGTCTCGCCGGCTGTTCGCCATCTTCGCCACCGCCTTCGACGGCCGGCGGTACGCCGGCGTCCTTGTCCCGGGGCGCGACCGCGATGACGCCGCCGGCCCCTGCCGGCACGTCGGCGACGGCCACCCGCGGCGCGAACGTCGAAGGCACGCGCCTGTTGCGCTTTCCCGACATCTGCGGTGACCGCGTGGTGTTCACCTACGCGGGCGACCTGTGGACGGTGTCGGCGCAGGGTGGCACCGCGACGCGCCTGACCGCCGGGCCGGGCCTGGAAATGGCCGCGCGCTTCTCGCCCGACTGCAGGCAGATCGCCTTCACCGGCCAGTACGGCGGCGACAGCCAGGTCTATGTGGTGTCCGCCGACGGCGGCGAGCCGAAACAATTGACCTTCTATCCCGCGATGGGCCCGCTGCCGCAGCGCTGGGGCTTCGACAACCAGGTGTACGGCTGGACGCCGGACGGGAAATCGGTGCTGTTCCGCTCGTGGCGCGACTCGCGCAACATTTCCGATCCGCGCGTGTTCACCGTGCCCGTCACGGGCGGCCTGCCGACCGCGTTGCCGATGCCGCAATCGGGCGTGGCGCGTTTCTCGCCCGACGGCAGGCAGATCGTGTATTCGCCCAAGTTCCGCGATTTCCGTGACTGGGACCGCTACCAGGGCGGCTGGGCGCAGGATCTCTTCATCTACGACTTCGCCTCGAAGTCGGCCAGGAACATCACCAATGATCCCAACACCGACCGCGACCCGGTGTGGATCGGCAGGGACATCTATTTCCTTTCCGACCGCGGCCCGCACTTGAACCTGTACCGCTACGACACGACGAACGGCAAGACCACGCAGCTGACGGACTACCAGAACGACGACGCCCGCTGGGCCAGCGGCGATCAGGCCGGCCGGATCGTTTACGAAGTCACCGGCACGCTGCACGTCTACGACACCCGCGACCACACCGACCGCGCCCTGGCGATCCACGTGCCCAGCGACCTCGTGGCGACCCGTGTCTCCGAGCGCAGCGTCAAGCCATACATCGAGGATTTCGCGCTCAGCGCCAACGGCAAGCGCGCGGCCTTCACCGCCCGCGGCGACCTCTTCAGCCTGCCGCTGGAACACGGCATCACGCTGGACCTGACCCACACGCCGGGCGTGCACGAACGCGAGGTGAGCTGGTCGCCCGACGGCAAGCGCGTCGCCTACATCTCCGATGAGAGCGGCGAGGAAGAGGTGTGGGTGCGCGATGCCGACGGCACGCATCCCGTGATGCTGACGCAAGGCGTGATCGGGCGCCTGTACGACACGCTGTGGTCGCCGGACGGCAAACGCGTCGCGTTCGTGGATTCGGACAACCGCCTCCACGTGGTCGGCACCTCGGCCGGTGCAAACGACCAGGTGGTCGCGCGGGATCCCGGTGTGTCGCGGCGCGACTACGCATGGTCGCCCGGCGGCCATTACCTCGCCTATTCGCTGACCGACAAGGACACCCAGTTGTCGCGGCTGTACGTGTACGAGCTCGCCTCCGGCAAGGCCGTCGAACTGGGGCGCGCGTACGCCGACGCCAGCGGGCCGGCCTTTTCGCCGGACGGCAAATACCTGTACTTCATGGGCGACCGCGAATGGTCGCCGCAGCTGTCCGGCGTCGAGCTCGACTACGCCACCAACCGCAGCACCGAAATCCTGGCCTATGCGTTGCGCAAGGACGTCGGCAACCCGTTCGCGCCGCGCAACGACAGTGCCACGGGTAGCGACAACGCGCAGAAGAAGCCTTCCGGTCACGCCAACGCGGAGGCCAGGCCCGCCGCGGAAGTCGACGACCGGATCGACTTCGACGGCATCGAACAGCGCCTGATCCGGGCGCCGATCGAACCGGACAACATTGCCTGGTTCGCGGTCACCTCCAAGGCGATCCTGTATCTCGCCACCGACGCGCCCTGGCTCGGCCGCCCGGGTGCGGTCCCGATGAAGGTCGTGGCATGGTCGTTCAAGGACCGCAAGCCGGACGACGTGTACACCTGGAAGAGCAAGCAGGGAGGTGGCGGCGGTCCCGCACCACTGGCGCTGTCGGCCGACGGCTCGACCCTGCTGGTGCACGACGGCAAGGACTACAAGGCCATCGACCTCGATGCGCCCAAGCCCGAAGCCAGGGACGTGAACCTCGACGGGCTGTTCATGCGCGTCGATCCCAGGGCCGAATACGCCGAGATCTTCAACGACGTGTGGCGGCGTTATCGCGACTATTTCTATGTCACCAACATGAACGGCTACGACTGGAACGCGATCCGCGCCAAGTACCAGCCGTTGCTGCAGTACGTCGGCGACCGCACCGACCTGAACTACGTGCTGGGCGAGATGATCGCCGAGCTGTCCAACTCGCACACCTACGTGGCGGGCGGCGATCTGGGCCTGCCGGACAAGCCGCACGTCGGGCTGCTGGGCGCCGACTTCGAGCTGGATGCGGCCAGCGGCCGTTACCGGATCGCCACCATCTTCCCCGGCGAGAACGGCGAGGAACGCTATCGCTCGCCGCTGACGGAAGTCGGCGTGGAGGTCAAACCCGGCGATTACATACTGGCGATCAACGGCACGCCGCTGACCGCCGACGAGAATCCGTACCGGCTGCTCAGGATCGCGCCCGGGCAGATGGTGCAGCTGACCGTCAACTCGCGGCCGACGCCGGACGGCGCACGCACCGTGCTGGTGAAGCCGATCGACGATGAAATGCCGCTGCACTATTACGGCTGGGTGCAGGCCAACCGCGAGTACGTCGCCAAGGCCAGCAACGGGCAGATCGGTTACCTGCACATCCCCGACATGGGCGCGGACGGCCTGCGCGAATTCATCAAGTGGTACTACCCGCAACTGCGCAAGCCGGGCCTGATCATCGACGTGCGCGATAACGGCGGCGGTTTCGTGTCGCAGACGATCATCGAGCGTCTGGCGCGCAAGCTGCTGGCCTACAACTACCTGCGTGGCACCTCGATCACCGGCACCTATCCGGGCGCGACCTACCTCGGGCACCTCGCGGCGCTTTCGAACGGCACGTCCGCCTCGGACGGCGACATCTTCTCGTACATGTTCAGGCAGGCGAAGCTGGGGCCATTGATCGGCACGCGCACCTGGGGCGGCGTGATCGGGATCGGCGGCCTCGGGCCGCTGATCGACGGCGGCGACGTGTTCGTGCCGCAGTACGCGGGCATCGTCGCCCTCGACGGCAAGTACGCGGTCGAGGGCCATGGGGTCGATCCCGACATCGTCGTCAACGAGGACGTGTCGCAGCAACTGGCCGGCAGGGACCCGCAACTCGACAAGGCGATCGAGGTGCTGCAGCAGGAGATCAAGACGCATCCGGTGACGCTGCCGCCGCAGCCGCCGGGACCGGACAAGGCGCCGCCGGCCATGCGGCCGAAATCGCCGTCCACGGCGCCGCCCTCGAGCTGAGCGGATTCCGCGTGCGCCGGCAGCAAGCCGGCGCACGCCTCAGCGACGCGGCGCTTGTGTGGATTGCCGCGCGCGCAGGCGCTGCGTCAGCGCCTCGGCGTCGCGCCAGGTCAGCGGCGCGCGTTTGCGCGTGAGCTTCAGCAGCCGGCGCGCACGGCGCTGCTTCGCGACGAAGCGCAGCCAGCGCGGATCCAGCGGTTCGGCGGTGATCGCGTGCAGCATCCGGCCGTCGCTGGCGAAATGGCGCCTGAGATGTTGCGCGACGCGTTGCAGGCTCGCGGCGGTGAAGAACCCGACGTGCTGGCCGGTTTCCGGCGCGTAGTAATGCCATTCGCCGGGCCGGTTGTTGTGCTCCGGCAGCAGCTCGGTGGAGAACAGCAGGATCGGCGCGCGGGTGCGAGCCGCTCGAATGCCGGCAGCGGATCGGTCAGGTGTTCGACCACCTCGAAACAGGTCACGAGGTCGAATGGCTGTTGTTCGTCGGCCTCGAAACCCAGCGCGAAAAGGTTTTCGCAATGCGGATCGGACCAGCGGAAGTCGTGGCCGCGGTCGCGCATCAGCCGCACGAACAGGCCGGTGCCGCCGCCCCAGTCCAGCGCGGTGCGAACGCCGCGGAAACGCCAGCGCAGCAGCGCGTCCACCGCGTCGGCCAGCCACAGGTTGCGCATCACGATGCCGGTATCCAGCGCCGCGATCGCGTGATCGGCATAGGCTTCCGCCAGCCAGTGCGGGTCTTCCACGAACACGTAGCCGCACGCGGCACAACGCAAATAGGTCGCGCGATGACGGCCCAACACGGCCGTTTCGCCGAACGCTTCGGTGGCGCCGCCGCACAGCCTGCAGGTCATGCGGGCAGGCTCCGGATCGCGGCCACGGCATCGCGCAGCCCCGCTGCCGCGCGTGCGGGTTCCACGCCGTGCTCGAGGATGCCGAGGCACGGCGCAGGCAGCAGGCGGCGCAACGTGGCCACATTTTCTTCGGCGCGCGCCATCGCGGGATCGATCCGGTTGCCGATCCAGCCCAGCAGTTCACAGCCGTCGTCGATGATGGTGCGGGCGGTGAGTTGCGCGTGGTTGAGGCAGCTCAGTTTCAGGCCGACCACCAGGATCACCGGAAGATGCAGCGCCTGCGGCAGCGCGTTCGCCAGCAGCGTGCCGGACAGCGGTGCCAGCCAGCCGCCCACGCCCTCCACCGCCACCACGTCGGCGTGCATCGCAAGCCGCCCGTATGCGTGCTCGATCGGCGGCAACGTCACTTCGGCGTGCATGGCCGCGGCAGCGACATGCGGTGACACCGCTTCCGCGAACGCGAACGGATTGCAGTCGGCGTAGTCGGGCTTCGGGTCGCTGGCGGCGATCAGCCTCAACGCATCCTCGTTGCGCAGGCCCTGCGGCGTCGCTTCGCAACCGCTGGCGACCGGTTTCATGCCGCTGGCACGCAGACCCTCCGCGCGCAGCGCCTGCAGCAGCGCGCAGGCCGCGAAGGTCTTGCCGATCCCGGTGTCGGTGCCGGCGATGAACACGCCAGATCGAAGCGGGCCGCGTGCGCTCATGTCGCGCGCAGACCGGTTGCTGGCAGCCGGCGCCGTTCCCAATGCCGGATGCCGAAGGAGAGCGGTGAAATCAGCACGTAGGCCAGGCCGGGCAGCGCCCATTGCCCGCCTTGCAGCGGCAACAAGGAAAGCAGCAGCGAAAGCAGCGCGGTGCCGAGAAATGCGCCGTTGCGCAGCAGATTGAAGCGGGTGCGCAGCCGCTCCAGCGGCGACAGGCCGATCGCGTCTGCGCAACGCAGTGCGTGCTTGTGCAACAGCATGAAAATTCCGAGCACGACGCCGTAGCCGACGGCAAAGATCAGATACAGATCACGAAAATCGCTGTCACCGAACGAGCCGATCGGACGCTCGCTCAAGAATCCGCCGCTCCACGACGCCAACACCATCTGCGCCGTCATTCGCAATGGATAGACATAAATCAGGATCACGAAAACCAGCGCGAGGCTGAGTTTGACGCTGTAGCTGTCCTCGAGTGCAAACCGGCGCGACCACAGACGGTGCGCCCACCAGAACCGCACTATCAGCAGAAAACTGAACGCAAAGGCCGGCACGCCGCGCATCGCTTGCAGCAATTCGGCAACCGATTCGGGTACGCGGCCGACGGAAACCACCAGCAGCGTGACCGCAAATGCGAACGCGGCATCCACGAAGCCTTCCACGCGCGTCGGCTGCTCGGCGCGAATGCGAAAACCCGCTTCATCGCGGCGCATTTCCCCGATCATGCGATCGAGCTCTCCCCACCGCCGGGCGCAACCGCAAACGCGCCATCCGCGAAATGGTCCAGGCGCGCGCTTTCGGCGCGATCCTTGCGCGCGCGCGATTCGGCAGGCGTGACGGCATCCGGCATTGCGCGATAATACGGCTTTCCGCCACCGCACACCGTCCATGCACGAACTCCCGCCCCTCACCGCCGCCAGCAAGCCCCAGCTGTACGCCGAGCTGCTCGACCAGGTCACCGGCCTGCTGCGCGGCGAAACCAACCTGGTCGCCAACGCGGCCAACTTCGCCGCGCTGGTCTATCACACGCTGCCGGACATCAACTGGTGCGGATTCTATTTCCGCGACGGCGACGGCCTGATCGTCGGGCCTTTCCAGGGCAAGCCCGCCTGCGTCCGGATCGCGCACGGGCGCGGCGTGTGCGGCGCGGCGGCGGTGTCGCGCCAGACCCAGGTGGTGCCGGACGTGAACGCGTTTCCCGACCACATCTTCTGCGACGGCGCCTCGCGTTCGGAAATCGTGGTGCCGCTGATCCGCAAGGACGGCTCGCTGCTGGGGGTGTGGGACGTGGACAGCCCGGTGCTGGCGCGCTTCGACGACGACGACCGCGCCGGCATGCAGGCGCTGTGCGCGGTGTTCATGGCATCGCTGGTGCAGACGCGCGCGGCGTGAGCATTCCGTCAGGAGCCTGCGGGCGGGCGACGAGGGTTGCCGCCGCGGCCAGGCGCTCCGCGGCCGCAGGCACGCTCGCGGCCAGCGCCCCGTTCAACGCACCACGGCGTAATCGCGTGCGTCTTCGCGCCACGCCGGCGTGTTGCAGATCGCGGGCAGCACGTCTTCGGGTTCGGCCACGCGCGTCCACATCGCCGCGTGTTCGGGGTTCATGAAGCGCTGCGCGATCACCTGCCGGAGGAAGGCATCCAGCGGCGCGTAGAAACCCAGCGTGTCCAGCAGCACGATCGGGTTGAAATAGAGGCCCAGGCGTTTCAGCGTGATGGCCTCGAACAGTTCCTCCAGCGTGCCGCAGCCGCCGGGCAGCGCGACCACCGCGTCCGAGCCGGTCAGCAGCTTGTGCTTGCGCTCGCGCATGTCGCCGACCAGTTCGAGCCGGGTCACGCCCGGATGGCCCCATTCGAGGTCGGCCATGAAGCGGGGAATGATGCCGATCACCTCGCCGCCCTTCGACAGCGCGCCGTCGGCCACCGCGCCCATCGAACCGGTCGAACCGCCGCCGTACACGAGGCTGTGGCCTTCGGCGGCGATCAATTCGCCCAGCCGGAATGCCGCCTCGCGGTAGCGCGGATCGGCCTGGCTGCTGGAAGCGCAATAGACGCAGATGCGCATGGGGTGCGTGATCACGGAGGCGGAAGGCGGGAAGCGTAGCGCCCCACTACCCCCGCGTCATTCCGGACGCCCCGCCACTTGCGTTTGCGATATTCCTCCGCTGTTGCGAAGTGCTTTGTCTCACGCAAGTGGTGGGGCGATCCGGAATCTGCTTTCAAGGGTATCCACAAAAGCAGATTCCGGGTTCCAGCCTTCGGCTGGCCCCGGAATGGCGCCGGTTTTATGCTTTCTCCGAGTCCCGAGTCCCGGTTCCTCTCAACGCTTCATCGCGTTGAAAAACTCCTCGTTGGTCTTGGTGTTCTTCATCTTGTCCAGCATGAATTCCATCGCGGCCAGCTCGTCCATCGGGTGCAGCAGCTTGCGCAGGATCCAGATCTTCTGCAGCAGGTCCGGCGGGATCAGCAGTTCCTCGCGGCGGGTGCCGGAACGGTTGATGTTGATGGAGGGATACACGCGCTTTTCGGAAATGCGGCGGTCGAGGTGCACTTCCATGTTGCCGGTGCCCTTGAATTCCTCGTAGATCACCTCGTCCATTTTGCTGCCGGTGTCGATCAGCGCGGTGGCGAGGATGGTCAGCGAGCCGCCCTCCTCGACGTTGCGCGCGGCGCCGAAGAAGCGCTTCGGGCGCTGCAGCGCATTGGCATCGACACCGCCGGTCAGCACCTTGCCGGAACTCGGCACCACGGTGTTGTAGGCGCGCGCCAGGCGGGTGATCGAATCGAGCAGGATCACCACGTCACGCTTGTGCTCGACCAGGCGCTTGGCGCGCTCGATCACCATCTCGGCGACCTGCACGTGACGCACCGCGGGTTCGTCGAAGGTGGAAGACACCACCTCCGCCTTGACGCTGCGCTGCATCTCGGTGACTTCTTCCGGACGCTCGTCGATCAGCAGGATGATCAGGTGCACGTCCGGGTGGTTGTGCACCAGCGCCTGCGCGACGTTCTGCAGCATCATGGTCTTGCCGGCCTTGGGCTGCGACACGATCAGACCGCGCTGGCCGCGCCCGACCGGCGCGATCAAATCCAGAATCCGTCCGGTGATGTCCTCGGTGGAACCGTTACCGCGTTCCAGCCGGAACGCCTTGCGCGGGAACAGCGGGGTCAGGTTCTCGAACAGCAGCTTGTTCTTGGAAGCTTCCGGCGGATCGCCGTTGATGTCGTCCAGCTTCAGCAGCGCGAAGTAGCGCGCGCCGTCCTTCGGGTGCCGGACGCGGCCGGTGATGTAGTCGCCGGTGCGCAGGTTGAAGCGGCGGATCTGCGAGGGCGAGACGTAGATGTCATCCGGCCCGGCCAGATACGACTCGTCGGCCGAACGCAGGAAGCCGAAGCCGTCCTGCAGGATCTCCAGCACGCCTTCGGCCCAGATGCCGCCGCCGGAACGGGCGTGCGCCTTCAGGATCGCAAAGATCATGTCCTGCTTGCGCGCGCGCGCCACGCCTTCCTGGATGCCGAGTTCCTCGGCCATCTCCAGCAACTGCACCGAATTCTTGCGCTTGAGCTCGGTGAGGTTGATCAGGCGGTTGGGATCGCCGGCATCGCCTTCATCGGCGGACACGTCGGCGGGCAGGCCGCTGCCGTTGCCGCCCTGCTGGCCGTTGCCGCGCGCATGGCGGCCGCGGCGGCGGCGCCGGTCGGGGCGATTGCCGCGCTGCGACGTGTCGCCTTCGGCGGATGCAGGGCTGGATTCTGGAGCGGGTACAGACGTGCGGGCGTCTTCGCCCTGGACGGAGTTTTCGGTATCGGACACGGGCAGGCCTCGTCGGCGCCGTAAAGAAAAGCGGGGGGAATGGAAAGGAAGGGCCGGGCGCCGGGCGCCATCGGCAGCGACAATCTAGCACCGCTCGCGTCGCCGCGACAAGCGGGCAGTGCGATGGTTCAGATTCGAATATCCCTGACAGGTTGTTGGGAAAGTGCTGTCCCCGGATCGAGTCCGGGACAGGCCGGTGCGCTCGACTTGCCCCATCCACGAGGCGCTCGCACCGCAGACCATCCGTGGTCCGCATTCGGCAGGGCGTTTTCAGCGCCCCGCCGGATCGCAGCCCTGAACAAGTCCATCCGGAATTTGTCAGGACACGCCGAATCCCGCACACGCCCGGATCCGGCTTCGCCCATCAAGCCCGTGCAACCGGCGCGTGCTTGATGGGCGGGCGGCACGTCCCTGCGCCGCCTGGAAACTCTAGATCGCCTTGTCGATCATCTGGGTCAACTGGCTCTTGCCCACCGCGCCGATCTGGGTGGCCTCGACCTTGCCGCCCTTGAACACCATCAGGGTCGGAATGCCGCGGATGCCGTAGGCGCGCGGGGTCTTCTGGTTCTCGTCGATGTTGATCTTGGCGACCTTCAGCCTGCCGGCGTAATCGCGGGCGATGTCGTCCAGCATCGGCGCGATCGACTTGCACGGGCCGCACCACTCCGCCCAGAAATCCAGCAGCACCGGTGTCTCGGATTGCAGCACCTGGGCTTCGAAGTCCTCGTCTTTGACGTGGGTGATGTAGTCGCTCATGGGGAACCTGTGGAAGAAGGCAAACCGGATAGGTGGGGGCGCAGCCGGGCATTGCAAGGACGGGCGGGACGGGCGTCCTGCTACAATCATTCCAATCACTTGCACCTGGACCACCGCGCGGGTGTGCGCCTCGTCACTCCCGCTGCCCGCCACCGAGGCATTTCATCGCAACCCGTCGCGCGGTTCAAGGGCGTGCGATCGTCCCCGATCGCAAATCAGGCGGTCACGGATCGTCGGGCCCCGGCGGGTGGCTTCCGACCGTACTTCAAGAAAATCAGCGCATGGCTGACCACGTTCTCACCGACATCTTCTTCGAACAGTTCGACCTGCATCCCCAGTTGGCCGCCGGCCTTGCCGATTGCGGTTTCGTCCGCTGCACGCCGATCCAGGCGCTGACCCTGCCGGTGGCGCTGGCCGGGCGCGACGTGGCCGGGCAGGCGCAGACCGGCACCGGCAAGACCTGCGCGTTCCTGGTCGCGGTGATGAACCGGCTGCTGACGAAACCGGCGATGCCGGAACGCCACGACAACGACCCGCGCGCGGTGATCATCGCGCCGACCCGGGAACTGGCGATTCAGATCGACAAGGACGCGCGCGCGATCGGCCGCCACACCGGGCTGCGCCTCGCGCTGATCTACGGCGGCGTGGATTACGACAAACAGCGCCAGCAATTGCGCGACGGCTGCGACGTGATCATCGCCACGCCCGGCCGGCTGATCGACTACTTCAAGCAGCACGTGTTCAGCTTCCACGCGGTCGAATCGTGCGTGATCGACGAGGCCGACCGGATGTTCGACCTCGGCTTCATCAAGGACGTGCGCTACCTGATGCGCCGCCTGCCGCCCCGCGAGGAACGCCAGAGCCTGCTGTTCTCGGCCACCTTGAGCTATCGCGTGCTGGAGCTGGCCTACGAGCACATGGACCAGCCGCAGAAGCTGACCGTCGAAACCGAGAACGTCACCGCCGACCGGGTGCGCCAGCAGGTGTATTTCCCGTCGAAAGAGGACAAGATTCCGCTGCTGCTGAACCTGCTGCAACGCACCGATCCGCACCGCAGCATCGTGTTCGTCAACACCCGCGCCGCCGCCGACCGCGTGACCCAGCGCCTGTCCCGGCAGGGCTACACGGTGGGTGCGCTGTCGGGCGACGTGCCGCAGGCCAAGCGCCAGAAACTGCTGGAACGCTTCAAGCGCGGCGAGGTGGAGGTGCTGGTCGCGACCGACGTGGCCGCGCGCGGCCTGCACATTCCGGAGGTGTCGCACGTGTTCAATTACGACCTGCCGCAGGACGGCGAAGACTACGTGCACCGGATCGGCCGTACCGCGCGGCTGGGCGCCGAGGGCGACGCCATCAGCTTCGCCTGCGATCTGTACGCGATGAGCCTGCCCGACATCGAGCGCTACATCGGCATGAAGATTCCGGTGCAGCCGATCGATCCGGACCTGCTGGTGATGCCGCCGCCCCGGGCGATGCCGGCGCATGTCCATCACGCGCATCCGGACACCACCGAGCCGCAGCCCGCGGCCGCGGCGGACAAGCCCGCCGCGCACAGGCGCCGGCGTCGTCGCCGCACCCCGAACCATTCCGCACCCCCTGCTGCCAGCGCTTGACCGGTTCGATAAGCGCGGGCCACGGATGGCCCGCCGCGGATCAAGCGCGCAAGCGCTGATCCGTCGGGAGCGAGTCCGGACATGAGCCGGACTCGCGACGTTGAGACTGCCTCCGCAGGAGCGGATGCGGACAGCGAAGCTGGCCCGCAGGGCGAGCGCCATGGATGGCGCGAGTCAAGTGCAGGACTGCACTTTCTCGACAACCTGTTGGGCGTCCTGCCTCCGCAGTCGGATCGCCGCTGCCGCGGCGTCCGGAATGGCGGCAAAGTTGGTAGGCTTCGCTCATTCCTCGCCACCTGGTCGATCCACTGCCTGCGTGATCCGCTTCGATTCCGTCAGCAAACGCTATCCCGGCGGCCGCGAGGCGTTGAGCAACCTGTCCTTTCGCGTCGAGACCGGCGAAATGGCATTCGTTACCGGCCATTCCGGCGCGGGCAAGACCACGCTCCTGAAACTGATCGCGCTGATCGAGCGGCCCACCGGCGGCGCGATCGAGGTGGGCGGCCAGAACCTCGCGCGGGTGAAACGCGGCGGCGTGGCGCGCCTGCGCCGCGGAATCGGCATGGTGTTCCAGGATCATCGCCTGCTGATGGACCGCAGCGTGGCGGACAACGTGGCGTTGCCGCTGGTGATTGCCGGCATGCCGCGCGAGGAACGCGCCCGGCGCGTGCGCGCCGCGCTCGACAAGGTGGGCCTGGGCGGACGCGGCGGCGATGCACCGGCGGCCCTGTCCGCCGGCGAGCAGCAGCGCGTCGGGATCGCGCGCGCGATCGCGGGACGTCCCGCGCTGATCATCGCCGACGAGCCGACCGGCAATCTCGATCCGCAGCTTGCGGAGGAAATCATGCGGCTGTTCGTCGGCCTGCGCGAAGCGGGCACCACCATCCTGATCGCCAGTCATGACCTGCCGCTGTTGAAGCGGATGAAGCAGCGGGCGATCGTGCTCGACCACGGCCGCCTGATCGACGACGTGCCCGCGAGCGAGGTGGCGTGAACGCGCGCGCGGCCACCACGGCTCCCCGCGGCCGGCCGCGTCTCGCGGCGTGGCGCCGTCAGCACGCCTGGTGCCTGCGCGACAGCCTGCATCAACTGGCCCGGCGTCCGTTCGGCACCGCGCTGACGATCGTGGTGATGGGTCTGGCGCTGTCGTTGCCGCTGGCGTTCTATCTGTTGCTCGCGAACGTGCAGCACCTGTCGGGGGCGCTGGGCGAATCGCAGTCGGTCAGCGTGTTCCTGAAACCGTCGATCACGATGGATACGGCCGAATCGCTGGCGCAGGACCTGCGTGCGCGCGCGGACGTCGCCGAGGTCACGATCCGGACACCGCGGCAGGGCCTGGCCGAGCTGGCTGCGGTGCAGGGTTTCGGCGAGGCGCTGCACGCGCTGCCCGCCAACCCGCTGCCTTACGTGCTGCTGGTGCAGCCGCGCAAGGGTCTGGACCGTGCGCAGGCGGGGGCGATGGTGCAGGCCCTGCGCGCGCTGCCGCAGGTCGATCTGGTCCAGGACGACGGCCAATGGCGGGCCCGGCTGGACGCACTGATCGCGCTGGGCCGGCGGGCCACGCTGCTGCTGGCGGTGCTGCTGGGCGCCGCCGCGGTGCTGGTGATCGGCAATACCGTGCGCCTGGACATCCGGACCCGGGCGGACGAGATCGCCGTGCAGCAATTGGTCGGCGCCAGCGCGTCGTTCGTGCGCAGACCCTATCTTTACGAAGGCGTGTGGTACGGCCTCGCCGCCGGGATCGTGGCGGTGCTGCTGGTGCTGCTGCTGGAAGCGGTGCTGGCCGCGCCGGTGCGCGAACTGGTCGCCAGCTACGCCGGCCGCCTGCAATTCGGCGGCCTCCCCTCCACGGCCTTGCTGCTCACCCCGTTGTGCGCGGCCGCGCTGGGCTGGCTCGGCGCGTGGCTGGCCAGCACCCGGCATCTGCTGCGCCCGAGTCCATGACGAACGGGAACGGGGCGCCATGACCGACGTCATCCGGCACATTTCCAGCGACGAGCCGCGCGTGATGGTGGTCGATGGCTCGAAGGTGGCGCGCAAGCTGATCACGCAGGTGCTGGAGCGGACGCTGCCGGGCGTCACGGTGATCGCCTGCGCCAGCGGTGCCGAGGCGCAGCGTGCCTTGCACGAGGGCGCGGTCGATCTGGTCACCACCGCGCTGCGGCTGCCCGACATGGATGGGCAGGCGCTGGCGCGCTACCTGCGCGAACACGCGCCGCAGGCCTACATCCCGATCGTCGCGGTGTCGGGAGACGTCGAGCAACGCCTGCAGAACCGCGAACTGGGCGGCGAGATCACCGACTATTTCGACAAGGGCGGCGGCTACGAGGCGCTGGCGGACTTCATCCGCGGCTATGTCGAGCCGATCGCGCGGGGCGAGGGCAACGTGTTGTACGTGGAGGACAGCAAGGTCGTGGCGCTGGCGACCAGCCGGATGCTGGCACGCTACGGCCTGACGGTGACGCTCGCGAACAGCGCGGAAGATGCGGTCGCGATCCTGCAGGCGGCGCGTGCGCGCGGCGAGAGCGGCGCCGACCTGGTGCTGACCGATGTCAATCTGAAAGGCACGCTGTCGGGCGGCGACCTGCTCAAGTGGATACGCGGCGAGCTGGCGCTGGGCAAGGGCTGTCTGCCGGTGCTGGTGATGACCGCCGAGGAAGACCCCAAGCATCAGGCGGCGCTGCTCAGGGCCGGCGCCAACGATCTGGTCGTGAAACCGGTGGACGAACGCCTGCTGGCCACCAAGCTGCTGTTCCAGTTGCGCGTAGCGCATCGCCGGCGCGTGCAGACGGCAAGTCCGCCCGCGAATGGTCACCGCTGAGACCATCGGTACCGTTAAGCTGAATCCGTTTGCGCCGATTCACCTGCCTCGACGGACAGCCGTGCTTGCCTGATGACCGACGAACGCCTGAAGCTGGAACCTTCATGGAAGGCGCGGGTGGGCGACCACTTCGAGCGTCCGGAGATGGTTGCGCTGCGCCAGTTCCTGATCGCGGAAAAGCGCGCGGGCAAGCGGATCTATCCGCCGGGTCCGCAGATCTTCGCCGCACTGGACGCCACGCCGTTCGACGCCGTCAAGGTGGTGATCCTGGGCCAGGATCCGTACCATGGTCCGGGTCAGGCGCACGGCCTGTGTTTCTCGGTGCTGCCGGGTGTGCCGGTGCCGCCGTCGTTGCAGAACATCTTCGCGGAGATCGAACGCGACCTCCGCATCCCGCGTCCCGATCACGGCTGCCTGCTGCCGTGGGCGAAACGCGGCGTGCTGCTGCTCAACGCCGTGCTGACCGTGCAGGCCGGGATGCCCGGCTCGCATCAGGGCAAGGGCTGGGAAGGCTTCACCGACCGGGTGATCGACGCGCTGAACCGCGGACGCGAGGGGCTGGTCTTCCTGTTGTGGGGTGCCTACGCGCAGGCCAGGGGGCGGCTGATCGACCGCTCCCGCCATCTGGTATTGAAGGCGCCGCATCCCTCGCCGCTCTCGGCCCACCGCGGTTTTCTGGGCTGCGGGCACTTTTCCCACGCCAACGAATTCCTCGCCGGGCGCGGCCAAGGCCCCATCGACTGGTCGTTGCCGCCCCGGGCGGAGCTGGTGATCTGAGGCCGCCGTGCAAGCGGCGCGGCGGCCGGACGGTCTTTGCTTTCGCAGGGCCCGGCCCTTGTCATTTCTGAACCAGTGGGTATAATTATCGCGTCTCTCCGGCGGGCGACGGGAACCCCGTCCGGACGTGGCACTCCAACGGCAAGAGTGCCAACTCCAAGTCCAAGAGGGCGGATACATGAATGATGCCTTGGTAACCAACAACCTGCCGGTACCCAGCGTCACCGGCAGCCTCGATGCCTACATCGGGGCGGTCCATCGCATTCCGGTGCTGGATGCCGACGAGGAACGCGAGCTGGCACAGCGCTACCGCGACAACGAGGACCTCGACGCGGCGCGCAAGCTGGTGATGTCGCACCTGCGGTTCGTGGTGCACGTCGCGCGCGGCTATTCCGGCTACGGCCTGCAGATGGCCGACCTGATCCAGGAAGGCAACATCGGCCTGATGAAGGCGGTCAAGCGGTTCGATCCGGACCACGGCGTGCGCCTGGTCAGCTTCGCGGTGCACTGGATCCGTGCCGAAATGCACGAGTTCATCCTGCGCAACTGGCGCATCGTCAAGGTCGCGACGACCAAGGCGCAGCGCAAGCTGTTCTTCAACCTGCGCAAGTCCAAGAAGCGCCTCGGCTGGATGAACATGGACGAGGTGCGCGAGGTCGCGAAGGACCTGGGCGTGCCCGAGGCGACCGTGCTGGAAATGGATTCCCGCCTGTCCGGCCGCGACATCGGTTTCGACGCCCCGGTGGACGAGGACGACGACGCGCCGCCCGCGCCGGTCGCGTATCTGGAGGATCACGGCGCCGACCCCTACCTGTCGGTGGCCGCGGCGGACGAGGAGGACAACCAGCTCGACATCCTGCAGCGCGCGCTGGACAAGCTGGACGACCGCACCCGCGACATCATCCGCCGCCGCTGGCTGGCCGAGGACAAGGCCACCCTGCAGGACCTCGCCGACGACTACGGTGTCTCGGCCGAGCGCATCCGCCAGATCGAAGCCAACGCGATGAAGAAAATGCGCGGCGCGTTCGCGGCTTGAGTCTTGCGGCGATCCGTCATGCAGAAAACGGCCCGAGTGATCGGGCCGTTTTCGCATGTGCTCAATACAAATCCACCGGATCGACATCGAGCGACCAGCGCAGACCGCGCGGTTGCGGCAGCGCATGCAGCATCGGCAGCCACGCGACCAGCGCGTGCCGAAGCGGTGCGCGTTGCGATGATTCCAGCAGCAGTTGCGCGCGATGGCGCCCCGCGCGCAGCGACATCGGCGCGGGCAGCGGACCGTCGAGGCGCAGGCGTTGCGGCGTGGGCAGCCCGGCGTTGATCGTCACGATGGCGTCGCGGGCCGCGGCGAGAAACCCGTCCAGCGCGCCGCGGTGGGCGGCGTCGGCGCGCAGCAGCGCGAGATGTCCGCAGGGCGGCAGGCCCAGCGCGCGGCGTTCCTCCAGAAGCCGCGCGGCGGCCGCCTCGTAGCCGCCCGTCAGCAACGTCTTCAGCAGCGGATGATCCGGTTCGTGGGTTTGCAGCCATACCTCGCCCGGTTTGTCGGCGCGGCCGGCGCGTCCGGCCACCTGCACGATCAATTGCGCCAGCCGTTCGCCGGCCCGGAAGTCCACGCTGTGCAGCCCCTCGTCCACGCCCGTGATCGCGACCGTGGTGAGATTGGGAAGGTCGTGTCCCTTGGCCAGCATCTGGGTGCCGACCAGGAACGCGGGTTTGCCGTCGGCCAGCTTGTCCAGCAGCCTTTCGAAGCCGTCGCGGCCGCGGGTGCTTTCGCGATCGACCCGCAGCACCGGCACGGACGGATGGCGCGCACGCAGCGCCTCTTCCAGACGTTCGGTGCCGTGGCCCTGGGGCGTGAGCGCCGCGGCGCCGCATTGCGGGCACGTCGCCGGCACCGGCTGCGAATGACCGCAGTGGTGGCAAAGCAACCGTGCGCGGCCGCGGTGCAGGGTCAGCGGCTTGTCGCAACGCGAACAGGCCGCGTGCCAGCCGCAGGCGTGGCACAGCAGCACCGGCGCGTAGCCGCGGCGGTTCCTGAACACCAGCGCCTGCTCGCCGCGCGCGATGCAGGCATCCAGCGCGTCCAGCAGGGCCGGCGAAAGTCCGTGCTGGAGCGTCAGCCCGCGCTGGTCCAGGACGTGCACCGGCGAGGGCGGGCGTTCGTGGATGCGCCTGGGCAACCGGAGCCGGGTGTAGCGGCCGGCCTCCACGTTCGCCAGCGTTTCCAGCGAAGGCGTGGCGCTGCCCAGCACGATCGGAACGTCCAGCGTCTGCGCGCGCATCAGCGCGAAGTCGCGCGCGTGATAGCGGAAACCGCCGTCCTGCTGCTTGTACGAGGCGTCGTGTTCCTCGTCCACCACGATCAGCCCGGCCTTAGGCAGCGGCGCAAAGACCGCCGAGCGCGCACCCAGCACGATCGCAGCCTCGCCGCGCCGCGCGGCCAGCCACGCGCGTGCGCGTTCGCCCTCGGCGAGATGCGAATGCAGCACCGCGATCCGCGCATCGAAGCGTGCGCGCAGGCGCCGCAACGCCTGCGGCACCAGCCCGATTTCCGGTACCAGCCACAACACCTGGCGGCCGGCACGCAGCGCGTGTCCGGCCAGCGCCATGTACACCTCGGTCTTGCCGCTGCCGGTGACGCCCTGCAACAGCCACGGGTGGAAACCAGCGCTTGCGGCGATCGTGTCCACCGCGCTGCGCTGTTCGCCGGTCAACACGGGCGCGGGGCGAATGCGAACCGGCGCATCGTCCCCGCCGGGACGGCAGCGTTCGATCAGTTTCGCCGATTGCAGGCGTCGCGCCGCCGCGCGCCAGCCCGGCAGCAGCGCGTCCAGGTCCTCCGCGCGGGTGGCGCCGTCCGACAAGGCTTCCAGCAACGCCGCGGATTTGCCGCGCCGGTTGCGCGCGGCGTGCGCACCCCGGCCCGCCTCGGTCAGTCGCCACGCTTCGTCCTCGAAGGCCGGCAGGGCTTTGCCTTCGCGCAACAGGCGGGGCAGCGCGCCGAAAATCACTTCGCCGATCGCGCCGCACCAGTAATCCGCCGCGCGGCGCAGATTGCCCAGCAACTCGGCGTCCAGCAGAGGTTGCTCGTCGAGCAGTTCGAGCACCGGCTTCAGGCGTTCCACGGGCAGCTCCGCGCCCGGCACGCGTTCGATCACCACGCCGATCCGCTGCGAACGGCCGAATGGCACGCGCACGCGGCAGCCGCGTGCGGGATCGAAGCCGCCGGGCAGGTAATCGAATGCCTGCGGCAACGGCACCGGCAGGGCGACCCGCACCAGGGGTTTCATGTCGCCGGCGACGGGTTCGTGCATCGTGTTCCCGAGTTGCGCCGCATTGCTGCCATTCGTTGCAGGAGTGTGCGGTAAGTGGGCAGCGCCGTGGCGGTTTCGTGCTTATCCACAGTCCGTGTGGATAACGTTGTGGAAGACCTGCGGCGAAGCGTCGCCGGGGGCGCGTCCGTACGCGCCCCGCGACGGCTTGGCGAATTTTTGACCACCTCGGAATAGTCTTGTCGAATCAGTCATGTAACGCCGTGAATCGGATGCGGAACGGGGAACCGTAGGCCGGTCCGAAAGGACGGGACGGTCGGCTTTGCGGCTGTGCACAACAAGCGGCCGGGAGCGGTCACGACGCGCTTTCCAGCACGCGCCGGGTCGCACGCACCCGTTCGCCGAAACGGCGCAAGCCCGCCCCGCGCATGGACGGGGCGTCCCCGACCAGGTAAGCCTGCCAAGCGGTCCGATCCGTCAAGCGGTATTCCGCCACCAGCACGCAGCGTCCGGCGGGCGGCATCGGGTCCAGCGGCTCCAGGATCTCGGCGGCAACGAAACCCGGCAGCGCCAGCATCGCGCGGACGTGTTCGCGCAGCCACGCCAGGTACTCGTCGCGGAGTGCCGCGTCCATTTCCAGCTCGACGGTATAGACGATCATGCGCCGGTCAGGCTGATCAGGGCGGCGAACATCAGCCCGAACGTGACCAGGATGCTGTAGCAGAAACCGATGCAGCAGAATTTCAGGCCGGTCATGAACCAGCCCTGCCGGTACACGCGCTTCTGCATCAGGAACAGATAGATGAAGATCCAGATCCACGCCGCGGCGTGCAGCAGCGAGAACGGCACGCCCATCCATGCCGCGTGCGGCGTGATCCAGCCGCGCAGCAGACTCAGTGCGATCAGCACCAGGATCGAGAACATCAGGAAGGCGTGGCTGTGCATGGCCACGATCAGGTGCTCCATGTAGAACCGCCGCTTGAAGACGTAGAAGATCTTGAGGATCAGCGCGAAGATCGGCAGCAGCACGAACAGCACCGTGGGCGCGACCGAGAACATGCCCAGCGTGACCCGCGTCGCGGCGGCCTTGATCTGGGCGGGGTTGCCGGAACTGAAGTCGTGCAGGTTGACGCGGGCGTTCTCGATCAGGTCGTTGAACCAGTCGTCGGCGAAATCCGGCAGCCACGCGAGCCTGAGCGGCTTGCTCTGGCGGTTCCAGACCACCTTGCCGTTGAAGGTGATGTCGCCGTTGGCGAAGTGCCGGTCCTGCTCGCCGGTCCCGGCCGCGGCGCTGCCGGGCGGCGCCTCGAAGTGCGCGTAGCGCGTCAGTCCGGAACGCACCGTGATCTGCACCGCGAAGAACGCGATGATCGCAAGGAAGAACACCAGCCGGAACGGAGTGACGTAACGCGCGCGCTTGCCGGCGAAGTAATCCAGGGTGAGCTTGCCGGGGCGCAGGTACAATGGCACCAGCGTGTGCAGGATGCGCTCATCGACGTTGAGCACGCTGTCCGCCACGTCGCTCAGCACGCTGCCGAAATGCCGCACCAGCCCCTCGGTCGGCTGGCCGCACGCATAGCAGTACTTGCCGTACAGCGGCGCGCCGCAGTTGGCGCACGCGGGGGACGGTGCCGCCGGGGGATCGGGTGCCGCGCCGGGCGGCGGATTGCCGGTTTGGGACGGGACGGATTGCATGTTCAGGATTCTAGCCGCGGACAAGGCGCGCTTCGCGCGTGAAACGGGGGCCACCGTGAAGCTGGCCTTGCCGCTGATCGCCGGACAGCTTTCGGCGGTGGGCATGAACGCGGTCGATGTCGCGCTGGCCGGGCATTACAACGCCCGCACGCTGGCCGCGGTGGCGGTGGGCGCCAACGTGTGGGTGCTGGCACAGGTGTGCGCGATCGGGGTGATGATGGCCCTGCCGCCCTCGGTCGCGCACCTCGACGGCGGCGGCGAACGTGCGAAGATCGGACCGCTGTTCCGGCAGGCGCTGTGGCTGGCCGCCGGGATGAGCGTGGTGCTGTGGTTCGCGGTGCGCCACGCGCAGCCGCTGCTGCGGCTGCTGGGCGTGGAAGCCGCGCTGATCGGCGACGTGCAGGCATTCCTGCACGCGCTGAGCTGGGGCGCGCCGGCGCTGTGCGGCTACTTCGCCTTGCGCGGCCTGTGCGAAGGCAGCAGCTGGACCCGCCCGACCATGCTGTTCGGCCTGCTGGGGCTGTTGATGCTGGGCCCGCTGGGCTACGTGCTGATCTACGGAAAATTCGGATTGCCGGCGCTGGGCGCCGAGGGCAGCGGCATCGCCAACGCGATCGTGCTGTGGCTGCAACTGCTGGCGTTCGGGATCTACGTGCGGTTCGGATCGCGTTTCCGCGATTTGCACCTGTTCGCCCGGCTGGAACGCCCCGATTTCCGCGCGCTGGGGCATCTGCTGTGGATCGGCGTGCCGATGGCGGTGACGCTGCTGATGGAAGCCGGGATGTTCGTGATCGCGGCGCTGCTGATCAGCCGGCTGGGCACGGTGGCGATCGACGGCCACCAGATCGCGATCAACGTCGCCTCGGTCACCTTCATGGTGCCGCTGGGTCTGGCGCTGGCGGTGACGGTGCGGGTGGGCAACGCGGCGGGTCGCGGCGACGCGCGCGGCGTGCGCTACGCCGGCCTCTGCGGCGTCGCGCTGACGCTGGCGACGCAATGCGTGTCGGCCACGCTGATGCTGACGATTCCGCACCTGATCGCGCGGATCTACACCACCAACGCGGCCGTGATCGCGCTGGCCGCGCAGTTGCTGGTCCTCGCCGGCATCTTCCAGTTTTCCGACGGCATCCAGGTCGTCTCGAACAGTGCATTGCGGGGCCTCAAGGACACCCGGATGCCGATGGCGATCACGCTGTTCGCGTACTGGGCGGTCGGCATGCCGCTGGGCTGGTGGCTGGCGTTCGAGGCCGGCTGGCGCGCGCCGGGCATGTGGGTGGGCATGATCGCGGGGCTGTCGGTGGCGGCGGCGCTGCTGTTCGCCCGCTTCTTCCGGCTCGCGAAGAACGAGGGCTGGCGGCGCGGGCCGCTGGCGGCGGGCGCGGCCGGTTCACCGGACGCCGGGTGACGCCGGAAATCGGCTCGGTTACGCTGTGCGAATGACATTCCGTTTCCGGGTCACGATTCCATGAACACCACGCCGCGCCGCGGATTTCCAGGTTTCCTGTTCGCGCTGGGACGCGGCATCAACGTCGCGCGGCTGGTGATCGTCAACGGCGTGTTTTTCTTCCTCGTGTTCGTGATCCTCGCGCTGCTGGCGCGCGGCGTGCCGCGGCTGGGCCCGAACACTGTGCTGCTGCTGAAACCGCAAGGACAACTGGTGGAACAGTACAGCATCGACGCCGCCAGCCGTGCGCTGGCGCGCTTGTCGGGGCAGCCGGTGGGGCAGGTGCAGGTGCGTGACCTGGTCGCCGCGATCGACACCGCGGCACACGATCCTGACATCTCGCGCATCCTGCTCGACACCGACGAACTGCAGTTCGGCGGCATGGGCGCGCTGGAGGAAGTCGGCGCGGCGCTGGACCGCTTCCGGGCCGCCGGCAAGCCGGTGATCGCGTGGGGCACCGGCATGGACCAGATGCAGTACCTGCTGGCGGCGCATGCCGGCAAGGTGCTGCTCGATCCCGACGGCTCGCTGATGATCACGGGGCTGTCGAACTACCGCAGCTACTTCAAGGATCTGCTGGACAAGCTGGGCGTGCACGCGCACCTGTTCCGGGTCGGGCAGTTCAAGTCGGCGGCGGAACCCTTCGTGCTGGACCAGCCTTCGCCGGCCGCGCTGGAAGCCGACAAATACTGGCTGGACGGGTTGTGGAACACCTGGCTCGGCGAGGTCGGCAAGCTGCGCGGGATCGATCCCGCGACCCTGAACGAGGAGATCGACGCGCTGCCGCGGGAAATCCCGGCGGCGCAGGGCGACCTGGCGCAGCTCGCGCTGAAACTGCACCTGGTCGATGGCCTCGCCACCCGCGAGGACGTGGTGCGGCTGATGCAGAAGGAAGGCGTGCCCGACCAGCGCGGCACCGGTTTCCGGGCCGTCGATCTAGACGGCTATCTGCCGCACACCCGCGAACTCGGGATCGGCAAGCCGGCGGTGGCGGTGATCGTGGCCGAGGGCGGCATCGTTCCGGGTGAACAAGCGCCCGGCAGCATCGGCGGTGAATCCACTGCCGCGCTGATCCGGGCCGCCCGCGCCGATCCCTCGGTGCGCGCGCTCGTGCTGCGGGTGGATTCGCCCGGCGGCGCGGTGTTTCCTGCGGAACAGATCCGCCGCGAAGTGATGCTGGCGCGCCAGGCCGGCAAGCCGGTGATCGTGTCGATGGGCGACGTGGCGGCCAGCGGCGGCTACTGGATCTCGATGGACGCCGACCGGATCGTCGCCGAGCCCGACACCATCACCGGTTCGATCGGCATCTTCGGTCTTTTCTTCACCGCCTCGGACGGGCTGGCCAAGCTGGGCATCAACACCGGCGGCGTCGGCACCACGCCGATGGCGGGCGCGTTCGACTTCCGCCGCCCGCTGGATCCCGCGCTGGGCGCCACGATCCAGAGCGTGATCGACAAGGGCTACCGCGATTTCGTGGGCAATGTCGCCAAGGCCCGCGGCAAGCCGTTCGCCGACATCGACGCCATCGCGCAGGGAAGGGTGTGGACCGGCGAGCAGGCGCTGCAGCGCGGCCTGGTCGATCAACTGGGCGGCCTGCACGACGCGATCGCGATCGCGGCCGGGGACGCCAGGCTCGGCAACAACTATTCGGTGCGCTACGTCGAGAAACCGATGGGCGCGTTCCAGCGCATGCTCGTGGGCATGAGCCGCGGATCGGCGCTCACCAGCCTGATGACTTCGCTCGGGATTCGCCTGCCCGCGGCGTGGCTGGCGCAGGCGCCCGGGCTGGCGCCGGAACTGAAGCTGCTGGAGCACGCGCAGGTCGGCAAACCCGAGATGTACGCGTACTGCTTCTGCACGCTGCATTGATGGTCGATTGCTGACAACCGATCATCAAGTTGTTTGACATCCATGTCCTTTTTCCGCGCGCCTCCAAGGCGCGCGTGCCACCTTTCTTTGCGTGGCCAAAGAAAGGTGGCCCAAAGAAAGGCCACCCCGGTGCCGCGCTTTTCGTGCCATCCCTGGCCGAAAAGTGCGTTCGGCGCGGACGGGTTCGACCGACGCGCCGTCCTTGGCGCGGCGGCCGAATGAGCGCGATCCCTCGCGCTCACCCTGCGGGCCTGATCGTCCGTGCCTCACCGCGGCACAGGGGCCCCATTGGACGCACATCCTGTGCGCTCGGCTTGATGAAACCTTGTCGCTTGATCTTGCGATGTTGCAGGCCATGGACGGCCGTCAGCAAAGCAGGACCCGGTGCCGTACGCGATTGGCGAGACGCGCAGGGGTGAGCCGGAGCTTTCGCGAGATGCCTTGAATGGCATCTCGCGCCGGCGAACGCCCGCACAGGGAAGTGCGGGCAGCAAAGCGATTCATGGACGACTGCTTGCTGCGCATTGCGGCAGGCGAGAAAACCGTCATGTCCGCGCGGAATCAGGACATGGATGTCGAGCGCGACCAAAGCACGGATTCCGAGAGCGAATCGAACGGGCGCTACAGCGTCGCCATCCCGTACGGATCGTCCTGCGGCAGGTCGGTGCCGCTGGCGCCTTCGGCCAGCCGGATCTTGAGCGCAAGCCCGTCGCGCGAGTCGGCCTTGGACAGGGCTTCCTCGAGATCGATCACGCCTTCCTTGTACAGCTTGAACAGCGACTGGTCGAAGGTCTGCATGCCTTCCTCCAGGCTGCGTTCCATCGCCAGCTTGATCTCGTGGACTTCGCCGCGGCGCAGCAGGTCGCGGATGTGCGGGGTGTTGATCAGCACCTCCACCGCCGGACGCCGGCGACCGTCCTTGCCGACCACCAGCCGTTGCGAGATCACCGCCTTCAGGTTCAGCGCCAGGTTCATCAGGATGTTCTTGTGCGCGGCCTCGGGGAAGAAGTTGAGGATGCGCTCGATGGTCTGGTCGGCGTTGTTGGAATGCAGCGTGGCGAGGCAGATGTGGCCGGTCTCGGAGAACGCGATCGCGGCGTCCATGGTCTCGGTGTCGCGGATCTCGCCGATCAGGATCACGTCCGGGGCTTCGCGCATCGCGTTCTTGAGCGCCTCGTGGTAGCTGTGGGTGTCCAGCCCCACCTCGCGCTGGTTGACGATCGACTTCTTGTGCTTGTGCAGGTACTCGATCGGGTCCTCGATGGTCAGGATGTGCCCCGAGGTGTTGCTGTTGCGGTAGTCGATCATCGAGGCCAGCGTGGTGGACTTGCCCGAGCCGGTGGAGCCCACCACCAGGATCAGGCCGCGCGGTTCCATGATCAACTGCTTGTAGATCTGCGGCAGCAGCAGTTGCTCGATGGTGGGGATCTCGCTCTTGATCGCGCGGATCACCAGCGCCACCTCGCCGCGCTGCTTGAACACGTTGACCCGGAAGCGGCCGACGTCCTTGACCGCGATCGCCATGTTCAATTCCAGATCCCGCTCGAACTGCGGCACCTGACCTTCGTCCATCAGCGAGTAGGCGATCTTCTTGGCCATGCCGTGCGGCAGGCCGGTGCTGCCCAGCGCGTACAGCTTGCCCTCGACCTTGATGTGCACGGGCGTGCCGGTGCTCAGGAACATGTCCGAGGCACCCTTGTCCATCATCAGCTTGAGGAAATATCCGATGTCCATCCGCTGTCACCTGGGCAAAACCGCGCGGGCCGCTTGGCCGCATTGCAAAGGCAAGGGGGGGCACCGACAATAATCCCGTTGCTTCCCCCGGGATCGTGTTATGGCACGCATGCGGCCAAAAATCCATTGCCTGCTGCCCATTCTGGCGATCGCAGCGCTGGCCGGTTGCGCCACCGCCCCGCCGCCCATCCAGCTGATGGACCGGGCGCAGTCGGAAATCCGCGCGGCGCGCAATGCAGGCGCCGCGTCCTCCGCGCCCGAAGCGCTGGCCGAGGCGGAACGCCGCCTGGCCGCGGCGCAACAGTTCACCATGAACGGCGACAACGACAAGGCCGCGTGGAGCGCCGAGGAAGCGGAGGCCGCCGCCGAGACGGCGCGCGCCCGCGCGCAAGCCGCCGCCCTGGACCGGCAGATCCGCGAGCAGACGGCCGAGAACCAGAGCCTGCAGGCCGACCTCCAGCGCCGTCAGGCCGCGGCGGCCGCGGCGCAGGCCGCCGCCGCGCCGCCGTCCGCATCGTCTTCCGGAGCCGCACCCGTGAACCTGCCGTCGATCGAACTGGGCCAGCCGGCATCCGGCAGCAGCGCGGCGCCCGCGTCCTCGTCCGGCAGCGGCGTCCCCACACCCGGGGGCACGTCGGGCAAGCCCGATCCGGAATCCGGGAGCATGCCGTGATGCGCGCGATGGCCATTGTTCTTGCCGCGGGTCTCGCGCTCATCGGCGCCTTGCCGACCGGCGCGCACGCATCGTCGGTCGATGCCGACGTGCAGCGCCTGTCGGCGCAACTGGACCAGTTGAGCAACGATCCGGTGCTGGGCCAGTACGCGGGAGCGCAGCAGATTCTTGCGCGCAACGCGATCACGGCGTTGCAGAACGCCGGCCGGCGTGAACGCGACCACGCGCTGTTCATGGCCGAACAACGCGTCGCCCTGGCACGCGCGGCGGCCCGGGTGGAGGCAGACCGTGCCAAGCTGGATCAGCTCGAGCGCCAGCGCGACCAGATCATGCTGGAAGCCGCGCAGGCGGACGCGGCGATCGCGCAGGCCGAACTGGCGCGCCAGCGCCTGCAGTACGAGGCCGCGGTGGAGCAGGCGCAGATGCTGCAGCAGCAGGGTGCGCAGGCCGCGCAGCAGGCCCAGCAGGCGCAGCTCGAAGCCGCGCAGGCCAGGAAGCTCGCGGCGGCACAGGCCCGTGCGGCCGCCTTGGCGCGTCGGGAAGCGCAACTGGCCGAGGCCGCCACGCGTGCGCTGGGCGGAAGCAGCGACACCGGGGCGGCGAGCACGGGGGGCGGCAGCCTGGGTCTCGCCGACAGCGCCTTCCTCGGCGGCACGGCGGAATTGAGTGCAGCGGGCCAGCGCCGCGTGGCCGACTTCGCCCGTGCGCACGCGAACCAGCGCATCCGGATCGAGCCGCGCGCATCCGGTGACCTGCGCGTGCTGGCCGGCCGGCGTGCGGTGGCGGTGCGTGACGCGCTGGTCGCCGCCGGCGCAAGCCGGGTCGAGATCCGGCCGATGGGCCGCACCTCGCACGGCGCGGAAGTCGAGCTCCGCGCCCTGCCATAAACACGCTGAATCAAATGCTTGCATGCGCGCCGCGGGTCGGCGGGCGCGCTGCGGGCACGCCGTCCACGCCCGGCCTGTTCCAGGTTGCCAAGCCGGCCTGACAGGAGTAGTTTCCGGGTCGGGACCGGCCCCATGCCGGTCCCCCTTCCGCACCACATGAATCCCGCACTCTCCAGTCCTCCACGCTCCGCGACCGCGGCGCGTGGAGTTGGTCTGTGCGCTGTCCCTGCGCGTGAAAGCGGCCCGAAACGCCATCCATGGCCAGAACTCCGTGGCCGCAACTTCAATGGGCGTCCCTGCGCAACAAAGCGGCCATCCGTGGCCGCAACTTCATTGCGCGTCCCTGCGCAACAAAGCGGCCATCCGTGGCCGCACTTTTCAAGAAGCTTTACTCCGTTGTTGAATCCGAGGTGCACTTGATTGAAGGAGGCTCGGCAATGTTCGAAAACCAGCAGAAAGAGGATATCGAAGCGCTGATGAAGGCGAATCCCGAGTTCCGCCGCCTTTACCAGCACCATCAGGAGCTGGACAGCAAGGTGCGCGACGCGGAACTCGGCGTGCTGCCGCTCGATGACAACGCCCTGGCCGGCATGAAAAGGGAAAAACTGTACGTCAAGGACCGCCTCACCCGAATGTGGAACCAGTTGGGCACGGCGTAAGCCCCGCCGCCAGCCATCCCGTGAATCCGTGCCGGCCCGCCTTGCGCGGGCCGGTTTGTCGATGGTCGGGTATCATGCCCAGTCCGCCGCGCCCCGCGCGCGCCCGACGATCGTTGAGCCATGCCGCCCACGCCAAGCGCCAATCCCGAGATCGTCGACAGCGTCCTCGATCTGATCGGCCGCACGCCGATGGTGCGCGCGCGCCGGCTCGACACCGGCAGGTGCGAGCTGTTCCTGAAGCTGGAATCGGCCAATCCCGGCGGTTCGATCAAGGACCGGATCGGCCTGTCGATGATCGCGGGCGCGGAAAAGGCCGGCAGGATCAAATCCGGCGCCACGCGGGTGGAGGGCACCGCCGGCAACACCGGGTTGGGACTCGCGCTGGTCGCGCAGGCCAAGGGCTACAAGCTGATCCTGGTCGTGCCCGACAAGATGAGCCGCGAGAAGATCTTCAACCTGAAGGCCATGGGCGCGGAAGTGGTGCTGACGCGCTCGGACGTCGCCAAGGGTCATCCCGAGTACTACCAGGACCTCGCCGCGCAGATCGCCGAGGAAACGCCCGGTGCGTATTTCATCAACCAGTTCGGGAATCCCGACAATCCGTTGGCGCACGAGACCACCACCGGCCCGGAAATCTTCGAGCAGATGGATGGCCGCGTGGATGCGATCGTGTTCGGTTGCGGTTCCTCGGGCACGATGACCGGCTTGTCGCGCTATTTCGAAAAAGTCTCGCCGCAGACGGAATTGATCCTTGCCGATCCGGTCGGCTCGATCCTGGCGCAGTACATCAACGAAGGCACGCTCTCGAAGAAATCCGCGACCTGGATGGTGGAAGGCATCGGCGAGGATTTCCTGCCGGTGATCAGCGATTTCTCGCGGGTGAAGAGGGCCTATTCCATTTCCGACAGGGAAAGCTTCCTGACCGCGCGCGAACTGCTGAAGCAGGAAGGCATTCTGGGCGGGTCATCCACCGGCACGTTGCTGGCTGCCGCGCTGCGTTACTGCCGCGAGCAGACCGAACCGAAACGCGTGGTCACGCTGGTGTGCGACACCGGCAACAAGTATCTGTCCAAGCTCTACAACGATTACTGGATGCTGGACAACGGCTTCCTGGAGCGGCAGCCGACCGGCGACCTGCGTGACCTGATCCTGCGCCCGTATGCACAGCGCGATACCGTGGTCGCGGCCCCGTCCGATTTGCTGGTCACCGCGTACAACCGGATGAAGCTGTACGACGTCTCGCAACTGCCGGTGATGGAGGGCGATCGGATCGTCGGCATCATCGACGAATCAGACCTGCTGCTGCACGTGTACGGTGACGAAAAGCGCTTCCTCGATCCCGTTTCCAGCGCAATGGTCGGCAAGCTGCAGTTGCTGGACGTGAAATCGCCGATCGAGGCGCTGCTGCCGGTGTTCGACGCCGGCCACGTCGCGATCGTGATGGACGGCGAGAGGTTCCTCGGCCTGATCACCCGGATCGACCTGCTGAATTACCTGCGCAGACGGGTAGCGTGAAAAGTGAAATGATTGGCGAGGATGGGTACAGGCCAATGAATGCCCTGAACAGGCTGTACTGGCGCGGCGAGCGCTTCCGGGTCGGTAAACTGGTCGATCAGCCGGGGATCACGAGCCCTGGCGAGACGCCGGAAGAGTTGGCAGAAAACTTGCGCGACACCTGCCGCGGAATGTTCCCGCGCGATGCGTGACACGAACGTGGCGTCTTCTCGTTTTCGTCATTCCGGGGCCGTCTGCAGTTTCACCGCAGACGGAACCCGGAATCCAGCTCTGACGATGCTCGATGGCGCAACGAAAACCGGATTCCGGGTTCCATTGCCGATGAAGCCGGCAATGGCCCCGGAGTGACGGAATATTCTGGAGTCCACCGGTTCATGACCAATCAGAAATCGCTCTCCCTCGCCACCCGCGTGATCCACGCGGGCCAGTCGCCCGATCCCTCGACCGGCGCGATCATGACGCCGATCTACGCGACCTCGACCTACGTGCAGCGGAGTCCCGGCGTGCACAAGGGCTACGAGTATTCGCGCACGCAGAACCCGACCCGGATGGCGTACGAACGCTGCGTCGCGGATCTGGAAGGCGGCGTCGCGGGCTTCGCATTCGCCTCGGGCATGGCGGCGACCGCGACGGTGCTGGAGTTGCTCGATTCGGGCAGCCACGTGATCGCGATGGACGACCTGTACGGCGGCAGCTATCGCCTGTTCGAGCGGGTGCGCCGCCGCAGTGCGGGGCTCGATTTCAGTTTCATCGATTTGAATGACGCGACGGCGCTGAAAGCCGCGCTGAAGCCGAACACCCGGATGATCTGGGCCGAGACACCGACCAACCCGATGCTGAAGCTGGTGGATCTCGCCAAGATTGCTAAGTTCGCGAAGCAACACGGCCTGCTGCTGGCGGTGGACAACACCTTCTGTTCGCCGATGGTGCAGCGGCCGCTCGAACACGACGCGGACATCGTGGTGCATTCGGCAACCAAATACCTCAACGGCCATTCCGACATGGTGGGCGGCGTCGCGGTGGTGGCGGACAAGGCACTGGCCGAACGGATGGCGTTCCTGCAGAACTCGGTCGGCGCGGTGGCCGGCCCGTTCGACGCCTTCCTGGCACTGCGTGGCCTGAAAACCCTGGCGCTGCGGATGCAGGCGCACTGCGCCGGTGCGCTGGAACTCGCGCGGTGGCTGGAAAAACATCCGGCGGTCGAACGCGTGATCTATCCGGGCTTGAAATCGCATCCGCAACATTCGCTGGCGAAGCGCCAGATGGACGGCTTCGGCGGCATCGTCAGCATCGAGGTGAAGGGCGGTTTGAACAAGGCGCGCCGGATGCTGGAACGCTGTCACCTGTTTTCACTGGCCGAATCGCTGGGCGGCGTCGAAAGCCTGATCGAGCACCCGGCGATCATGACCCACGCCTCGGTGCCACCCGCCAACCGCAAACGACTTGGAATCAGCGACGGCCTGATCCGCCTGTCGGTCGGCGTCGAGGACGTGCGCGACCTGCGTGACGAACTCGCCGCCGCGCTCGCCTGATCCGGTACGCCGGCCACATCCCGTCGGACGGAACCATGCACCCATGAAGACCGCACTCATCACCGGCGTTTCGGGGCAGGACGGCGCCTATCTCGTCCGACTGCTGCTGGACAAGGGTTACAAGGTGTATGGCGCCTACCGGCGCACCAGTTCGGTCAACTTCTGGCGCATGGACGAGCTCGGCGTGACCGGACACCCGAACCTGGAACTGGTCGAATACGACCTGACCGATCCCGGCTGCAGTCTGCGCCTGATCGAAAAGGCGCGGCCGGACGAGGTGTACAACCTCGCCGCGCAGAGTTTCGTGGGGGTTTCGTTCGAGCAACCGAGCACGACTGCCGAGATCACGGGGCTGGGTGCTTTGCACTTGCTCGACGCGATCCGCACGGTCAAGCCCGACACGCGCTTCTACCAGGCATCCACCTCGGAGATGTTCGGCAAGGTGCAGGCGGTGCCGCAGAACGAGCACACCATGTTCTGGCCGAGGAGTCCGTACGGCGTGGCCAAGCTGTTCGCGCACTGGACGACGGTGAACTACCGCGAGTCGTTCGGGATCTTCGGCGCCAGCGGGATCCTGTTCAACCACGAATCGCCGCTGCGCGGGCGCGAATTCGTCACGCGCAAAATCACCGACGCGGTGGCGCGCATCAAGCTGGGCAAGCAGGACTCGCTTGAACTTGGCAACCTCGACGCCAGGCGCGACTGGGGTTTCGCCAAGGAATACGTCGAGGGCATGTGGCGAATGTTGCAGGCGAAAGAGCCCGATACCTTCGTGCTGGCGACGGGCAGAACGGAAACGGTGCGCGATTTCGCCACCTTGGCATTCAAGGCTGCGGGCATCGGCATCGAATGGAAAGGCAACGCGCAGGGCGAAACCGGGATCCGCACCGATACCGGCAAGACGGTGGTGAGGGTGAACCCGAAGTTCTACCGCCCTGCCGAGGTGGACATGCTGATCGGCGATCCCGCGCACGCGCGCGAGGTGCTGGGCTGGCAGGCCAACACCACACTGGAGGAGTTGTGCAGGATGATGGTGGAAGCCGACCTGAAACGGATCGAAAGTGGCTTTTCGTTCTGACCGGCCGCGTGCGCTGTTGACCTCGTTGCCCGGGGCGACCATTGCACGGACAGCGGCAAGCGATGGGTCGAGGGCTGACCCACGGCGTCGATGTCACGGCGCGGAAAGCCGCTCCACCATGCGCGTCTGCCAACCCGGTCCTGTCGCCTTCCAGCGTTTCAGTACCGATTGGGGAATGCGCAATGAAATGGCTTGCTTCTGCTCGTCCCTGATCGGGCGCCCACGCTTGCGCGTCAGCATCTCGCCAATCTCGCGATTCACTGCGACGGTCCGGGGATCACGGGCTGCCTCACGCCGGACGCGTACCCAGTCGGTACGACTGTTCCCGCGTGCGCGGGATGCGCGCATCCCCTCACTGGTCATCACGGTAATTTTCTTTGAGCCACGCATAGTACTTCTCACACTCTGTCCGCTTTGCCGGACGAAAACTCACTACACGGCAGCGATCGTCACGGCGTACGAACACGACCGTCAGCACTGCCAGCACTTCAAACACGTAGGCGAAGGCTTGCTGGCGCATTTCACCTACGCGGGGACTTTCCATGATGAGGGCGTATTCGCTTTCCAGCACCATATCGGCATCGGCGAAGTCCAACCCGTGCTTTTTCAGGTTCGCTGCGCGTTTGGTTTCATCCCATTCATAGATCACGATATTATTGTATATACAAAAGTAAGCGACAGCAAGTCCAGCACCGGCACCCGTTGCAGCAATCGCGAAGCCAATGGACTGCCCTGATGACTCACATCAACCACCCTGGGCAGCAAAAAAACCGTGCGCTGCTGACCGGCTGCCACGGTTTCACCGGTCGCTATGTCGCAGCCGAACTCGAAGGCGCCGGCTACGAGGTGGTCGGATTGGCCCACGACGGCGAGCCGCCCCGTGAAGGCGTGTTGCGCGCGAACCTGCTGGATCGTGCGGCGGTGCGACGAGCCGTGGGCGAGGCGCGCCCAGACGTGGTGGTGCACCTCGCGGCGATCTCGTTCGTGGCGCACGGGGACGTGGACGAAATCTATCGCGTCAACATCCTCGGCACCCGCAACCTGCTGGAGGCACTGGCGGAATGCGGCCACAAGCCTCGCAGCGTGGTGCTGGCCAGCAGCGCCAACATCTACGGCAACGCGAAGGTCGAGCCGATCACCGAGGACGCGCCCCCCGCGCCGGCCAACGACTACGCGGTCTCCAAGCTTGCAATGGAATACATGGCCAGACTGTGGATGGACCGCTTGCCCATCACGTTGGTACGCCCGTTCAACTACACCGGCGTGGGCCAGAGCGAGAACTTCCTGATCCCCAAGATCGTCGCGCACTTCAAGCGCGGCGAGAAAACCATCGAGCTGGGCAATACGGACGTGGCACGGGATTTTTCCGACGTGCGCGACGTGGCACGCGCGTATGCGGCCATCGTCGCGAAAGCCCCGGCTGGCGAAACGATCAATATCTGCTCGGGCGTCGCGCATTCGCTGCACGACGTGCTGGACATGATGGCCGCGATCGCGGGTTACCGGATCGAGGTGCGGTTCAATCCCGCCTTCGCGCGCAGCCATGAAGTGCAGCGGCTGGTCGGTTCGAACGCGCGCTTGCGCGCGTTGTCCGGGTTCGTGCCGTCCATCCCCCTTCGCGAGACCCTCGCATGGATGCATGCCGCGTGACGTCCCGGCCACGGTTTCGGGCCGGCAACGCAGTGCTCGGGGCTGTGAAGCCGTCGCGCGGGCGGTGACAATCAAGCCGTCATGCCGCTTTCCACGTCCGTCGTCCTGTGTACCTACAATGGCGCGCGCTTTCTCGCTGCACTCTGGGAAAGCCTTCTGCGCCAATCGCGCCTGCCCGACGAGATCGTGGTCCGCGACGACGCCTCGACTGATGCGACGCTTGATTTGTTGGAAAACCTGGGCCGGGCCGCTGCCGAGCGCGGAATCCGGGTGCGGATCTCACGGAACCCGCACAACATCGGATACGTCGCCAATTTCGAGGCCGCGTTGCAAGATGCCGCCGGCGACGTGTTGCTGCTTTGCGACCAGGACGACGCGTGGCATCCCGGCAAGCTGGACACGCAACTGACCGAGTTTTCACGACGCCCGTCCCTGCAGCTTCTGTGCGGCAATGCGCGGCGTGTCGACGAGGCCGGCAGGCATCTCCGCCTGTCGCTGTTCGACGTGCTGCGGGTCACGGCAGGCGAGACGAAACGGATCCACGAAGGAAAAGGATTCGAGGTGCTGTTGCGGCGCAGCCTCGCGACTGGCGCGACGATCGCGTTGCGGCGGTCCCTGCTCGACGATGCCTTGCCGGTCGGCGCCGGCTGGGTGCACGACGAATGGCTTGCCATCGTCGCGGCGGCACTCGGCGGATTCGATTGCCTGGAATCCGCGCTGATCGACTACCGCCAGCACGACGCCAACCAGATCGGCATGCCCGAGCGCGGACTTGCGGAAAAATGGGCCGACTTGTTGAAGCCGCGTGCAGCCATGATCGATGCACTGATCCGCCGCGAGGAAGCATTGCTCGATCGTCTGCGCACGCTGGCGGGGAAGGTGTCCTCCGCCCATTGCGCACTGGTTGCGGAAAAACTCGCCCACCTGCGCACGAGACAGGCAATGCGTGGAATGCCGTGGTCGCGATTCGTGCCCGTGTTGCGTGAAGCCGCCAGCGGCCGCTACCGGCGCTATGCGTCAGGCTGGCGTTCGGCGTTGCGCGACCTGGCCCGGCGGGGATGAGCGGGCGGCCATGGCCGGCTCGTGCCCGGTTTGCGATGGCGACTGCTCCGCCCGTGCACTACAATTCCGATCGCGCCGGGCAAAGACCGATGATCCGGCAGCCGTCGCGGGCTCGGCAATGGCGGTTGCCCAAGCAGGATCCATCGACGTCGGAAATGTCCGCAACGGCTGGCCGGATCCGCTGCCGGGCGGGGATGGGGCGTTACAAGACGCGTCATACAACCAATAGTCAGCGTCGCGACACGATAATCGCCCGCCGCGGCCAGGCACCCAGGCCTCAACCGATACGAGCCCCATGAGCACGACCGCTTATCGTCTGATCGACCCCCTTTCCCCGTACATCGCGCTAAAGCGTCATTTCGCCCTGATCGTGCAGATGGCGAAACGGGATGTCGCCGGCCGTTATCGCGGCTCGTTTGCCGGGCTGTTCTGGTCGTTCTTCAACCCCCTGCTGATGCTGGTGATCTACACCTTCGTGTTCGGCGTGATCTTCAAGGCGCGCTGGAATGGCCAAGTATCGGGACACTTCGGATTCGCGCTGGTCTTGTTCGCCGGCCTGAACATCAATTCCCTGTTCGCCGAGTGCGCCAACCGCGCAGCGACATTGATAATAGAAAACACCAATTTCGTGAAAAAAGTGGTGTTCCCGTTGGAAACCCTTTCGTGGAGCACGCTCGGATCGGCACTGTTTCACCTGTTGATCTCCACGATTGCCTTGCTGGTCATCGAGTTGTTGGTGAAAGGACATATTCCGTGGACAGTGGTGCTGTTTCCGATCGTGGTTGCGATATTCCTGCCGTTCGTGGCAGGCATCATCTGGTTGCTGGCTTCGTTTGGCGTGTTCCTGCGCGATCTCAAGCAGGCCATCACCATCGTCACCACGGCGCTGATGTTCCTCGCACCAATCATGTACCCCATGACAATGATTCCGACGCAGTACCGCGACTGGATGTACCTGAATCCGCTTACGGTGATCGTGGTTGCTTCGCAGGATGTGCTGATCTGGGGAAGGCCGCCGTCGTGGCTGCACCTCGGCTTGTACGCGCTCGTCTCCTGTCTGTTCGCGTGGCTGGCCTTTGCATGGTTCCAGCGTACCCGCAAGGGGTTTGCCGATGTCCTCTGACCAGTTCAGCATCCGCGTCGAAAATCTGGCCAAGCGCTACGAGATCTACACGCAACCGGCCGATCGCCTGAAGCAGATGGTTTTGCCAAGGCTGCAGCGTTTCATGCACCGACCGGTACGCGGCTATTTCCACGAGTTCTGGGCGCTGCGTGACGTCAGCTTCGATGTGCACCGTGGCGAGACCGTCGGCATCGTCGGCCGAAACGGTTCCGGCAAATCGACACTGCTCCAGATCATCTGTGGCACGCTCACGCCAACCCTGGGACAAGTCAGCGTGCATGGACGCGTGGCCGCGCTGCTGGAACTTGGCTCGGGTTTCAATCCCGAATTCACCGGGCGCGAAAACGCCTATCTGAATGCCACAGTGCTGGGCCTGAGCCGCGAGGAGATCGATGCCCGTTTCGAGGACATCGTGGCGTTTGCCGACATCGGCGAGTTCATCGAACAACCGGTGAAGACTTATTCCAGCGGCATGTACATACGCCTGGCCTTTGCCGTCGCAATCAACGTCACCCCCGACATCCTGGTGGTCGATGAAGCCCTCTCTGTGGGTGATGAGCTATTTCAGCGCAAGTGCTTCTCGCGAATCGAAGCGATCCGTGAAAACGGTGCGACTATTTTGTTTGTATCCCACGCTGCAAATGCAGTTGTTGAACTGTGCGATCGAGCCATACTTGTCGACGCGGGTGAAATGTTGGCGCAAGGACAACCCAAGAAAATAATTAACGATTATCACAGATTGTTGTATTCTCCGACCGGGGAGGCAGCAAGGATCCGTAAAACAATACGTAATGATGAAGACCCTCGGCTTAAAGATCTAACGGATTGCAAAGGCGAAGTGAATGTAGCTTTATTGCCGGTCAACGATGCACATGAGACACAGGAAACCTATGACCCACAGCTGAAGCCTGAGAGTACAGCCATATTCGCTTCGAAGGGTGCTGTAATCACTGAGGTGAAATTGCTTACTGAGAGCGGCAGGCCGGTCAACGGGCTGGTGCGTGGAAGGCGCTATCGATTCTGTTTCAATGTCGATTTTTTGAAACCGGTGTTTAAGGTACGATTCGGCTGCTTGATCAAGAGTGTCACCGGTCTGCCTATTTGCGGCACAATGTCGCATGCAGCGCTTCGGGATGGGTTGGTGGTCGAACGAGCTGGAGAGTCTGCAACAGTAGAATTTTTGTTCGATTGCATGCTAAATCCGGGCACGTATTTCATGAATGCGGGAGTTTTTGGTGTGGAGGAAGAACAGGAAACACTTCTTCATCGTATTGCCGATGCTGTTGCGTTCCGTGTTCTGCCTATAGAAGAAAACAAATCAACAGAACTGGTTGATTTCAATGTCGAATCGAAGGTGATGCTTCGTGCGTGATGTCTTTGCAAATTTGTTGATATCCTGCCCAAACAATGGAGGGCTGTTCCTGTTTCATAGAGGAGTAATTCATAAGCTCGATACTTTGGACACGACCGGCTTAGTAGTTCATGGAGATACACTTCTGCGTGCTTTACAACCTGCACAATTGTTGCAGTTCGAGAGCGAGCATGGGAGCGTGACCGGGTTAGAAAGAGCTTTTGATGACATCCACGATGTCTTGGCAGATGAAGAATTCCGTTATGTGGCCGTGACAGCTGCAAATAGGATCGTGAAGCTCAGTCGAGAAGGCCATGAGTGCCAGCAATGGACTTTCCCCGGCGAACCCGATTCGTGGCATATCAACTCTCTGGCTCGATGGAATGGCCGACTGGTGTTCAGTGCTTTCGCAGATTTGCGTCTGAGCAAGCAATACAAAGATGTGCCTAGTGGTGCAGGCTTTGTACAGGATTTGCATTCCGGGGAGCGGCTTATCACCAATTTGAATCAACCTCACAGCCTCTTGCCAGAGGGGAGAAATCTGTTACTCGCCAACTCCGCCAACTTCGAAATTCGCGAATACGGACCCGATGGCAACTTGCTGCGTTCGAAAAAACTCGATGGCTACACACGTGGAATTGCGCTCCATCGTGGAATACTGTATTGCGGATTGAGTAGATCACGGAATGTGGAGTCCGACTCGCCGAAATGCGCAACAGTAGTTGCTTTGGATGCCACAAGTTGGGAAGAGATTGATCGAAAGTTATTGCCTACCGATGAGATCTATGACATCGAGTATGTTGTTGATACTGTTTTGCCTGATGTCCTCGCTCGTTTGATGTCGCATGCGACCAGTTTTTTGGCTGAGCGCATTGATCATAGTGTAAATGAAATGATTAGTACAAAAAGCGTTGCTGAAGACCTGCGAAGCCAAAATGAGCGACTTAAACAGGAAGCAGTACAAAAGAATGAGACGATTCGCGAGCAGTCATCGCGCATTGATGGGTTGGAAAGCCGGCTTGTTGTTTTGCAGCAATTGGAAGAACGGGTTATGGCAGACAGCGCACGTGTTCAAGCACTCGAACAGCGCAACGAGGAACTTGCCGGGCAGCTCACGGAAACCAATGCACGGTTCACGGAAAGCGCACATACCATGGAACGGCGTTTCGAAAAGCTGGCCCTCGAATCGGTGCAGACCGAAGCGCGTTTGACCGAACGCATCGGAGAAATCCGCTCGCGGGTGGACCAGCCATTGCGAGAGGTACAGGAACAGTTGGGCCAGATGGAACAGCGAGCGGGCCAGCAGGCGTCGGCGTTGTCCGCCCTGGAATTGCGCTTGCAGCGCCGTGTCGACCGGCAGGAGCGGCTGCTGCAGACGCTGCACCGCCGGATCGAACAACTCGAACCGATGCTGACCGGCAAGCTGGACGCGGGCTACGCCGAACTGTGCCGGCGTGATGACGTGCTGGGGCAGAAACTGCAGGACTTGCAGCGGGAATTGCAGGACTTGCAGCGGGAATTGTCAGCCAGGAAAGCGGACACGGATGCCACCGTGCGGGAGCTCACCGAAAGGATTCAAGCCATGACCTCATCCACGAGCTGGAGGGTTACGGCTCCCTTGCGCTGGCTCAAAACGCGGTTGCGGCCCCGGGCACGCGTAGATTAAATAGCGCAACAAACTCAGGGAGGCAAGGGGGAAAGGAGATGGTCTCTGGCAGCGAATCACCGATGTCCGATCAGGGGGCGAGACACGTACTGGATGATCTCTACGCCACGGCGGCAGGTGTTGCAGACAAAGAGTATGTGGCGCATGACAATCATCCGGCCGACCCGTCGCGGCTCGATGTGCGGGCTATCGCCTTTTATCTGCCGCAGTTCCACCCGATTCCGGAGAACGACGAGTGGTGGGGGCGCGGCTTCACCGAATGGAACAATGTCGCCAAGGCGATGCCGCAATTCGTCGGCCATTATCAGCCACGCCTGCCGGGCGAGCTCGGCTTCTACGATCTGCGCGTGGTCGATGTCATGCGGCGTCAGGTCGAACTTGCCAGGCACTACGGTGTGCATGGTTTTTGCTTCCATTATTACTGGTTCGGCGGGCGGCGGCTGCTGGAAAAGCCGTTGAACCAGTTCCTGGCCCATCGCGGCATCGATTTTCCCTTTTGCGTCTGCTGGGCCAACGAAAACTGGACCCGGCGCTGGGATGGCCGCGAACAGGACGTCCTCATGGCGCAGCAGTATTCGGCTGAGGACGATTATGCGTTCATCGCCTCGCTCGAACCGATGCTGCGCGATTCCCGCTACATCAGGGTGGACAACCGCCCGTTGATCGTGCTTTACCGGCCGTCGATCCTTCCCGATGCAGCGGCCACCATCGATCGCTGGCGCGACTATTGCCGCAAGGCGGGTCTGGGGGAACTGTTCCTGGCCATGGTCCAATTCGATGTGGAAGATCCGCGCATCTACGGATTCGATGCGGCAATCGAGTTTCCGCCGCACAAGCTGGCTGCCGGACTGCAACCGATCAACAACCGCCTGGAGATCGTCAACCCGGCCTATCAAGGCGTCGTGATCGATTATGCGGAGGTGGTCGAGCGTGCACGCCGGCATCCGCCGGTCAACTACGAGATGATCCGCGGTGTGTTCCCGTCATGGGACAACGAAGCACGCAAGCCGGGCGCGGGCTACACCTTCGCGAATGCCACACCCGCCCGCTATCGCGAATGGCTCGACATGGCCGTTGAATACGCGCGCTGGCACCCGGTAGCCGGCGAGAGTCTGGTGTTCATCAACGCATGGAACGAATGGGGCGAAGGCGCCTATCTTGAGCCCGATCGCCGCTATGGCTACGCGTACCTTCGCGAGACACGCGAGGCCCTGCTGGCCGACCCGATCCGGGAACCCGAAAGCATCGTCATCGTGTCGCACGATGCCCATCCGCACGGCGCGCAATACCTGGCCCTGAACATGGCCAGGATGTACAGCGAAACCTTCCGCTTCGACGTCCACCTCGTGCTGCTTGGCGAGGGCAGGCTGAAAACCGAATTCGCGCACTGGGCGACCGTCCATGACCTGAGCGGCTGTGACCCATGCGGGCGGGAGGCCGAAAGCGTCGCACGCGAACTCTTCGAAACCGGCGCACGTCGCGCGATCGCCAACACCACCGTTTCCGGCCTATTTGCCGGAACGTTGAAGGCCGCCGGTTTCAGGGTCATAAGCCTCGTGCATGAATTGCCCGGCGTCTTGAGGAATTACTCTCTCGAAAAGCATGCCCGGGCGATCGCGATACACGCGGACCATGTTGTTTTTCCGGCCGAACAGGTCAGGCACGGGTTCGAGCAGTTCTTCGGCTCACCTGTCGAGCGCGCCGAAGTGAGGGCGCAGGGTCTGTACAAGCTGAATCGATATGCCTGGCCGGGCGGGCGCAGGGAAGCCGCCGCGGAACTGCGACGCAAGCTGGGCATTCCTCCCGATTCGAAAGTGATCCTCTGCGTGGGCTACGCGGACCACCGCAAGGGCATCGATTTGTTCGTCGACATCGCCACGCGGGTGATGCGGCGGCGCGAGGATGCGCATTTCCTGTGGGTCGGACATTTCGACCAGAACCTAGAGCCGGATATTCGCGAGGCGGTCCGGAAGTCCGGGTTCGAACGGCGCTTCCATTTCCCGGGCTTCGCCTCCGACACGGATTTGTTCTACGCAGGCGCAGACGTGTACGCCCTGACCTCCCGCGAGGACCCGTTCCCGTCGGTCGTGTTGGAGGCCTTGCAGGTCGAGGTGCCGGTGGTGGGGTTTGCAGGGGCCGGTGGTTTCACCGAATTGCTGGACGCCGGGGCAGGCGTGACGGTGCCCGCGGACGACGTTGGTGCATTTGCGGAGGCCGTCTCGGGTTTGCTCGGTGATTCCACGCGCCTTGCCGCAATCGGCGCACGTGGCCGGGAACTGGTGGCGGAACGCCACGATTTCCGATGCTACCTGTTCGACCTGCTTGATCTGCTCGGCGTGGACATCCCGTGTGTTTCAGTGATCGTGCCGAACTACAACTACGCGCCCCTACTGCCCGGCCGGATCGATTCGATCCTCGGACAGACGGTGCCGTTCTATGAGCTGATCGTGCTGGACGATGCCTCGACGGACGACAGCGTGGAGGTGGTCGAAAAGCTTGCCGCCCAGCGCGGCGTACAAATCCGGGTGGTACGCGGCGCGGTGAATTCCGGCTCGGTATCACGGCAGTGGGCGAAGGGCGCCAGCCTAGCGCGTGGAGGGTACGTATGGATCGCGGAGGCGGACGACCTGTCGGAACCACGGTTTCTGGAAACCCTGCTGGAAGCGATGGCCGACCCTGAGGTCGTACTCGCATACTGCCAGTCGAGGCAGATCGATGAGCATGGACGCGTCATGGCCAACCATTACCTCCACTACACGGATGACATCTCATGCGAGCACTGGCGTAACGCTTACCGTGCCACCGGCATCGACGAGATCAGGGAATGCCTTGCGATCAAGAACACGATCCCGAATGTCAGCGCAGTCCTGTTCCGGCGCGACGCGCTGTGCAGGGCACTCGACCGGCAAATCGACGCCATGTGCAGCTTCAGGATTGCCGGCGACTGGGTAGCCTACCTCGCAGTGCTCGAACAGGGCGACATCGCCTACGTGCCGGATCCGCTCAATCTCCATCGCCGGCACCGCTCCAGCGTCACCATCGGCGGTGAAAGCAGGGCGCATATGCTGGAGATCCTGCGTGTCCAGCGGCTGGTGGCCCGGCATTTCCGGCCCGGGGAACGCGCGCTGCGCAAGGTCGAGGAATACAACCGCAGGCTGCAGCGCCACTTCAATCTAGACGTCGCGGAAATGCGGCAGCTTGAATCCGCGCTTGACCAGACGGGGCTGGTCTGGCGTACTGCCAACTGACGCGCGGCAGACAGAGAGGCAGGAACGTGCGCAATCGATCCCTCGATTTTCAGGGCACAGTGGGCCGATGAGAGAATCCGCGCGGGTTTCAACGCAGCCATCCGGGCTGGCAGAGGCAAGTCCGCGCAGGCTCGACTTTCTCGACGCGCTGCGCGGTCTTGCTGCCATGTATGTAATCGCGTACCACCTGATCTTCGTGCCCAATCCGAATCTGGAGGTACCTGCTTGGGCACACCTGTGGTCGGTGAATGGCGGGACCGGCGTCACCCTGTTCTTCGTGATAAGTGCATTCTCGTTGTTCTACACCATGCCGGCCCGTCAGAAGCAACGCTGGCCCTGGTTGAGTTACGGGATGCACAGATTCTTCCGCATTGCGCCGTTGTTCTATCTGTGGATCGTGTTGACCGTCATCCGGGACCATTTGGTGTTTCACGCAACGCATCCATGGTGGGAGATTGCGGCGAGCGGATCGTTCCTGTTCAACCTGATTCCCACGCATCAGCAGGGCTTCGTCTGGGCAAGCTGGACGATCGGCGTGGAAATGCTGTTTTACGTCGTCTTTCCTTTCATGTATGTCAGGGTCAGGAACGTATGGTCGGCAGCGACCTTGGTAGTCGCTTGCATACTGATATGGATGTTCATTCAGGTCGTCATTGAGTATCTCGCGATCGGTCCGGCCGCATCCGCGTCGATGTACCAATGGTTCTTCCCACGCTTCCTGCCAGAGTTTGCGTGCGGTGCCGTGGCGTACTTCCTGATCAGAGACGTGGTTCCCAAGATCGAACGGAAGCAGGAAATGGCGCGTGGGCTAGGCATGCTCCTGGTCCTGCTGGCAGCGCTCCTCTACCTCGCGGTGATGCAGAACGTCGGCCAGCTTGGTTTGCCAGACAATCGGTACGCAAAGGCGATCTGTTGTCTGCTGCTGGTGGTGGGTCTGGCGCTGCGATCGCTCAAGGTGCTGGTCAATCGTGTGACCGCTTATCTTGGCAAGATCAGCTATTCGGTCTATTTGACGCAACCGACAGCCATCCTGTTGCTCGAACCCGTCTATCGGAAAATCTATCTCTTGACAGGCAATAATCTGTCGATTGCCTTCGTCGGCTCGTTTCTGTTGACCTGTCTGGTGGTGGTACCGGTGGCGATTCTGACCTATACCTTCATCGAGCGGCCCGGTATCCAGCTGGGCAAGCGTTGCTATGCATGGTGCGAAGCGCATGCCAAGCCAGTCCGTCAGGCGCCGCAACACGAGGGCGCTCGTTGACATTCAGCAGGCGGCAGAGCTGACTTTCACTCATCAGAGAATCGATAATGAATATAGAAAACGGGTTCGCAAAAATGTGGTCTGTGTCGATTGCGCTGCTGATGTTTCTGCTTGTGGGCTGTCATGAACCCGGCAGCCAACGTGTCGCGGGTACTCACAACGAAGCCAACACGGCTCCCAAGGCACCGAACGCCGCGATTGAAACCACCGCGGCAGGGTTGACGGCTTACACGCCGTCGGCGGCCATGACACCCTTGACGACCTGCAATCTCGAACAATTCGATGACGCGAAATTCCAGGGGCCGGCCGTGACCGCTGCAACCGGATCTGCGCACAGCGTGGCAGGCTGGATCGCCGCGCCGGCCATCAAGGATTCGCAGTACTGGCTCAGGTTCGACGACAAACAGGCGGCCCGCTTCCTGCAGGCGCGCCTGACATTGAACGTTCAGCGCCCCGATGTCGCTGCATCCGTCGCGGGTGCACCTGCACTTTCCGGATTCAAGTTCGGACTGCCTGCCAATGTGCTGCCGGCCGGTCACTATCATGTCTATCTGGCCGTTGTCGGCAACGGCATGGATCATGTCTGCGACAATGGCCGGCAGGTGAACTTCGGGCCGTGATGGCGGGCAGGGCAGGCGGTGTGGTTGCAGGGTGCCGCTGGTTTCCCAGCGGTGGGCCGCGGAAGCGGCGTGCGCGGTGCGCCGAAGCTCCGCGATCGGGTAAAACAAGCGCGGCCTGGGGAGGGCGCCATGCAGAATGCTGCAAAAACGTTGGATGCAATCGAAATTGCACTCAAGCGCGATCACTCGCCCTTGCGTTTCCGAAATATCTTCGTCAATCCCCATGCGGAACGCATCATGCGCGACTTCCGCGCGGACGGGTACCTACGCGCCAATCCCGATCTCTGCTTTCCGAGCGAACAGCACGCACGCTGGCACTTTGTTTACAACGGCTACCGTGAGCAGCGGCTGATGGATCCCGAACGTCTCAATTTGCTCGATCCCGGCTATTACCGGATGAGATATCCGGAACTGGGACTGGAATCGGATGCACAGGCGCAGATGCACTACTGCTACTTCGGATACTACGAGGACCGGTTCCCGAATGCCGACACGGAATGGATGTGCAGTGTCGATCTCTTCGTCTACCAGCACGGCAAGATCGGGTCGCAAGCCATCGGGGCTGCGCTGGAAGGCAGCTATCCTGGAAAGGTCTGGCAATTGCACTGGCCTACCGACTTGGCGCTTCACGTGCCGGCTTGTCCGGTACCCTTGTCCAAGATCTTCACCCAGCCACGGTCGAAGCCGCTGCAAGTGATCTCGGGAGGGTGCGATCTGGTGGCGCGCGTGCTCTCGGGGACCTTCCAGTATCTGGACTCCGTTTCACGCAAGGGTGAGGAAGATCTGCGATTGGACGAAGTGGTAGCGCACCTCCATGAGCATTTTGTGGACGACTGCGAGGTGATCGCGAACTGGTTCGACCACAGATTCCACTGCGACCTCGATATCTATGCACACCAGTTCAATCATTGCGATGGGTATATCCGCATCGGCAACGGGCAGGTCGATCTGTTTCTTTACAGGCTGGAGAACCTGCCCCGCCTCGAGGCGCCACTGGGGCGGTTCCTCGGCGTACGCGACTTCCGGTTGTCATTGAAAAATGCGGGTGAAGAAAAAAGCTATAGCCATGCCTACCGGGAATTGATGAGGAGATTGGTTTTCCCGCGTCGCCTGCTGCAGGAGTTGTACGCTACCCCGTACATGCGGTTCTTTTTCAGCGAAACGGAACGGGCACACCTCCTGGACTTCTGGTCGCGTCCGCGTCCATGAGACGCATGGCTAAAACTCTGATTTCACCGCAGCAGGCGTCGGTGACATCGAGAATGTCTATGCAAGGCGTGAAGGCATGAGTGTGAAAGAAATGGCCACAAAAATAAGCCATAAAGATTGGTATGAATTGGTTTGTAAAAGTTTGACCATTAAAGATACCATTTCGCCATTTGGTGACGTGCTCCCCGGGTTTCCAAGCGAAGAACTGCAGCGCAACACAACCAGCTTGTGGGGAAAGCAAGTGAACCGCCCCGGCTTTCCCGGAGGCTCCAACCT